>JAJYWM010000121.1 GCA_021791455.1 bacterium | reverse complement strand
ATGACCAGGTGGGCGGCTGGGAGCCGGGGGAGGAGGCGATCACCGTCTCCAGCCTCGAGGGCTATGGCGCCCCCATCATCGACATCGGGCTGATGCTCACCGGGTCCGGCATCAAGGAGACGGTGGGAGTGCTGCGCAACTTCGTGCCGGAGCGCCGCCGCACCAACCTCGACAGCGTCCGGGAGCCGATCAACCTGGATGACGGCGACGTCTTCATCGCCAAGTTCTCCAATGGGGCTCTGGGGACGATCCAGAGCAGCTACGTCACCGTGGGCAACTACCCCGGCGTGGAGGCCAGGCTGTACGGCGACCGCGGGGCCCTTATCTGCCGGATCGTCGAGGAGAACGGGGAGTGGCAGCGCCTCTGGGGGGCCACCGCCGACCAGGTGGAGTTCCGGCGCCTCCCCATCCCCGAGGAGTTCTTCCCGCCCCAGCACGAAGCCGGCCACGGCTGGGAGGAGACCTGCTACGGCAACCTGATCCGCAGCTTCGTGGAGGAGATCACCTCGGGCAAGGATGACAACCAGGGCGACTTCGCCCAGGGGGCCGCGGTGCAGGAGGTGATCAACGCGGTCGAGGCCTCGCACCGCTCCCGGTCCTGGACCGAGGTCCGGTCCGAGCCTCGCGCCTGAGCCGCGAGGACGGACGCCGAGGGGCTTGACACCAACGATGATTGTCGACAATATGTGGTACACCGTGGATGCGCACCGTCGTCATGCCAGCGCCGGCCGCCAACAGCGCTCAATTCAGGAGGGGGGTTGATGGGTCTGCATGACATCCGCGGCCAGTGGTGCTTCCTAAGCGGCGCCGCGGAAGGCCTGGGAAACGCGATCGCCCGGGAGCTGGCGGCACGGGGCATGAACCTGGTCCTCTTCGACGTGCAGGAGGGCAAGTTGGCCACCTTAGCTCGCGAGCTCCAGGAGCTCGGGGTCCAAGCGCTCCCCTTGGTGACGGACCTGGCGGATGCCGCCAGCGCCCAGGCCTCCGTGGAGCAGGCCGTGCGTCAGGTGGGGGCGCCGCGGGCCCTGATCCACGACGCCGCCGTCCTGACGCCGCGCCCGTTTCGGGAATGGACCTTCGAGGGTTGGCGCCGGGAGCTGGACATCATCCTGCAGGGCGCATTCGTCCTGGCCAAGGGGGTCTGGGACGAGATGATCGCTCAGGGCCACGGGAGCATCGTCTTCATCTCTTCAGGCTCCGCCCTGCGGGGCTTCCCCCTGGAGTCCGCCTACACCCCCGCCAAGCATGGCCAGGAGGGGCTCATGAAGGTACTCAGCATTGAGGGCGCTGAGTTCAACATCGCGGTGAACACCGCGACCACGGGAGCCCCGATCGACACCCCCATGTCGTGGGGGCACTACACCCCGGAGATGAGGGAGCGGATGATCTCCCCCAGCCGCCTGGCCCCCGCCTTCGCCTACCTTGCCGCCCTGGATGCCGGGCAGGCCACGGGGCTCCGTTTCGACGCGTTCCAGGTGTCCGAGGCGATCAGCCTTCGGACCCAGGCGGCGTTGGGGTGAAGGGGACGGCAAGGCCCGGCGACCTCGGCGACAGCCTTCGAAGGGACCGCACCGCCGCACCTCGGGTCGGAACCTCACCGGGTCCCCTGCCCGGGGACTTGACAGATAGATGGATTGTCGACAATATGACATCCACCGTGCCGGATGACTTCAGCGAAGCCCAAGCCCTGACCGCGGTTCCCCACCGGGTCCTCTCCGATGAGGTGGCGGACCGGTTGAGGGAGGCTATCGTCACGGGGAGGTTCAAGCCCGGCCAGCACCTGCGCGAGGCGGAGATCTCAGCGGCGCTGCAGGTGAGCCGAAGCCCGGTGCGGGACGCCTTCGCCCAGCTGGGCCATGAGGGGCTGGTGGCCATCCGCAGCCACCGCGGCGCCATCGTGGTCGGGCTCACCGCGCAGGATGTGGAGGAGGTCTACAGCCTGCGGGCGAGCCTGGAGAGCCTCGCCGTGCGGCTCGCCATAGCGCGGGCCACCCCGGAGGACCTGGGCCGCCTCCGCGAGCTGGCCAACCGAATGCCCGAGGCCGCCGCACGCCTGAGCCCCCGGGAATACGCCGAGCTGGACGTCGCCTTCCACGACCTGGTGTACCAAGCCGCACGCCACGACCGGCTCTACGCCTGCTGGACCATGCTCCGCTCGCACATCTTCCGCTTCCTCCTTACCCGCAACCTCGTGAATCCGGACTTCAGCGAGGTTGGCCACCGGGAGCACGGGGAGCTGGTGGAGACCATGGCCGCCCACGACACCGAAAGGGCGCTGGAGATGATCCGGGTGCACCTCGAGGGGGCCTACGCACGACTGATCAAGGGGTACGTCGAGCCGCTCGACCATCGAGCGGACACCACTCTGGGTGCGTCCGCGAGCGAGATCACCAGAGAAGTGAGCGGCGACTGATGGGGATGGCCCCGCCAACGATTCGCCAGGCGGCACCAGGGGCAGGTTGCGCGCCAGCTCCGGTGTACGCCGGCCGTCACCTGACGGCCTTCCAACGTCTGTTTTGGGGGTCCCAACACGCCCCCGAAGTCCGCTAGCGGCCGCGACTTAAGGAGGGATCGTGACCGGGATGAGAATGCTTTCCAGGTTGATGAGGATGGGCGGCCGGCGCCGGGCCACC
>JAJYWM010000245.1 GCA_021791455.1 bacterium | reverse complement strand
AGATCGTTTCCCGGTCTTGACAACCATTCCATCCGAGCCTAACCTGACCCCAATAACCGCAAGGCAGACGCTCTGGTGCAGCGGTGGCCCACCCCAAACCGCTGCAAAAGTTAATCGCTCTACCGGAGATGGAGGGAGGCATGGTTCGATCTCAATCGCTCCGGGTCCTCCCGCCGGAGGTGCCCAGCCGGCTCGCAAGATCGGTGGAGGACTACCTCATCAGTTGCCGGGCCCGGGGGCTCTCCCCCAAGACCGTTGACCAGGGGTATGGCTGGCCGCTGCGCAAGGTCTTCCTCCCCTGGGCTGAGCGGGAGGGGCTGCAGGCACCCTCCGACGTCACGCCGCGGGCCCTCGAGCACCTGGCGGCGGAGCTTCTGGCCCGTCCTGGCCGGGTGGGCGAGACGCTCTCCCGGCACTCCGTCCACGCCTACCTCCGCGCCGTCAACCAGTGGGCACGGTGGGCGAAGAGAGAAGGAGAGGGAGTCGGCGAGGGGGCGACGGCCCCGCTCCCCAGGCTCCCGCGCTCCCTCCCCAACGTGCTCACTCGGGCTCAGATCACCGCCCTGGAGGATTCGGCCGCAACCGAGCGTGACCGCCTGATCGTCCGGCTCCTCGCCGACTGTGGCCTCCGGGTGGGAGAGCTGGTTGGCCTGCGGACCGGCGACTTGATCCAACGGGACCGGGGCAGCTTCCTCCGCGTCCACGGCAAGGGGGACCGCGAGCGGCAGGTGCCAATCATGCCCAGGCTGGCCCGGCGGCTCGAGCGCTACATGACCAAAGTCAGGCCGCAGGACGCTGCCAGTGACAGAATCTTCTTGGGGCTGCGTCGCAGCGCCACCACAGGCGAGTACGAGTCGCTGACGACCTCGGGGGTGGAGCAGTTGGTCCGGGGCCTCGGCCAGCGCTGCGCGATCCCGGATCGGGTCCATCCTCACCTCTTTAGGCACAGCTTCGTGACCCACATGCTGGCCCAGGGCATGAACCCTGTACAGCTGGCCGTGATCGTCGGCCACACCTCGCTGGACATGATCCAGCAGGTCTACTCCCACCTCAGCCCGACCGACGCCTACGAGGCCATGTCGCGCGCGCTGCTGGGGGACAAGTGACCCGTCCTGTTGAGCCGGACTCGGACGCTCCGGCCGACCCGGGGCCAAGCTCCGCTGCGCCGTGGCTGCAGGAGCTGCCCCGGGCGCTGCGATCGCTCTCGGCCCAGGAGGTGCAAAAGTGGCTGGCAGCCAATCGGGAGCTTGTGCAAGGCTTGCTCGAGACCGAGGTGCGCGATCCTCGCTTCCGGGACCTCATCGACCCAAGCCGCATCAAAGTAGATCCCGGCACTGACCCCGAGACTTTTGACTGGGAAGCGGCGGAGGTCACCGGGCTTGAGGAGACGGTGAACGCGATGGCCGCCGAAGTGCCAGCCGCCATCGAGAAGATGGTCGCCGCATTCGAAGGTGACCCGGGAGCCGACCCGCTGACCGCCTACCGCCTGCTCCTTCGGGCGGTGAAACAACTCATCGAAGACGATCCTGAAGGCTCAAAGGCCGGTTCGCTCCGAGCCATGCTCGCCGACGCTGAGCGGGCCGCCGATGCCACCACCGAATCCGGACCGTCCGCTGTCACACCCTTCGAGACGCTCGCGACGCTGGCCGGAATGAGGGGCGACTTCATTCTCAAAGAGGCCATCCGGGAGGGGGCAGATCCGAAATTGTTGGCGCATCTAGGCCCAGGCAGCGATCTTGCGAAGGCGGAGAGTGCGATCTGGCAAACTCCCACGGCAGCCATAACGCCGCCCGCCTCCGCCATCGGCCTGGGGCGGATGGAGGTCCGTCTCCGAGGGCTGCGGCACGAAACGCAGAAGGCCCTGGTCGCCGACGCCCTGGCCGAGACGCCCGGCGAGGCGATCCCGCGACGGAGGGCACAAGCGCGGTCCAAGCGCCCCGCCGACGGTGAAGGGTCGGAGTCAGAGTCAGCCCCAGACTCCACCAAACGTAGCCTGCGCCGGGCACCCGACGAGACCTCCGCCGTCGAGGAAGTAGCTCTAGCCCATTTGGAGTGGGAGCGGCTAGCGGACGCCCGTGACCGGGGTCGGCTGGCCGAGCGCGAGTTCCTCCTGCTTGAGGCGGCGAGGGACGGCCTGCCCACTGCCGACGTGGCTCGGCAGCTTCACATCAGCCCGGATGCGGCGAGGCAAGAACTTCGTCGGGCCCGAAGGGTCGCCAGAGTCATCCTCGGCCGGTAACCACTGGGCGCGTGGCCAATCCCAACTGAGCGGGAGTGGGGCGCCGCCGGTGGCTCGGTGCGGGCTCCGCAGACCAAGTTGTCACGGTTCGGCCGGCTGACTGCGGGTATGGGGTAGGAGCCGGCGGGGCTCCACGGAGGTCAATTGGAGGCACCCCAGTGGTCACATTCGTCGCTCTGTACCGGGGCGAATCGGTGGCCCACGCCGAGGTCGTGGGCCTGAGCGCAGATCCCCAGATCGTCGCCGAGTTCGCTGCCAGACTCATGGAGCGGTCCACTAGTGGTCCGTCGTTGAAATAGCTGAACCCGGTAAGCTGGCAGTATGAAGATGATGCCAGCTGCGGAGCCGTTGCCGGTGCGAGGGGAAGAACGAGCGGCGTTGGAGAGGATTGCGAAGTCCAC
>JAJYWM010000326.1:2282-2642 GCA_021791455.1 bacterium | reverse complement strand
GTCCCTGGGTGCGCTCCAGGAGGGGGAGGCCGACGAGATCCGTCAGGAATGCCAGCGGCTGATCGATGCGGCCCAGCAGGAGGCCGATCGGGCCGCGCCACCGGATCCAGCGACGGCACTACTGCACGTGTACGGGGAGGCCTGACGGTGGCCGAGATCACCTACGTCGAGGCGATCCGCAGTGCCATGGAAGACGAGATGCGTCGCGACGACCGGGTCCTGGTCATGGGGGAGGATGTCGGACCGAAAGGAGGGGTGTTCGGGGCGACGGCGGGGCTCTTCGCCGCCTTCGGAGAGGAGCGGGTGATCGACAGCCCGCTGGCCGAGGCCGCGATCGTGGGCGTCGCCATCGGCTGCGCA
>JAJYWM010000326.1:0-2272 GCA_021791455.1 bacterium | reverse complement strand
CGTTGGCCGGGCTGAGGCCGATCGCTGAGATCCAGTTCCTCGACTTCATTCCTCCCGCCATGGACCAGATCATCAGCGAGGCGGCCAAGATCCGGTACCGTTCCAACGGGGACTGGAGCTGTCCCATGGTGATTCGGGCTCCCTGTGGGGGCGGTGTCCATGTGCACGGCGCCCTCTACCACTCCCAGAGTCTGGAGGCGCTCTTCGCGCACGTGCCCGGGCTCAAGGTGGTGATCCCTTCCACACCGACCGATGCCAAGGGGCTTCTCCTGGCTGCCATCCGGGATCCCGACCCTGTGTGCTTCTTCGAGCACAAGGCGCTCTATCGCTCCCTCCGCGAGGATGTGCCGGCTGAGGAGTACGTGGTGCCCATCGGCCAGGGCCGAGTTGCTCGGGCCGGCCGGGATATCAGCTGCATCACCTATGGAGCGACCGTCCACGAGGCGTTGGCGGCGGCGGAGCGGCTCGCTCAGGATGGGCTCGAGGTCGAGGTCATCGACCTGCGCACGGTGCGGCCCCTCGACCGCTCCCTCATCGTCGAGACCGCACGGAAGACTGGCAAGGTCCTGGTTGCCCACGAGGCCAACCTGGCCGTCGGCGTCGGGGCAGAGGTGGCAGCCGTCGTTGCCGAGGAGTGCTTTCAGGAACTCGATGCCCCGGTGATGCGGATCGGTGGACCGGAGATTCCCGCGATCCCGTTCGCGGAGTCGCTGGCCGAGGTGTACTGCCTGGGGCCGGACAAGATCGAAGCCAAGCTGCGGCAGCTCGCGGCCTACTGACAAGCGCAATCTCAAGGGGATCGAAGAAGTGGCGATCACGGTCAAAATGCCTCAGCTCGGGGAGTCGGTGACGGAGGGTACGATCGGGTCCTGGCTCGTGCAACCCGGTCAGCAGGTGAGCAAGTACGACTCCCTGGTCGAGGTGATCACGGACAAGGTGACCGCTGAGGTGCCCTCGCCCGCCTCCGGAACGGTGGGAGAGCTGTTGGCCGCCGAGGGCCAGCGGCTGACCGTTGGGGAGCCCATCTGCACTTTGGACGGGGCCGAGGACATCGACGGCGAGGCCCCTGTGGAGGACCATGGGGCGCCTGACCCAGTGGTATCCGCTGTCCCCGCCGCTCCGGCGTCGGAGCTGCCTGCTCCGGCCACTCCGCCCGCCGCCAGCCCGGCGCCGCCGCCTCCCACGGGCGAGCCCCGCCTCCCGGAGGTTCAGGGGTTCATCAGTCCGGCTGTGCGATCGCTTGCGACCGAGCACGGGGTCGATCTGTCCCGTGTGCGGGGCACCGGGTTCCAGGGGCGGATCACCAAGCGTGACGTGCTGCTCTTCCTTGAGTCGGGCCAGTCAGCGTCCACCATGAGCGCCCCGGCCGTGACTGCGGCCCCGCAGGCCCCGCAGCCCGCGCCCGCCAGACCGGGCGAGAGAGTCCCGCTCAGCCCGATGCGGCGCGCGATCGCCGAGCACATGGTCAGGAGCCGCCAGGTCTCCCCCCACGCCTGGACCATGGTCGAGGTGGACATGAGTGGGGTAACCATGGCCCGGGCCGCCAACCGCCAGCGGTTCCGGGAGGCCACCAGCGTCGACCTCAGCTTTCTTCCATTCGCGATGAAGGCGACCTGCCTGGCTCTGCGCGCGGTTCCCAGCATGAACTCCGTGTTCGAAGACGATGCCGTGGTGTTGCGGCGGGAGATCAACCTCGGGGTGGCGGTGAGCGTACCCGATGGGCTGATCGTGCCGGTGGTCCGGGAGGCGGACCGGTATTCGATCGCAGGTCTGGCGCAGGCGAGCTCCGAGCTGATCGCCCGGGCTCGGGCGGGCCGCTCCCGCCTGGAGGATGTGGAGGGCGGGACCTTCACCCTCAACAACGCGGGAGCACTGGGGACCGTGATGTCGCAGGCGATCATCAATCAGCCCCAGGCCGCCATCCTGGTGATGGACGCGGTGATCAAGCGGCCGGTGGTGGTCGGGGACGCGATCGCCATTCGGCCGATGATGAACCTGTGCCTCAGCTTCGACCACCGCATCAATGACGGTTCGGCGGCCGCGCTCTTCCTAGGGGCGGTCAAGGCCTGGCTGGAGTCGGTAACGGCGGAGACGGCGATCTACTGAGGCGGCGAGGCCTTGCCGGTCCGGGGTCGGATTGGCACTTCCCTCTCAGGGGACCGACTAGGATGGTCATATGGCACCAGATCCCCATCCCAGCGCCCTCGCCCCGAAGGTGAGTTTGCCTCTGATTCCCGACCGCCGGCCAACTGTCATCCCGGGCCGCGGCCCG
>JAJYWM010000003.1 GCA_021791455.1 bacterium | reverse complement strand
AGGACCAGCTCACAGGGGTCCTGGTGGCGGGCACCAACGGCAAGGGCTCGGTCTGCGCCCTGGTCGCGGCCATAGCCAGGGCTGCCGGGCTGCGCGTGGCACTCCTCACCAAGCCCCATCTCACCAGCTACCGGGAGCGGGTCCAGCTGGGGGAGCGCCCGGTCTCGGAGGAGGAGTTCTCCCGCCTGGCGGCCCAAGCTCTGGAGGCCGCCCGCCGAGGGGGGGTGGACGCCACCCACCACGAACTCCTGACGGCGATGGGGTTTCTCGCCGCCCGGGAGTGGGGTGCCGAGGTCACCGTGTGCGAGGTGGGGCTGGGAGGGCGGCTGGACGCCACCAACGTCTGGGACGGCGGGGTGGCGGTCGTGGTCTCGGTGGGGCTGGACCACCAGGCGCAGCTGGGCAACACCGTGGCCCAGATCGCCGGCGAGAAGGCGGCGATCTTCAAGCCGGGTGACCTGGCCATCTCCGGGGCCCTGGGGGAGGCCGTGCCGGTGGTGCGGGCGGCCGCCGCGGGGGTGGGCGCCGAGCTCTGGCAGCTCGGGGAGGGGATCGAATACGCCTGGGAGGCGGCGGGACTGCGGGTCCGGACCCGAGCCCGGGAGCTGGCCGAGCTCGAGCTGGGGGTGACCGGCCAGGTGCAGGGGGCCAACGCCGCCGTGGCCGTGGCCGCCACGGACGGCCTGGGCCGGCTGCTGGGAGCGGAGATCGGTGAGGCAGCGGTCCGGCAGGGTTTGCGGGGGGTCCGCTGGCCGGGGCGGCTGGAGAAGGTGGCCACCTCCCCCACCGTGCTGGTGGACGCGGCCCACAACCCGGCGGCCGTCGAGGCGGTCCTCGGGGAGCTGCGGGCGGCCACCGGGGGCAGGCAGGCGGTGCTGCTGTTCGGGTCCATGGGCGACCACGACCACTCAGGGATGCTGGCCCGGCTCTCGTCCCTGCCCCTCCGGGCGGCGGTCTTCACGAGGGCCGACGCCATCCGGGCGGTGGACCCCGGGGTCCTGGCCCGCGAGTGGCCCGGGAGCTCGGAGCGACTGGTGCCGGTGGCGGCGGCGCTCTCCCGAGCACGGGAGCTGGCCGGTCCCGATGGGGCGGTGATCGCCCTCGGGTCGATCTACCTGGTCGGAGAGGTCATGGCCGAACTGGGACTCGGCCTCCCGCCCGACCCCAAGGTGGCCTGGCGGCCTGCCTTCTGAACTGCGACTGAGGGCGCCCCGGTCAGACGGGGAGCGGGGCCGCCTGCGCCAGCGCCCGCCGGCAGAGCTCGGTGATCTCCCCCCACCTCTCCTCCCGGAGTAGGCCGGGCCGGAAGAGGTCATTGGTCAACCCCACCACCCTGACCCCAGCAGCGAGGTACTCGGTGACATCGCCGATCCCGACCATCCCGCTGACCCAGAGGGGCACCTCGGGCATCGGCCCCCGGACGGCGCGAATGTACTCAGGCCCGCCCAGGGGATTGGCCGGGAACACCTTCACCAGACCTGCCCCCAGCTCCATCGCCCGGGCGATCTCGGTGGGGGTGCTGGCCCCCATCACCAGGAGGGCCCCGGCCTGCCGGGCCACCTCGGCCACCTCGGGGACCAGGTACGGGGTGACCAGGTACTCGGCCCCCGCCCCGAGCGCTGACTCTGCCAGCTCAGCGCTGGTGATCGTCCCGCCACCGAAGTGGCAGCTCGAGCCGAACTCCTTCCGCAGGTGGGCGATGGTCTTGAACGCCCCAGGGGTGCCCGAGGTGACCTCAACCGACCCGACTCCCGCCCGGGCCGCCGCCTCCGCCCCGCGATACGCCTGCTCCCCGTCGGACCAGCGCATGACCGCTGCCAGGCGGGTCGGGAAGTAGGTGGCGATCTGGTCGGACTGGGTCATCAGGTGGCTCTCCTTCATCTGCGGGGCTGCGCCGGCTCTGGGGCCGACCGGCTATGGCGATGCCCCGCCGGCGCTGGCGGAGCCGGGCGTGAACTGGATCCTGGAGCCCAGTATGGCGCGGCGCGCCGGATCACTTCAAGGGAAGCTGGCCGTGAGCACAGCTGCTGAAGCGATCCCCCGGCTCGCCGGCCAGCGCCGGACCGTCCCGTCCCCCTCGAAACGGTGGACCCGCATCGGGAGCCGCATCCGGGTTGACACGTGCCGATATAGGCATGTATTCTCCAGCCATGGCCCGGGCATCGACCACCAGCGACGCCTTCAACGCCGTGGCCGAGCCGCGCCGCCGGGAGATCCTCGATGCCCTGGCGGGGGGTGAGCGTTCGGTCGGCGAGCTGGCCTGGAGCCTGCGGGTCGCCCAGCCGGTCGTGTCCAAGCACCTCAGGGTGCTTCGCGACGTGGGCCTGGTGGCCCGCCGGGACCAGGGCCGCCGGCGGCTCTACCGGCTCAACGGCGCGGCGCTGCGGCCGATCCACGAGTGGCTGCGGCGGTACGAGGAGAGCTGGTCGCAGGCGTTCGACCGCATGGAGATGGTGCTGCAGACGCTGGAATCACAGGAGGAACGCCGAGATGGCAATGGAGCTGAGACGTCGGGCTCTGGTCACGCTCCCCAGGGATGACCAGATCCTGATCACCCGCGAATTCGCGGCGCCGCGCGCCCTGGTCTACCGCGCCTACACCACCCCGGAGCTGGTGGCGCAGTGGTGGCACGCCGACCGTGGCACCA
>JAJYWM010000377.1 GCA_021791455.1 bacterium | reverse complement strand
CGGCTGCCAGCACCTCGGCGAGTTCGAGGTGCGCCATGGCCTCTGACTCCGGATCCCGACCAGGGAGGCCGGCCCGAACCAATGATTGGAGCATTCGGAATCCTCTTCCCCGGGCTCGCAGGTGGTCTACCACGGCGTTGTGGGCGATCCGCAGGAGCCAAGCTCGCACCAGGGCAGGATCGGGCTGGTCTCGCTGGTAGGCGCGTGCGGCTCGCTCGATCACCGTCGCGGCCACGTCTTCAGCGTCGCTGGGGTCCGCGATGCGGAGCAGACAGTAGCGGTGGATCACAGGCCCGTGCTCCCGGTACAGCAGGTCTAGAGGCGCGTCGCCATCGGCGCCGTGAACGCTCACGCCCCGCTCACCACCAGAAGGTCGGGGCGCGTCCATGATTGAGAAGACGATCGGCGGCGGGAAACCTTACGCCTGAGTAGCTGCCGACCGTGGCGGTCGCCGGCCAACTGCCTTCGCGCCGGATGGCGCCTGGGGGGGCTTGCCCATGGGCCCCCAGGACGGGCCTGGAGCTGGCCGCAGCGTGAACGATCAACCCGCGGCGGGGTTGGAGGCGGACGACGGGTCCCTGCCGACGAGGTGCCCGTCCCGACGGGGCCCAACACGGGCGCGGGTCGGGACGCTCGCGGCGCCCCATGGCGCCCCGCGGGCGTCCGGCCCGGACAGCCCTGCGTTGGCGGCAGCCGTCCCGCAGCTCGTCGGCGTCGGGAGGCGTCCCGAGACGAAGAGGGCGAGCCACGGACGGAGCCACGGATGGAACTCACCCAGCCGCTGCCCCCTGGGCAGAAGCGCTTGCGCCGATCACCGGTCCCGGTCCACTGCCGCTGGGGGCCCCGGCCTGTCCCCTCGGCGACCAGTTGTCGAATCCCGGCGGATGAGTCCACCGGCACCTGTGAGCGCACGACAGCTTCGATGGCCCCGGTCGGCCGTGGGTATTGCACCGACTCTTCGTGAAGGTCTCGGCGAGACCACGAGCCCCTGTAACACCGTGGTCTCAAAATACCGAGGGCCGGGATCGCAACGAGATCGGGCAGTATCCAAGCAAGTTCATCGCCGGTAGTGAGCCCTCAGCACGATCTCCCGGTGGAGCGTCGTCGGGGCGCTGAACCGCCGCCGCTGGCGGGATCCGGTCCCATTACTGCTGGCCCTGTCGGCTGGAAGGAGTTTCCGGAGAAGGGGGCCGTACCCCACTGAATCGCTGGCGGATCGAAGATCGCCCAGGCAGGGATGCCGTGTCCGCACCGCTTGCCTCCGGTCCAGGGTAGGCCGCCCGCACCGCCCCGGGGGCGGAATCCGGCACGAGCTCATCGTCGCGCAGCAGGTCGTCCATCTGGCCCGCCGCGTCCGACAGGAGGCTTGGCAGGACGTGGGTGTACGTGTCCAGCGTCAGGCTGATCTGGGAGTGGCCCAGCATCTCCATCACCACCCTGGGACTGACCCCGCGTGACAGCAACAGGGACGCGCAGGCGTGCCTGAGGTCGTGGAAGCGCTGCCGCCTCAGGCCCGCCCGCGCCAGGTGCCGCTGCAAAGCCGCAGTCACGCCGGTCGAGTCGAGCGGCCCGCCGATGGCGGTCGTGAAGACCAGGCCGTGGTCCTGCCACAGCTCCCCGGCCTGGCTTTGCTCCTCCTCTTGTCGGCGGCGGTGCCTCTCCAGAGCGGACCTCGCCGCCAGAGGCAGCAGGAGGGTCCGCCGGCTGCGGGCCGACTTCGGCTCGACCAGGTGATACGCGTGGTCAAACCGCTGCAGCGCGTGCCTGACCTGCAGCCGCCCCGCGCCGAGGTCGACGTCAGCCCAGCTCAGCCCCAGGATCTCCCCCTGGCGCAGGCCCAAAGTGACAGCCACGACGTACAGGGCCTCCAGGCGGTCGTTCCGGACGGCTCTCAAGAGATGCCGGACCTCATCGGGGTCGAGCGGTCGGACCTCGTAGCGGGGGCCCCTCGGAGGGCGGACCAAGGCCGCCACGTTGTGGCCGATGAGGCCGAAACGCATGCCGTCATTCAGTGCCCGACGAAGGACTGAGCGCAGGTAATCTACCCGCCGCGCCGACAGGCCCTGGGCCAGCTTTCGGTTCATCATCGCCTGGACTTCGCCGGGGGTGAGCCGGGAGAGCCGGATCTGCCCCAGCTCCGGCACCAGGTGTCGCCTGACGATGGCCTCGTAGCTGATGTAGGTCATCGGGCGGACGCTCGGCCGGGCGCTACCCTCTAGCCAGCGGGCGAGGTAGCTGGCGACAGTTTCTCTCTCCGGCGGCAACGGGTTGTTCTCCTGGACCGCCTTCAGCGCCACTGCCAGCTTGGCCGCGGCCGCGGCCCGAGTGCGGGAGTATCGGTAGACGCGACGCCCCGAGGGCTCGGTCACGCAAGCCACCCACCGGCCATCGCCGCGTTGGTAGATGCTTCCCTCACGGTTGCCCCTGCGGTGGGCTCGTGTCCGTGGAAGTGCGGCTGCGGCCGTCCCAGTCCGTTCCGGGTTGCTGTCAGAACTGCTGTCAACCGAAGCCACAAGCCGCTCGGGCACCGCGCTAGCCTAGCACTTGGAGTTCAGATCGTGGTGCCCGCACCAGGACTCGAACCTGGAACCTTGGGATTAAGAGTCCCCTGCTCTAACCAATTGAGCCATGCGGGCCGCCTCCCAGTTTAGCCG
>JAJYWM010000069.1 GCA_021791455.1 bacterium | reverse complement strand
CCAGGCCCGTCGCCCGCAGCTCCTTCTCGAGCCGAAGGCCGCGGCCGGACCAGGCCAGCCGGACACCCGTCTGGAGGGGCTCCCAGGAGTAGTCGCCGTCGCAGGCCTTTCCATCGATGGAGTCTGCCAGCGCCCCGGTCTCGTCGGTGTCGAACTCCAGCCGATCCGGGGAGGCACCAGTTGGAGCGGTGAGCACTCCAAGTTCCAGGTCGGCGCTGGCCCGTGGCCTGGGCGCGGGCTCCAGATGGTAAGCCTCCTGGTGGCGCCCCATGACCGCCACCAGGTTGGCCTCACCAGCGAACGAGATCAGGTCCACGAGCTGGCCCCGCCTTCTCGGGGCCACGGTCGCGTATCCCCAGGGGGCCCAGAGCCGCACCTCCTCCCAGCCGTCGGAGTCAAGGTCAGCCACGTCCAGTCCCGTCCTAGGAGCTTCTCCAAGGGTTCTTGCCGCCACCAGGTCGGCCGCCACCAGGTGGTGCCAGAGCGCCAGGCGGAGGAAGGTGAGATAGGCGCCGCCGAAGGTGCCGTGCCAGTAGGCGCAGTTGCACTGAGCCATGTGCAGGTGCTCGACGGCATTCTCCGGGCTGCCGGCTCTCTCCACTTCCCGGCTGACCCGAAGCATCTCCTGGTGGAGGCGGGACGCCTCCGGATACTTGGCCAAGAACCCCTGCCAGGGAGCGCCCCGCAGAAAGTCTGCCGCCGGCTCCAGGCGTGAGCCTTCGAGTCCCGCCAGCGCCTGTTCGAGGCGGCTGCGCGCGGGCGTCGGCAGTGCCCAGGTCATCATCTCGTCGTAGGAGCACGATGGAAGGTACACCCGGCCCCTGGGCGGCAGCGAGGCACCCTGGGAGAGGAAGGCGACCTCCAGACGCCCTCGAGCAGCTCCCGCTTCCAGGGCGGACAGCAGACGATCTAGCCAGCCCCTGCCGTAGACCTGTTCGTTGGTGTCGGGCCACTCGCCGAACTTCTCGCCATCGTCAGCGTACACGGCCAAGCCGCCGGGGCCCAGTTTGTCCACCTCTGCGAGGATGGCCTCCGGCCTGGCGTACGGGATCAGGTAACGCAGGCTTCGGCTGGCACCAAGGAGGCGGGTGGCCTCCCCCAGGTGGTCTGTCACCCAGGGCCCGGCTTCCAGCCCTTGGGGGACGCCGACCGCGCGCAGGCTGGTGTCGTCTACCACCGTGTGGTGGATGCCGGCGCGGCTCAGGCTGGCCGCCAGTTCTGGCTCCCAGACCCGTTCGGTCAGCCAAAGGCCCTTGGGTGAGCTGCCGTAGACCTCGACCAGGTGCTCGCGCAGGCGGGCTATCTGCCGCTGACGGTCGCCCTCCGGAATGGACGCCAGGATCGGCTCCTCCATCCCCCCGCCCATGAGTTCAACCACGCCTTGGTCGACCAGGGCCCGCAGGGCTGCCACGATATCCGGCTCGTTGCCCTCCAACCAGCGCAGAAGACAGCCCGAATAGTGCAGGGTCCAGGGGATCCCGGGATGGCGTCCGATGATGTCCAGGAAGGGGCGGTAGCATGCCTGGGCCGCGTGGCGCACCACCTCATCGAGGTTGCCCACCGGCTGATGGAAGTGCACCACCAGACACAGCCGCGGCGGCGCCTCAGTCACGCCGCATGAGGATGACCAGCGAGCGTGCGCCGACTCCCACCACCTCGCCGGCGTGGATGTGCGCGCCCCGGGGAGCGTTGGGGCCCAGATTGGTGTCCTCAACCAGCTCCCAACCGTCTCCCCACTCGATCGTGGGCAGACGGAATTCCACCGTGTCACTGTGGGCGTTGAAGAGCAAACAGAAGCTGGCACTGGTCACCGACTCGCCCCGCAGGTTGGGAGAGAGGTTGGCGCGTCCGTTGAGGAAGACGGCTATCGACTTCACGAACCCCTGCCCCCACTCCTCGTCGGTCATCTCATCGCCCTGGGGGGTGAACCATCCGATGTCCGAGACTCCCTGGCCGTGCAGAGTGATGCCCTCGAACCACCGCCGCCGGCGCAGGACCCGGTTATCGTGGCGCAGCCGGATCATCCTCCGGGTGAACTCGAGCAAGCTGGAGTTCCGCTCCACCAGTGACCAGTCGACCCAGGAGATCTCATTGTCCTGGCAGAAGGCGTTGTTGTTGCCCTCCTGGCTGCGCCCGAACTCGTCCCCCGCCAGCAGCATGGGTACCCCCTGGGAGAGCATCAGAGTGGCGAGGAAGTTGCGCTGCTGCCGTTGCCGCAGTTGGTTGACCTCCGGGTTTTCGGTGGGACCCTCGGCGCCGCAGTTCCAGGATCTGTTGTCATCGGTGCCATCCCGGTTGTCCTCGCCGTTGGCCTCGTTGTGCTTGTGGTCGTAGCCGACCAGGTCCGCCAGGGTGAACCCGTCGTGGCAGGTGACGAAGTTGACGCTGGCGAAGGGGCGGCGCCCGTTGGAGGCGTAGAGGTCCGAGCTGCCGGTGAGGCGGTAGGCGAACTCCGCGACCCCGCGCTCCGCTCCCCGCCAGTAATCCCGCACGGTGTCGCGATACTTGCCGTTCCACTCGGACCAGAGAGGGGGGAAGTTGCCCACCTGATAGCCTCCCTCGCCCACGTCCCACGGTTCGGCTATCAGCTTCACCTGATTGATGACGGGATCCTGCTGAATGATGTCGAAGAAGGCGGACAGGCGGTCGACGTCG
>JAJYWM010000127.1 GCA_021791455.1 bacterium | reverse complement strand
TCGACTCCACCGTGAGCGTGACCTACGTGGGGAAGTTGGCCAACGGCACCGTCTTCGACAGCAGCGCCGTTGACAACCACGGCAAGCCGGTCTCACTCACCCTGGCGGCCGGCAAGGTGATCGAAGGATGGGTCGAGGGAGTTCCGGGAATGAAGGTGGGCGGTGTGCGCGAGCTGGTGATCCCGCCCGCCCTGGGTTACGGCTGCACCAGCCCCAGTCCGAAGATCCCCGCCAATTCGACCCTGATCTTCACCATCACCCTGGTGTCCGTGGGCTGACTATCGATAGGTATCCGGCAGCAGCTCCGCAACCCGCTGCTGGATCTCCTCGCTCATCTCAGCGGGTGACGCCCCCTGGGGCTGAAAGGGCCTGCCGATCGTGAGGTGGATCCGGGCGCGGCGCGGTATCAGCCTTCCCTTGGGCAGCGCTTGTTCCGTACCCCAGAGGGCACACGGAAGCACCACCGCTCGACTGCGCATCGCGATGTATCCGACCCCGGGTTCAAACGCCTGCAGGTTCGACCCGTCGCCGCGGTGTCCCTCCGGGAACAGCACCAGGGTCCCTCCCGAACCCAGGACCAGCTCGGCCGCCCGGAGTGCCTGCCTGTCCGGGGCTCCCCGCCGGACCGGAAAGCAATTGCACCGCCGCAGGTAGGCTCTGAGCACAGGATTGGAGAACATCTCCACCTTGGCCATGGCGTGCATCACTCGGGGGAATACAGCCCCGAACACCAGGGGGTCGAGGTTGGATAGATGGTTGGAGCACACCAGGATAGGGCCTGCCTCCGGAACCATCTCAAGCCCCCGCACCTGGAGTCCACCTCTGGCCAGCCAACGCATCAGCAGCCTCAGGGCGGCCTGAGTCAGCCTTAGGGTGAAGGATCTGCCCCCGTCGATCCGAACCCCCTCTGGGACGCGGGGGACGTCGTTCCCCACGTTGGTTACCTTCCCGGGGATGTGAGGCCGACTGCGCCCTGCGCTCACCCCCCGCTCGACCTTCCCCGCTGACTGCCCCACCGTCCTCCGATCGGACTCGGTCGGCCCACCCATCGGCTCTGAACTCACCTTTCGACCGCGCTCAGGCCCGCAGGGTTAGAAGGTCCACGCCCAAGCCCCACAGAGCCGTGGATCGATCAGACGACGGCCCCTCGGGTCTCCGCCCGACGAGTCCACGCGCCTGAAGGCGATGGTCATGCGGCCGCCGAACATGGGGTACTCCGACTCCGTGGGCAATGAGTGGCCGTCCACCGCTCAGCCCCAACCAAACCCGGTGGGCGGAAGGTCACTGGGCCAAGCTTCACCCAGTGAAGATCCAGGCTGCCTGTGCGTCCACCGAGGCACAGGCGCCGACCCTTCTTGATCCCAGGCGCTGCAAGCCGCAGCTTGTCGAAGGGGCCGGGACTTGCGGCGCCTGCTCTGGCCCGGGCCGATCCGGGCCTGCCAGTGGCATGTTCCAATCCCCGCCCGGGCGTCACCACTTGGTGGCCCGTGAGGATGCTGGACTCCAGCGGGTCGGGGATAACTTGGTGGCCCGGATGTCCACTACCCGGCATCTGCCGATCCCCGAGCCACCTTGGATGGGTCGACGGCCGCTGGCCAGAGCGCGTTCACGTAGCCTCCCACGGGTCGGCCCGCGGGCCCCGCACCCCGGCCGCGAGATATGTGAATCCGCCAAGCCTGGGAGCTCGCGTCCGCGGACGGACATGGCATCCCCACCACGCCCATTTCGGCACCTCCTCAAGCGGTGCCACCATCCGAGGAGGTTGGCGCGATCAGCTGGGGCATCGACAAAGTATGACTCGGGGGTCCCCGCGCCGGACCCTGGTGGGCCGTACCCCCTGGTGGATTCGAACCACCGACCGTCGCCTTAGAAGGGCGCCGCTCTGATCCACTGAGCTAAGGGGGCCAGTTGGCGCCCTCATTGTGACGCCCATCGCCCTCGCGCATCTCGACCGGCGGCCGGCAGGTATGGACCGAGTTTGTAGCATGGAATCGATGAGCGACACGGCTGTGGTGGAGACCACCTGCTACCTCACGCGGCACTGTGACGTCGAGAACCCGGAGGGCATCCTGTATGGCCATCTCCCCAACTTCGGCCTGAGCGCCAAGGGCAGGGCCCAGGGGACCGCACTCGGCAGGCTCCTGTCTCAGTTTCGGATCGTGGCGATCTACACCAGCCCCCTCCAGCGGGCCCTCGAGACCGCCCGCCTGATCGCCGACCAGTTGCCGCCCGGAGTTCCGATCCTGGAGCGCCCCGACCTGGTCGAGGCCGAGTTCGGCCGGTACCTTCAGGGAACCCGGCACCGGGACGTGATCTGGAAGAAGCCACTGTGGTTCGTGCACATGATCTGGCCCGGGCTGCTGCGCGGAGATGAGCCCATGGGAAAGATGCACGCCAGGGTCCAACGGGTCATCGCCGAAGGCTTGGCGCAGCACCCGGGGTCCACCTTTGTCTGCATCAGCCACGGCGACCCGATTCAGGCGTTCTGGGCCACCACCGATCACCGGCCTCCCTGGGCACTGCACCGACTTCAGTGCGCCAAGGGTGGGACTTTGAAGTTGGTGTACCGCGGCTCCACCCTGGTCGAGAAGACCTATCTGGCCCCCGCCGCGATCGCTGAGAAGGCCGCACGCGTCCGACCAGAGCGGTCCCTGGCGGACGCCTGATCTCGATCATGCCGGCTGAGCGCCCGCCCTAGCCAGGCCCCGCCTTGATCCCCTCGCACACCGGTTCGCCAGGCGTGGAACGGACGAACCCCTTCGGGGCCGCCAGCTGGTCGACCGACGCCACCGCGGTGTCGTAGTGGCCTCGCAGGCGCGCCCATCCGTGGCCCGCCTCCCGCGGAAACGCGGCCAGCAGGTGCCGCACCAGCAGGGAGCTGACCCGGAAGCCGGTGGCGGAGTGCCATTTCAGCTCCTGACTGCCATTCATGGTTGCGGTGTTGGCGACTTCGGTCCTTGCCTTCAGTTGCCGTAGCCGCGCCTCCTGCTGCTCGACCGGCAGCTTCAGGATGTCGTCCACCTGGCTCAGCACATCCCGGGCGGCGGCGATGTGGCCGACCACCGTGTCGTGGGTTTGCGCGTCGATGAGACCGGAGGCAAACTTCAGACTGTTGATCCCCTCCGCGACCTGGTAGGTCGTCTCTACGATCTCCGCCCGGGTCATCCAGTCCGTCTCGTACGAAAGCATCTCCCGCCAGGTTGGGCCCAGGAGTGCGCGCCGGTGCTCCTCCAGGGTGGTGAAGCGCCGATGGTAGCCCAGCTCCGGCTGCTCAAACCCTCGGCTGCCGGGGTCCAGGAACGGGCCCAGAGGCGCCACATAGAATTGCAGCCGCTTGTCCGCCTGGAAACGCTCGACCAGGTGGCGGCAGTAATCGACGGTGGCCAGGGCGTCGGCCGGCGTCTGCCGGGGGAGCCCCACCATGAAGAACAGGTCCAACTTCTCGCAGCCTTGATCCAGTGCCGCCGCGATGGTCTCCTCGACCACCTCGTTGGCAACCGGAAACTTGCCGTTCACCTTACGAATCTGGGGGTCAGGCGACTCGATGGTGATCTCCAAACTCCACCATCGGGTCGCGTCCCTCACCATTGCGAAGAAATCGGGGCCGGCCGGATAGAAGAGCTCGATGGTCAGCTCGTTAGGGATTCGCGCCTCCTTGACCAGCTCGAATATCCGCTTCGCCCGGTGCACCCCGCCCACCCGGGGATCGTGCACCATGAAGATCGGAGCCTTGGAGAAAGTCGCGATGCGACGCATGTCGGCCACCAGCCTCTCGGGTGACCGGTAGGCCGCCCGAGCGCGACCGGCGACGATCTCGTACCCCGAACGGGAACCGCCGCAAATTGAGCAGTTGTAGGGGCAGCCGCGGGCGTTGAGCACCATGGTGCTCGGGTGCTGCAGCCACTCCGCGTAGGGCACGAAGTCGGCAAGGCTGCGGTACTTGAAGACCGCGTGCAGCAGAAAGTCATAGGCGGGCACATCGAGCCAGTCCAGGTTGGCGGGCACGAAGGCCAGGGGATTAACCACCACGGACCGGTCCGCGCGCTTCCAGGTCAGGTTCGCGACCCCATCCAGGTCGGTGCCGTCCCGGAGCGCCTGCAACAGCTGGCGGCAGGGTTCCTCGGTCGAATCACCACGCAGGACGAAGTCAACCGCGGGGTTCTCGATCAGCTCCCGATGGAAGTAGGTGGCCGACAGGCCACCCACCAGAACCTTGGCTTCGGGATGGACCTGCTTGACCAGGCTGGCCAGGCCCAACGCTCCATGCGCATGGGGCAGCCAGTGCAGGTCGATCCCGAATACGGGGGCGTGCAGGTGCCGGAGGTGGGCGGGTACGTCGTAGTCAGGGTCACGCAGCATCCGGTAGGCGACGTTCAGGATGCGCACGTTGTAGTGGTTGAGTTCCAGATAGGCCGCGATGCTGGTCAGGCCAATCGGGTACATCTCGAACTCGTCCGTCGAAGGGATCACGTCGGCGAGCGGTCCTTGGAGGATGACCTCCTTGCGGAAGTCCCACACCGAGGGGGCGTGGAGCAGGACAAGGTCCGCCTCGAACACCCGGCGCCAGGCTCTGCGGACCCGGTCCGCCGCTGCCTTCGCCGCGGCGCCGTGGCGAATGGCGCTCACCGCTCGAGCTCGGATCGCCCTGGGTCCGACAGCGGATCGGGCTTCAAGGAGCTATTGCCCTCGGACAACCGGATGGGTGGTGCATACGACGGCCGACGGCCTTCAAAGGTCGCGGGCATCGCGACCGCCCAACGCCCATGCGTGCGGTGAACCTCCTCGCGGTCCCCGCTCCGCAACTGCACACCTGATCCCCTGGATCCCACCTCGCCAATCTATCGCAACGCAGCGCACAGGAAGCCAGGTACGGGCTGGGGCGCGACCCAGCCGACTCCCCCCTCCGACGCGGGGCGAGCCTGGGCGGTCCGGAGGCGAACTGGCAGCTCCGCGGCGATCGGCCCCGTGGCGTTAGCGGCGCAGGCCTGCGGCCCTGAAGATCCAGCCTTTGATAGCGTCGCCGAGGCCAAGGTACAAGATGGCGACGCCCACCACCACCGCCAGTTCGGCCGGACCAACCGCATGCATCAACCAGCCTCGCCACGCCAGCAGGGTCACCACAACCAGGTCCGCCGCGGTGCTGACCGCCAGCCACCGACTGGGACTGGAGTGCCAGAAGTGCTCGCGCTCCCGCACCAGGTAGACCGTGGCCTGACCCGACAGGACCAGCCAGTAGAAGATCAGGGTCTGCATGGCGGGCAGGCCGAGACCGAGAACCGTGGCCCCCAGCCACCAGAGCCCGAAGGACAGGAGCACCAGCGGCAGCGCCAGGCCAGACGCCGCCATCACCAGGGGCCCGACCGTCCAACGTTGGGGCCTGCGCGGGGACCTCACCCGATCAGTGGCTAGGGACATGGTCACGAAGTCATTGGCGAGGAGCAGCAGCACGACGAGCGTCGGAGTGGTCACGAACTGGCCCAGGGCAACCAGACCGAAGCCCAGGAACATGGCGACCTGCAGCGTCTTGATGATCTTGTTGAGGGTGTAGGTGAGCATGCGCTGATGAATCCGCCGGCTGACCTCCACGCCGGCCACCATGTCCTCCAGCCCGGGGTCTGTCAGGACCAGGCTGGCGGCCGCCTTGGCGACATCGGTGGCGCTGGCGACGGCGATCCCGACCTCGGCCTTCTTGAGAGCGGGGGCATCGTTCACCCCGTCCCCGGTCATCCCCACCACGACCGAGGCCCGTTGGAGGCTGTCGATCAGCCGCATCTTGTCCTCGGGGAGAACCTCGGCATAGACCTCGTACCAGTCCTCCCTCTCCCAGGGGCGGGGGGCTTCGCCCGACCGGCCCGAGGCGGGAGCCTTGCGCCCGGCGACCGAGATCGGCCGGCCAGCCCTGAGCACATCGGCCCGGGTGGCCCTCCCTTTGATCCCGACCCTGGCGGCTATCGCCGACGCCGTCGCCAGGCTGTCCCCGGTCAACATCACCACCCTGATGCCCAGGTCATGGAGATGCTTGACCAAGCGGCCGGCATCCTCTCTGGGTGGGTCGGCCATGCCGATAAGGCCCGCCATCTGAAGGCGGCCTCCGACGGGTCCCTGGGCAACCCCGAGCACCCTGGCCCCGGTGGCCGCCAGCCTGGCGACATCCTGGCCCACCGCGGCCTGGTCGGCACCGGCCAGCTGAGCCACGACCTGCGGTGCCCCCTTGATCACCTGGATCTCCCCCTTCTCCCCTCGCACAGTGGCCTCCGAACGCTTGGTGGCTGGATCGAACGGAGCAAAGCCGATCCGCTCGCCCAGGTCCCCCAGCTGGCGGGCCTGACTGACCGCCAGGATGGCCAGGTCCAGAGGATCCTGGGTGGCGGCGTCACTGGCCGCCGACGCCGCCATCAGCAGCGCCGACTCGTCGAACGGGGGCTCGGCGAGCAGCGATTCGACGGTCAACGTGTTTTGGGTCAGGGTACCGGTCTTGTCGGTGCACAGGACCTCCATGCTGGCGGCGTCCTCGATGGCGGCCAGGCGAGTCACCAGCACCTTGCGCTGAGACATCTCCTTGCTGCCCAGCGCGGTCGCCAAGGTGAAGGTGGCGGGCAGCGCGACCGGGACCGAGGCGATCACCAGGATCAGCACGAACGGGATCATCTCGTGGAGCGAGAGGTGACGGATGAAGCCATCGGCTATGACCATCACCACGATCAAAAGCGCCAGCACGATCAGTGCCTTCACAATCCCGAAGATCAGTCGCTCCATGTTCCCCGGGGCATGGGCCGTGCTCACCAGCTCCGCCGTGCGCCCGAAGAAGGTGGCGGTCCCGGTTGCCAGCACCTCGCCGCTCGCCTCGCCCCGCACCACCACCGAGCCCGAGTACCCGGGGTCGCCCGGCTCGGCGGACACCGCTCGGGACTCCCCGGTCAGGGCCGACTGGTCCAGCTCCACGCGGCCGTCGACCAGCTTCAGGTCGGCGGGCACCAGGTCTCCCTGGCGGACATGGACCAGATCCCCGACCACCAGCTCTCCGGCGGGGACCTGGGTCCACTGTCCATCCCGCTCCACCCTGGCTGTCACGGTCAGCCGCTGCCGCAGCAACTCTACGGCCGCCTGAGCCCGGCCCTCCTGAGCGAAGGCCAAGACCGCGTTGAAGATCAGCAGGATCGCGAAGACCAGGGCCTGGACGTAGTCGCCCAGGATCAGCTCCAACACCACGGCCAGCTCCAGCAGCCAAGGGACTGGAGCCCAGAACTTGCCGGCCAGCAGCTTGAGGCGGCTGCGCCTCACCTCCGGGATCGCGTTCGGCCCGTTGGCAGCCAGGCGTCGGGCGGCCTCGGCGCTGCTAAGGCCGGCCACCGCGGGCTTGACCGCATCCACTGCTACAGCGCCGCAGCGGCCCGCGCAGCCGTCCGGAGCGGGCGGCTGCCGGCTGGACGGCTGGACAAGGTCTAAACCGCCTCCCATCTCGCGCGTCGGACGCCAGCTGATCCAAACGATACCGCGGGCCTCCACCAGCACGCGCGATTGTCAGGCCGCCGGGATGGTGCTGGCGCGACAGTACGAGAACCCCGTGACAGCGGGTCCAGCCGCCCGCCCCAGCATCGGGTAAACCCCCTTGACTATGAGGCCCGGGGTTACGCCACACTGGTCGAGGTGACCCGAGTGCCCAGACTCCAACCCGCCTTGCGCACCGGACCCGAGGGCCGGCCCGGGTCCCGCCGCCGCAACCGGGGATCCAGCGTTCAAACCCAAAGCCGCCAAGCGCCTGGAATCGCCCCTGGACCGGATCGAATTGGGTGCCGTCATCTTCGACCTCGTCGGGATCCTGACAGATACGGCCGATCTCCGCTTTTGTGCCTGGAGCGCTCTCTTCAACGAGCTCTTCCCAGCCCGTGCCAGCTTCCAGCAGATGGCTTTGCCTCTTGCCCGGGAAGATTAGGGCCGCATCCGAGATGGCGAGCAGCGATTGGACGGACTTCGCCAGATGCTGGCCGACCGGCGGATCGCGCTCCCGGAGGGAACGCGGGATGACCGCCTCCAATTGGCCGCGGCGTGAGCTCTGGCGACGGACATCTGCCCCGGCCCGATCATGGCCACGGCCGGGACCGGACACGCGGCGCCGATGACCCTGGTGATCCCCAGCCGCCCCCACCTGCTGCAGCCCGGCCAGCCAGTCGAGCATGACCTACAGGCCCCGAGCTGCGCGCGTCCTACCGGGGAGCGTGAATCTGCGCTTCACGCCGCTGCTGCGATCTCGACCGGAGGTGCCGATCCCACCGCCCCCGCCACTTCTCATCAGCTCTAAGGACACGTGCAGGAGGACCGTCGACATGGTGCAACCCAACCCCCTTGGCAGCGATGAACTGGCCGCGATGAACGCGTGGTGGCGAGCCGCCAACTACCTCGCGCTGGGCCAGACCTACCTGATGGAGAATGCCCTCCTGGAGTCCCCGCTGGCGCCGGAGCAAATCAAGCCCACCCTGCTCGGACACTGGGGATCAGCTCCCGGGCTGAACTTCATCTACGTGCACCTCAACCGGATCATCGTCAAGCATGACCTGGACATGATCTTCATCGCCGGCCCGGGTCACTGCGGGCACGCGATGATCGCCGGCGCGTATCTGGACGGCACCTACAGCGAGGTCTACCCCGATGTCTCCTTGGACCGCAAGGGGCTGGACCGGCTGTTCAAGCAGTTCTCCTTCCCCGGCGGAGTCCCCAGCCATGACGCCCCGGAGACGCCGGGCTCGATCCATGAGGGCGGCGAGCTCGGCTACAGCCTGCTCCACGCCTTCGGAGCCGTCTTCGACAATCCCGACCTCATCGCCGCCGCCGTCGTCAGTGATGGCGAGTCGGAGACCGGGCCCCTGGCGGCGAGCTGGCACTCGAACAAGTTCCTCAATCCCGCCCGCGATGGTGCGGTCCTGCCGATATTGCACCTCAACGGCTACAAGATCTCCATGCCGACGGTGCTGGCCAGGATCCCTCAGGAGGAGTTGGACAGCCTGCTCCGCGGCTACGGCTGGGATCCCTACCTGGTGGAGGGAGACGATCCCACCCTCGTCCATCAGGCGATGGCAGAGGCTCTCGACCGGGCGGTGTCGGCGATCCATCAGATCCAGTCCGAGGCGAGGTCCGGCACCCGGATCGCCCGGCGGACCTGGCCGATGATCGTGCTGCGGACGCCGGCTGGATGGACGGCACCCAAGCTGGTCGACGGCTTGCCGGCTGAGGGCACCTGGCGTTGCCACCTAACCCCCATCGAGGACCCTCGCACCAACCCTGGGCATCTCGCGCAGCTGCAAACCTGGTTTGAGAGTTACCGGGCAGCCGAGCTGTTCGATGCTAATGGCAGCCCGGTCCGCCAGATCACAGACCTGGCGCCGGCGGCCGGCCGTCGCCTGAGCGACAATCCCCACGCCAACGGTGGCCTCCTCAAGCGGAACCTGCGCCTGCCCGACTTCGCCCCCTACGCCGTGGAGGTGCCCGCCCCCGGCGCCGTCAACGCGGAGGCGACCCGGGTCCTGAGCGCCTATCTGCGCGATGTGATGATTGCGAACTCCGACCGCTTCCGGGTGTTCGGGCCGGACGAGACGGCGTCCAACCGCCTCAGCCATCTCTACGAAGCCAGCGACCAGACCTTCGTCGGCGAGTCGCTCCCCACCGACGAGTACCTCTCGCCCGAGGGCAGGATCATGGATGTGCTCAGCGAGCACCTGTGTCAGGGCTGGCTCGAGGGCTACCTGCTCACCGGGCGCCACGGGCTGTTCAACACCTATGAGGCGTTCGCCCACGTGGTGGACTCGATGTTCAACCAGCACGCCAAGTGGATCAGCAAGTGCAACGGGATTCCCTGGCGGCGACCGATCGCCTCCCTCAACTACCTGCTCACCTCCCACGTCTGGCGCCAGGACCACAACGGGTTCACCCATCAGGACCCCGGCTTCCTGGACGTGATGACGAACAAAAAGGCAACCGTGGTGCGCGTCTATCTCCCTCCGGATGCGAACTGCCTGCTCTCAGTGACCGACCACTGCCTGCGCTCGGAGAACTACGTGAACGCCATCGTCGCCGACAAGCAGGCGGCCCCCGTCTGGCTGGACATGGAGTCGGCGATCCGTCACTGCACCTCCGGGATCGGGATCTGGGAGTGGGCCAGCACGGATGCCGGAACCGACCCGGATGTGGTGATGGCGTGCGCCGGCGATGTCCCGACGCTGGAGACCATGGCCGCGGTCGACATTCTCCGCCAGCGCTTCCCAGAGCTCAGAGTGCGGGTGGTGAACGTGGTCGACCTGATGGTGCTGCAGCCGCAGAGCGAGCATCCCCACGGCCTCAGCGACCAGGACTTTGACGAGCTGTTCACCAGGGACAGGCCGGTCATCTTCGCCTTCCACGGGTATCCCTGGCTCATTCACCGGCTCACCTACCGCCGCACCAACCACCGCAACATCCACGTGCGCGGCTACAAGGAGGAGGGCAGCGTCACCACCCCCTTCGACATGGCGGTATCCAACGACCTCGACCGCTTCCACCTGGTCGCCGATGTCGCCGACCGGGTGCCGGCACTGGCGGCGCAGGCGGCCTATGTGAAGCAATGGCTCCGGGACAAACTGGTCGAGCACCGGCGCTACATCACCGAGCACGGGGAGGACCTTCCCGAGGTCCGGGAGTGGGTCTGGTCGGCCTGAGATGGAAGAGGCGAGGGTAATGATCGTCAACGCCGGGTCCAGCAGCCTCAAGCTGAGCGTGCTCGATGGTCAGGGCCAGCTCGCGGCCAGCCGCAATCTGGAGGGCAGACCGCAGGACCACCCCCCTGCGGCCCTGGCCGCCGCCATGACCGCCCTGGGCCCCGTCGAAGCCGTGGGGCACCGGGTGGTGCATGGCGGACCCGACTTCATCCAAGCCACCGTGATCGACCCTGTGGTGATGGCGGGGTTGGAGCGCCTGAGCGGCCTCGATCCTCTCCACCTGCCCGGTGCCATGGCCGGGATACACGCCGCCCAGGCCGCCTTTCCCAACTTGCCGCAGGTGGCCTGCTTCGACACGGCCTTTCACGCGGACCTGCCACCCGCGGCCGCGACCTACGCCCTGCCCCAGAGCTGGCGTAAGAGATGGGGCCTGCGCCGCTACGGATTCCACGGGCTCTCCTACGCCTATGCCACGCGTCGGGCCGCTGAGCTCATGGGGACGTCCGCCGATCAATTGCAACTGGTCATCTGTCATCTGGGTGCAGGCGCCTCGGCGGCGGCGGTGAGCCGGGGCCACTCGGTGGACACCACAATGGGGTTCACCCCGCTCGAGGGGCTGGTGATGGCCACCAGGTCAGGCACAGTCGACCCTGGGCTGCTCATCTGGCTGGAGCGGGAGCAAGGGCTGAGCCCCAAGGAGATTGGGGATGCCCTCGAGCAGGAGTCGGGCCTGCTCGGCCTGGCCGGAACCGCAGACATGAAGGGGGTCGTCGAGGCGGCCGGGTCTATGCCAGACGCGGCCCTGGCGCTGGAGGTGTACATCCACCGGCTGCGTCAGGCGATCGTTTCCATGACCTCGTCCCTGGGGGGGCTGCACGCTCTGGTGTTCACCGGGGGGGTGGGAGAGGGATCGTCCGCCGTTCGCGAGCTCGCCGTCTCTGGGCTTGGGTTTTTGGGGCTCAGCTTGGATCGGGAAAGCAACGTACATGACGTCGGCGACCGTCATCTGGAGAGCCGTGGCAGCTCGGTCGCGATCCTGGTCCTCGCGGCCAGAGAGGACCTTCAGATCGCCTTCGAAGTCCGCCAGCTGCTTACGGCCTGAGCAGGGCAAGCCCGCAGGCCGTAAGTGGCCGCGATTGGGAACGGCGCCGTGCGGGCGCCCGGTGCTGCCGAGGCGACGAACCTGGGATAGGAGCGATGGGAAGAGTCGGCGTAGGCTGGGAACGGAGCTGGTGACGCGACAGTGCGGTGGAGGGGAACCCATGCGGGAGTTCGACACAATCACCATTGGGGCTGGCGGTGGCGCCTACCCCGCCGCCTTCCGCCTGGCCCGCGCCGGACACAAGGTGGCCATGGTGGACGTCAAGGGGGTGCTGAGCGGCAACTGCCTGGCCGAGGGATGCGTCCCCTCCAAGGCGGTTCGCGAGGTGGCCGCCACCTACCACCGAATGACCAGGGCAGCCGCGATGGGGCTCTCGGGCGCGCTGGAAGTCTCCTATGAGCAAGTTCTCGCGCACAAGACCCGAGTGCAGACGCTCCGCTACCAGCAGCATGACCTGGAGCTGGCCGCTTCGTCCGAACAGTTGCAACTGATCAAGGGGCGCGCCAGCCTGCTCGATCCGCATACCGTGGAAGTCCACACCGACGGCGCGGCGCGACGGCTTACGGCCGCTACGATCATCGTGGCCAGCGGTTCGGACATCTCGATCCCCCCCATACCGGGAGCGGACCTCTGCATCACCAGCCGCGATCTCTTCGCACTTGATGCCACCCTCAAGGACCTGCCCCGGCGGCTGGTTATCGTGGGAGCCGGCTACATCGGCCTGGAGGTCGCCTCCATGCTCCACACCTTCGGGGTCAGCGTCGAGGTGCTGGAGATGACGGATCAGATCCTCCCGGGAATGGATCCACGGTTCGCCCAGCTCCTGGCCTCGCTGCTCGACCCCGGGATAGTGATCCGGCTCGGAGCCCGCGTCGCTCGCATCGACCGCTCCGCGGCCGGGCTGGTGGTGTCGTACTCGACCACCGACGGCCCCGCCACATCGACCGCGGATCAGGTGCTGCTGGCGGTGGGCCGCCACCCGGTCCTTCCCGACGGCTTGAGTGAGGCCGGCATCACAGTTGCGAGCGGGCGGCCTCTGGTCAATCCGGCTCTGCAGACCAATCTGCCGCATGTGTATGCGACCGGCGACGTCAACGGCCTCTCCATGCTCTTCCACTCGGCCGTGAGGCAGTCGCTGACCGCTTCAACGTCCATTTTGAACGGCAACCATGCCAGCGACTCCTTTGACCCCGACGCTGTCCCCACCACAATCTTCACCATGCCCGAAGCCGCCTACGTCGGTCTGCTCCCGGCCCGAGCGGCGGCGGCAGGGGTCCCATTGGTGGAGAGCGCATACTCCTTCACCGAGGACAGCCGGGCTCAGATCATGGATGACACAGGCGGCGAGATCAGGCTCTTCTTCGCGCCCCAGAGCTTGCGCCTGCTGGGCGGCTGGGTGGTCGGAATCGATGCCGCCAACCTCATCGGGGAGATCGGGACATCGGTCGCCGCCGGCCTGACCGCCCACCAGCTGGCGCGTTTCTCCGACCAGCACCCCATGGCGTCGGAGGGGATCGGCAAGTCGGCCCGCCAGCTGGTCTGAACCGAGCCAAGGGCGGACACCGGAGCGGGACGAACGCCGCGGCTCAGGCTCCAGATCACCAAACTGAGCGGCCACGCGCAGACTAGAATCGGGGAGCAATCGTGAGCCGCGGGTGCGCGGGGAGCAGTCGGCCATCCGCCCAGCCGTGGTAGGACAACTCATTTAAGGAGAGGGCATGCCTCGAATCGTGGTGGGCGTGGATGGATCCGCACACTCCTTGGCTGCGGTGCGGTGGGCCTGCAATGAGGCAAGGCTGCGCGGGGACCAGTTGGAGCTGGTGGCGGCTTGGACCATCCCCGCAGCCGCCCTGGAGGTGGCCACAGACGAGGTCGTCGAGGCCATGGAGAGGTCCGCTGCCCAGGCATTGGAGGCGGCCCGGGCGGTCGTGGCCGAGTGCGGCCCTGACCTTGAGGTGCTCCAGGGCGTCTACGACGGGCAGCCGGCACGGATCCTGGTGGAGCGAGCCAAGGGGGCCGACCTGTTGGTGGTGGGATCCCGCGGGTTGGGTGATTTCAAGGCGCTCCTACTGGGCTCGGTGAGTCAGGAGGCCAGCCATCATTCCCCCGTGCCGATCGTGATCATCCGCAACGAGAGCCGGGAGGGCTGACCGGGGACCTCGGCCCCGGTCAGCCCTGCTGCGGCGGGCGCAAGCGGTAGAGGATGCCCCGGATCGGGTCGTAGTGGCGGTCGGCCACCCGCTCCTTCATGGGGATGATGGCGTTGTCGGTGATCGCGATGTGCTCCGGACAGACCTCGGTGCAGCACTTGGTGATGTTGCACATCGCGACTCCGGCCTCCCCATACAGCTGCGGCACGCGGTCCGCGACGTCCTTGGGGTGCATCTCCAACGAGGCCATGCGCACCATGAACCGGGGACCGAAGAAGCGAGGCTGACCGTCGTGTTCGCGCATGACGTGGCAGACATCCTGGCACAGGAAGCACTCGATGCAGCGCCGGTGCTCGATCACGCGCTCGATGTCGTGCTGATAGATCACGAAGGGGGCCTTCTCACCGGCGGCCGGCGTGAACGGCTGGATGCGGCGATTGACCTCGTAGTTCCAGCTCACGTCCGTGACCAGATCCTCCACCTTGGGAAAGACCCGCATCGGCTGGACCACGATCTCGCTGGCCTGAGCCAGGACGTCGTCCACCCGGGTCTTGCACATCAGGGCTGGCCGCCCGTTGATCTCGGCGCTGCAGGAGCCACACTTGCCCGCCTTGCAGTTCCACCGGGCCGCCAGATCCCCGGTCCCATTGGCCTGGATCCAGTGCACCGCATCCAGGACCACCATCCCCTGCACCTGGGGCACCGAGAACTGCTCGAAGGCGCCCCCCTCAGCGTTGCCCCGCCAGACCCGCATCTGCACCTCGCGGTCGGTGAGGCCGTCGTCGTAGGTGATCCTAAGGGTCTTGGGGTGCTCGTCCTCCGGTGAGGCCTCGACCTTCGGCTCGGGGCCTTTGCGCTTGGCCCTGAGCTTGGCCTCGGCCAGGTCGGCCACCGCCGTTGCCGCCACCCGGGTCTCCCCCTCGGTCAGCTTGCGCAGCGCCTCGGGCATGGGTGGGATCGCTGCCCGACCGACCTCCATCCGGCCTCCCTCACCAAGCCGGACGATGAAGTTCACCTTGCCCAGCTCGGGGTCGCGCTCGAGGTAGTCCAGCCGCCACTGAGAGCCACGGCTCTCACGCCGCTCCAGCGCCGAGCGCACGATGGCCTCACTCACCGTGAGCATGAAGATGTCGTCGCGGGCGCCGCTGAAACCGGGATTGTAGGCAGGTGTCCCGGGGATCCGGATGTGCTGGGCACGCTCCTTCAGCTCCAGGATCTGCTCCAGCGCCTCGGTGAGAGACTGCTCGGTGCGCGCGATCGCCGCCCCGGACTGCATCACGTCCTGAAGCTCGCGGTGCAGCTTGAAGGGGTCCTCGCCCTTGCCGCCCGCCAGGGGCCGCATCAGGAGCGCCTGCTCCTCCTCCACCTCCGCCTGGCTGATCCGCGGCAGTACGTCATGCTGCTTGGCGAACTCCGCCGCCGACTCGCCCGCCCGGCGGCCGAAGACCAGGATGTCGCCCAGGGAGTTGCCCCCCAAGCGGTTGGCGCCGTGCAGCCCGGCCGCGCACTCGCCGGCGGCGTAGAGGCCCGGCACGGTGGTGGCCGCAGTCTCCGCGACCACGTTGATGCCGCCCATGGTGTAGTGGATGGTGGGCGCCACCTCCATCGGCTCCTTCGTGATATCAACTCCCGCCAGGCTGTGGAACTGCTCGTACATCGACGGCAGCCGACGGTGGATGGCCTCGGCGCCCAGATGGGTTACGTCCAAAAACGCCCCCCCGTGCGGCGACCCGCGGCCGGCCTGCACCTCCTTGAAGATGGAGCGGGCGACCACATCCCGAGACGACAAATCCTTCTTGACGGGGTCGTAGCGCGCCATGAAGCGCTCCCCCACGCTGTTGCGCAGGATCCCGCCCTCGCCGCGCACCGCCTCGGTCACCAGGATGCCCCTGGCCCCTGGCGGCCAGACCATGCCGGTGGGATGGAACTGGACGAACTCCATGTCCTTGAGCTCGGCTCCGGCCTCGTAGGCCATGGCCGCGCCATCCCCGGTGCCCTCCCACGAGTTCGAGGTGATCCGGAACATGCGTCCCCACCCGCCGGTCGCCAGCACCACCGCCTTGGCCCGGATCACCACCGGCTCACCGGTCGTGCGCTGGTAGCCCACTCCCCCGGCCACCCGGTCCTGGTCCTTGAGCAGCCTGGTCAGGGTGGTTTCCATGTGCACCGTGACGCCCTCGGTGTGGACCATCCGGTCCTGACAGGTCCGGATGAGCTCCAGACCGGTGCGATCGCCGATGTGGGCGAGGCGGCGCCAGGAATGGGCTCCGAAGGCCCGCTGGCTGATCCTCCCCTGCTTGGTGCGGTCGAAGACCCCGCCCCACTGCTCGAGCTCGATAACCCGGTCGATCACCTCGTGGGCATAGAGCTCCACCATCCGCCAGTTGTTGACCATGGCGCCGCCCCGCATGGTGTCCCCGAAGTGCACCTCCCAGGAATCCTGCTCGTCCAGGTTGCCCAGCGCGGCGGCGATCCCCCCCTCCGCCATCACGGTGTGCGCCTTGCCGAGCAGCGACTTGCACACCACCCCCACCGTGCACCCCTGTTCGGCGGCCGCGATCGCCGCCCGCATGCCGGCCCCGCCGGCCCCCAGCACCAAGACGTCGTAGCTCGCCTCTATGGTCATCTGCTCTCCCCTCAGAAGCCGAGATGGGGATCGTGGATGACCCCGTACTGAAGCAGCCGAATGTAAAGGTCGGTGATGA
>JAJYWM010000241.1 GCA_021791455.1 bacterium | reverse complement strand
GGCGTCTGAGGAGGAGTAACTTCTACGACACGTTCTTAGAGAGTTTTGTGTCGCGCAGCTCCTAAAGATAAAGGCCGCTGATGAGGATGGAGCTCGTTCAATCGCAGCAGACTTCATCGCACACTGCAGCGGTAGGGCCTGGGTATTCTCTGACGCAGGCTCCTCTGACACCAAGCACAGAAGATTTAAGTTTACAGATCGGACGTTCCTGGAGTACTTCGCTGGCGTTTACGTCGCCACAGAGCTTTTACCTAGGCACCCGAAAACGGGAATCGTGCGTCTTCTGAAGCTCGTCGTGGACCGGCCAGATAGTCTTGTTCCGCTGCTTGCACTCCAGTCCTTGCGCGAGCGCGCTGACCTCAACATCCTGAAGCTTCTCTTGCATCTGTCTACCGCCAAGTACCAGAAGTACTACCTCCCGTCCCAGTTTCTGCTACAGGTTGTCCGGACTGTCGATCTTCACGAGGATACAGTTCGGCAGCTGTGTGAGTTTCTCTTCGCGCGGGTGAGCATGGGAAGGGATAGTGACGTGCGCAAGGTAGTTGCTGGTCTCCTCAGCTCCCGTGATGAGAACGTGCGGGCGGCGTGGGCGTTCCTACGAGGCCATCTGTCAGGTGTCGAGCTTGACGCTGACCTGACCGAGTGGAGGGTGCTTGCAGCAGTGCGAGGAGCGCTGACACACGATGTCCGCGCTCTCATTCGTGGAGACGTGGAGGAGCTAGTTGAGAAGGCTGAGGGGGAGCTAGTCGAGCGCCTTGCTCGGGTGGGACATTTCGATGAAACCATGTTGGCGTTCGTAGGCAGGGGCGTGATTCAACCTGGGGCGCTGGCGTCGCGTATGGGCAGAGAGATGCTTCTCTGCGCCGTAGGGCCGGCGTCCCGCTCTATTCTCGAAGTGTGTGGACGGTCCCTGTCTCGTGGGCAGTTCGAGGCGGAGACTATGACGGCTTTTTCCGTAGTTGAGGACTTGTCAAGGGCGAATGGGACTGTGACGCTCACGCGAGATGACGTCGCCTACGTGGGGAATCGGATCGCGCTGGAGGTGGACAGCGAGATGGATCTGGATCGTCTGGCTGGGTGTGATCACCGCTTCGACAGTATTCCCCTAGCCACTCGGCTCCTCGCAACTACAGGAATGCTCCGGGTGGTCGATTTGGCATTACAGGCGGGTGACCTGTCGGAAATTGTGAGACGGCGATGCGTGTTCGCCCGAAGGTCTCTGCTCGCCACAATATGGTATAACGCGACGCTCCCTGTTGGCGAGATCGAGACCTGGGACGCGTTCTGCGAGGTCTTCGGGGGATTGGACGAGAGCAGTGTTGCCAAGGCGGATGGAGGCCCTCTTGGCGAGTTCTATCGTAAGATCTGCCTAGCGTCGTGAACTGGAGGGTCGGACAAGAGTGACCGGCAGACCTGCTTCGGTCCGTCGTAGGCTTCCACTGACCGCTTCCAGTAGAGGGTGAGGGCGGAAAGGATCGTGGCGGCGGTCTTGAACCAGATCTAAGGTCGGAGGTCCGGGTGCCAGGTGGCATTGTACTCTTTGATGTCCTTTCCGAGCGCGGCGACTCTCAGGTGCGCCATGCACTGGATGTGTTTCATGCTCGGCTCGCCAAACCATCGCTCCACTATGTTGAGCCACGACCGCGAGGGAGTGTAACACCGAGTGTGGAGGTTGCGGTGACGGTTCCCCGTCTGATATCTGCCATCTGGCAGGTCTTGGGGTGCGATCAAGACATCCGAACAGGAAGGGGACTGTCAGTATGAAGGACTACCAGATCCAGACCCGGTGCGCTGGGACCGCTGGCCGCACGACGCCGAAGTGGAGGTGGAAGGACCCGGGCCGAGCCGCGCAGGAGGCGGCGCTCGTGCTCCCCGATACCGTGAGTGTCGCCGTGGGTGAGCTCGCCGGCGAGCTCGAAGAGGGACTGCTCGCCTTCTGTGTCGGTGCGGGCCTCCAGGTCGTCCGGGCGATGATGGAGCACGAGGTCCAGACGCTCGTGGGCCGCAAGGGCCCCACGACCCGGCTCGCAGGGCGGCGGGCTGCGGGAGCGACGACGGGATCGTCACGCTCGGGGGTCGCCGGGTGAAGATCACCCGCCCCCGGGTTCGCAGCGCTGAGCGCCGGCCTCGAGCCCGTCGGTGCGGCAGTCGAGGCGAAGAGCAAGGAGACGTCACGCTCGGCGATCTCCCGGCGGTTCGTGGCCGCGACCGAGACGGCGCGGGCCGAGGTGATGGCGCTCGACCTGTCCGGGCTGGATCTGGTGGCTCGTGGTCGACGGGGTCAACTTCGCAGGCCACTGCTGCATTGTTGCCGTCGGCATCGACATCGACGGGGTGAAGCATCCCCTGGGCATCGTCGAGGGCGACACCGAGAACGCGACCCTCGTGACTGACATGCTGGTCGGGTGGGCCTGCCCCGGTCTGCCGGACATCCACTATGTGGGGGGTGACCCCCGGAAAGGATGTCCACAATGGAGACGATGGAGCGGAAGAAGCCCCGCCCGCGCCGGTCGTTCACGCCGGAGTTCAAGGCCGAGGTCGTCGAGCTGGTCCGCCAGCCCGGCAAGACGGCGGGCTGGACGCGCACCGCTGCCCCAGGACCCCCTGAGCCCGAGCCAGAACCGGAGCCTGAGTCGGCGTACGACCCCGAGGACGACCCTGCGTGGACCG
>JAJYWM010000137.1 GCA_021791455.1 bacterium | reverse complement strand
CGACGACCGGCGCAAGTCCGGATTGACAGGGCTTATCCGGGTCATCCGTTCAGGTAGGCCGTGAAGGTACTTGAGATCGTGCTGGGGCCGATGTGGGCCAGCTGTTGCAGTGGGGAATAGCTGACCCTGATCGTGACCTGACAACCAATGATCGTGGTCGTGGGGGAGCCAGCGACGATCTGGTAGACGGGAGTGTTGGTGATCGAGGCAGTTGAGATCGCGGAGGCAAACGGTCCAGCAGTGGACCGGGCTGGAGCCACGAGCGGCGCCGAGTCCCCGGCCGTGGCGCAATCGGGGTAGCCAGATGGGTCCCAGTTGGCCGCGACCACCTCCCAGCGGGCTGCAGTCCTAGCGCTGTTGGTCACCGCAGAGACCTCGAGAACGAACCAGGCCCCTTCCACCACGCCCAACATAAGGAGGAGGAACAGGGGGAAGACCATGGCGAACTCAACGACCGATGCCCCGCGAGACGCTCTCCCGGCGAGCTTCCCAGGGTGCCCGGGCTGGGAAGGACGCAGGCTCACGGTTGGACCACCAGGCTAGTGCTCGACCCGCCAATGGTCACAGCTGGAGGAAGAAGCGGGGTGAGCAGGTCGAGCCGGCAGGTCGCCGTCACGGTCACCGTGAAAGAGTCGGTCGCGGGATCGGTGCCTGACTGGGGGGGTAAATCAGTGGGGCTGAACCGCCAGGTCATCTCGCTGGAGGGGCAGGACAGGAAGGTGCCATGGAAGGACGCGCACCCAGCATCCACAGCCGGACCCTCCGTGCCTCCCGGGCTGGGACAGCCGGTCTCGGTGCCGCTCGGGGGCAGAGCTGAGGAGTATTGGGCCGAGCTCACGAAGGGAGCGTTGCGGGCCAGGTACAGGGAGGCCTCTCGGGCAGCGTTGCTCACCTCGATGCCGACGAAGTATGCGCGAGCTAGGTCCACCCCCCCCGCCAGCAACAGCAGGAGGAGCGGTAGGACCAACGCGAACTCGACAAGAGACTGGCCGCGGGGAGCTGGTGAGCGGCGTCTCACCCTATTTCAGGAGCTCGGTGCTGAGCGACTCGATACTCTTAGACACGGTTACCTGGCCACAGGTGGTGCTCGGCGAAATGGGGCAGATAAGGATTCCTCCTTGACTGCCGGACAGGGGAACCACCTCCCCAGTGCAGACTGAGCCGGTGTTGCAGTTGTTGAGCGCCTTGATAGCGATCAAGCCCACTGCGCACATCACGTCCCGCCCAGACGTGGGTAGTGTCGATGGGAAGGGGCTAGGGCAAACCCCAGGGGTTACTGGCTCCGTGCATACTGAGCCGTGGGCGGCACAGTCGATCATTGGGACAACGATGGTTTCGCCTGCGGTCACCGGAGTCACCGTTCCGCTTCCACTCTTAGCGCTGATCCAGCCAGGCGCTATGAGCGGGTCGGGAAGTGATTGGTGGAGGTCGCCCTTGAGTTGCGAATCGTTCAAGCCGGCACACTCCCAGAGCTTCTGCCACTGAGGTGAGTAATAGGTGATCGTTTGGTACAACGTGAGCGCCGACATGGTGGGGCAGTAGATGTCATACACGGCGAAGTTGGCGTTGTTGGCCGCGATCCCCTGGACCACCCCGAACACGGCGGTGGCCGGGGCGGTCTCGCTGGCCCGGTCAATCCCCAAAATGCCGAGCACGCTCGTCTGGTGGGTGTTGGTGGGCACGACCTCGGCCCCGCTCGCGGTAAGGGCTCCGGAGGCCTCCGGTAGCCCGCCACTCAATGCATATGTGGTCGGGCAGGTGGCCAGGGCGGCCGGCGCGAACTGGCACAGGTGGATATCGTTCGGCCCGATGAAGTAGGCAGAGTACGAAGTCGCACGGGTTGAGCCGGCGCCGTTGGCCGCCACCAGGTCCTGGACGGTAGAGACCATCTGCGCGTACGTGAACGGCATCGAAGCTGCTGGCGGAGACTGCTGCTGGCTGGAGTAGTCCATCGCCAACATTCGTGCCACTGCCAGGGAGGCATTGTCCGAAGCGCTCTGCAGCCCCGTCTGGCCCATGTAGCTCAAGCCGGCGTCCAGGGCCAGGCCGGCCATCCCGATGATCGCCACCGCCGCGATGGCGAACAGCACGGCCACCTGCCCTCGGGCACCGGCCCTCGGCCCCCCCATGGGTCTTTCTGGGGCGCTTGCCGCCCTTCCGAACAGCCAGCCCTTCCTCACCACCACCTCCCGCTGGGCTCCGTTGGCCAGCTGGTCCAGCTAGCTGATCCGCCGGCACGGGCGTCGCTCTCTACGGGTACGGAAGGGGTCGCGTGGCGGTACGAGGGAGCGAGCCCCCCTCGGGCGGCCGGGCCGCGACGGTCGCCGGCCGACGGCAGGGGCACCAAGCGCAATTTCACTTTCACATACACCAAAACCACTGGGGTCCCGCGACTACCCAGGGCGGTGGGCAACGAAACCGTCATCCCATCCCACGGGGCTGTGACGGGAACTTGGACCCCTATGGCGGCCGCTAGGAGCAGGAGTTCTGGCCGCCCCACCGGAGGGTCGGATTTGACCCCTCCCCGGGCAGGCCCTATACTCCGGGCTGAAGCCTGGCTCGGCCAGGCGTTTTTGTGTGGAGAGATCGGAAGGTGCCGGCAACCATCATCACCCTGCAGTGCGGCGAGTGCCGGGAGCGCAACTACACCACCCAGAAGAACAAGCGCAA
>JAJYWM010000447.1 GCA_021791455.1 bacterium | reverse complement strand
CAGCCCCCCTGGGCGGAGACCGTGAACGCTGTGGTCCAGGAGCTGACCGACCCCGAGAGCCCCCGCCGCCTCACCCAGGCCTCCGCCACGGTCGACACCAGAACCCTGCGCACGGCAGTGGCCGAGGCCGCCCAGGGCAGGGTCCCCGGCAGCTCCGTGGACGCCCTCGTGGAGGCCGTCACCGCCGACCCGGCGCTCGTCCCCCTGCCCCATGGCCTCTGGACCACCCGCCCCACCCTGGAGGCCGAGCAGGCCGCCCTCAGCGCCGTGGCGGCCCATCCCCAGGACCCCGCCCGGGCCCTGCCCGAGGCCGTGGTCGCCAGGGCGGTCGAGCAAGCCCCGGTCCCCCTGGATCCGGAGCAGGTGGCGGCTGTCCGGCTCGCCTGCGGGGATGACGGCTTCGTGGGCCTCGCCTCCCCCGCCGGAGCCGGCAAGGGGGCGGTCCTGCAGGCCGTGGTAGCCGCCCACCAGGCGGCCGGGGGCAGGGCCGTCGCCGTGGCGGTCGCCGGCGCCACCGCCCAGCGCCTCGGCGAGCAGACCGGGGCCGACATGTCCTGCACGCTGGAGGCCTTCCTCCACCGGGTGGAGACCGGGAGGATCGTCCTGGGGCCCAAGGATGTGGTCGCCCTCGACGAGGCCGGCGTGGTCGAGACCACCAGGTGGGCGGCCCTCCTCGAGGCCACAGGCAAGGCCCGGGTCGTGGCCGCCGGGGACGCGGCCCAGCTCTCCCCCATCGGCCCCGGCGGCCTCTGGCCGGTCCTGACCGAGAGAGCCCCCACCGCGCTCCTCACCACCGTCTACCGTGCCGACTCCCCCTGGGCCAGGGATGCTTGGGCCGCCCTCCGGGCCGGCGCCTCGGCCGAGGCACTCGCCGCCTACGCCCAGCGCGACCTGGTCCTGGTGGCGGACAACCGGGAGCAGGCCCGCGCGGCCGCCGTCGCCCGCTGGGACCGCGATCGTCAGGAGCTGGCGACAAGAGGCCTAGGGGTCGAGCAGCTGCTCCTCACGACCGACGGCTCAAGGGCCGAGGTCCGGGACCTCAACCGCAGGGCCCAAGCGGCCAGGCTGGACAGGGGCGAGCTCCAGGGGGAGCCGGTGGAGGTGCCGCGGGAGCGTCAGCGGGAGCTGGGCGATGACCTGGAGGGCAGCTCTCCGGTGCTCCTGTACGCGGGAGATCTGGTGGTCACCACCCGCCCCGTGTACGGGGTCAAGGCTCAGGGCAAGCCCACCCGGCGGGTGGAGAACGGCGAGACCGGGGTGGTGGTCGCCACCGACCCCAAGTCCGGCGCCGTCACCGTCCGGCTCCGGGACCGGGAGTGGATGGTGGAGGGGGAGCGCCTCCCCGCCCTTGACTTGGCCTACGCGCATCACCTCTACCGGGCCCAGGGGAGAACGGTGGCCGAGGTGCTGGTCTGCGGTGGTGGCTGGCAGACCGACCAGGCCTCCGGCTACGTGGGGGTCACCAGGGCCCGCGAGACCTCGGTCGTGATCACCGACACCGACAGCCTGGGCACTCCTCCCGGCGACGTGCCCGCCGCCATGCAGGCGCTGGCCGCCCGCTGGGCCGAGGCCCATCCGGCCGTGGCCGCGACGACGCTTATTGAGCAGGCTGAGATGGCCACGGCGTCTGCCGAGCAGGAGGCGGAACAGGCGCCAGACGCTGCGCCGGTCTTAGAACCTCCGGAGTCACCCCGGGAGGTCGAACCTGGCTGGACCCTCGTCGACGAGCCCGAGCGGGAAGCTGAGCGGGAGTGACCGCTACCGGCGGCGAGGAGGTTCGTAGAAGTAGTTCTCTGGCGTCCAGACGGGAGATCCGACCACCTGGGGCCCGCGTTTCCGTCTTTGGAGGGAGGAATCCCTACAGGATCTATAGGGGTACTACAGGTAATGCGAAGTGGGAAGCGCGACCAAATCAGCGCAGAGGCGCGACCAAATCAGCGCACTCTGAAAAGGAGTCTCCGCGACCAAATCAGCGCAGAGGCGCGACCAAATCAGCGCATTGTGGCTCGGCCAGCCTCGGCATCCAGATCTAGGGGCTTGGAACTACCCTAGCCCCTAGATGTGGGGTACGATTGCCGGCGGAGGGAGAGGGCCCTCAGCGGATCACGAGAGGTCGACTCTGAGGCGCTACAACACTTCACCGAGCGCAGGAGCGAACCCTATGCAGAGGACCTGGGGCACATGACCGTGGAGGGTCAAGAGGCCGCCTGGAGTGCCGCTGTTGCGGTGCTGCCGGCTCCGGTTAGGCACGGTGTCCTGGGGGATGCGCTGCTGGCCTGGGTCTCCGACCGGGAGTTGAAGATCACCGTCCGGTCACCGGTCGCTGTAGAGCTTGCCTCGAAGTACCAGAAGGAACTCTGCGATCGTCTCGGCGACCAGCTTGGCCATCGAGTCGAGATCGGCTTCCTTTGCGATGCGAACGCCTTCCCTCCCCTTGATCGGACTACCTCGGATCTGGCCATCGCCGAGGAGGCCGCCGCTAACGAGATCGAGCAGGCCCGCCAGGTCGGAGAGCTCGCGTACTACGCCCGGATCATGGCTCAGGCGACCATCCCTCATCGCCCGCTTCCGAAGGGAGTGACCGAGTTCGTCCGGCGCAATGGTCAACTTGAGCTGACCATTCTTGCCCCGTCGAAGACCGGGATCCCCTACGGCTCAATCCCGCGGCTGCTCCTGGCCTGGGTCACCACCG
>JAJYWM010000450.1 GCA_021791455.1 bacterium | reverse complement strand
GACACCAGCCGACGGCGTCATCGCCCTGGAACACCAGGGCGGCGTGCGCCCTTCCCTCCCTCACCAACCGCTCCTTGAGGTCGCGGTTGCCGTCGTAGGTGCGGGTCTTCTCGGCGGCCATGGTGTGAAACCAGGTGCACCAGCAGCCACCCCAGATTCCGTTGTGCTTTTCCGCTAGGCGCGCGAAGGCTGGCCAGGTGGTGGAATCCAGGGGGGCCACCCGGTACTCGGACACCCGCCTGATGCCGGTGACGTTGGCTCGCGGCACTCGCCGCGCTCCGCGGCTGGACCTCGTGGGATCGTCCATGCGAATGTCCGCCTGACCCTCCAAACGTTGGGCGAGGCGAGATTGTACGCGGGCGGCGGGCGGCTAAGGCGGCTGGAAACCCCGCAAGGTCGACGGAGGCATCGCTGGCGGATCCCGGCTCGACGTGGTGCCGAGGCAACCAGACTTGGCACTGCGCCGCCGAGTTCGACCGACCGCCGCCTGCGTTGGCGATGGCCCGCCCCCTCCTCACCTCCCCGGGCGGGTGGGCGCCGGGCTCCCGAGGGCGACCCGAAGCCCGAGAGCCAGGGACTCCCGGCAGGACCCGTCCACGGTCCCGATTGGCCTCCCCCGTTTCCCCCCTCCACACGAGAGACCAGGCACGGGCGTCTGAACGCCAGCGTACAGACACCGGACCGAAGAAGGTGCACAGTGGACTTGGCGTCGGGATGGGTCGACCAAGACGCCGACGCAAGGGGGGCGTCCAGCGGGTTGGCTCCAGGAGACCCAGAAGTGATCAAACCAGAAGAGACCGAGCAGGAGCGTACCGTGACCCGCGTCGATCCTGCTGGTAGCGGCGAGCAAACCACAACTCGCGCCACCGCAACGGTGACGCCGATGAGTTCGCGGCTTCAGAGTGCCGTCTGGCTAGTGGTCGGAGTCGTAGACGTGATCTTGGCTTTGGACTTCGTGTTCAAGCTTCTGGCCGCTTCCAACGTCGGATTCGTCGGGTTCATCACCGGTGTCGCCGGGTCGCTGAACGCACCGTTCCGAGGGGTGCTGGCGACCTCAGTGCCGAACGGTCACTACTTTGCTTGGCCCGACGTAGTGGCGGTCGTCGTATACGCAATCGCGGCCTTTATCGTGGTCAGTCTGATCCGCATCATGGCGGGCCGTCGGTCTCCTCAGACGAGCGGAATCTGATGTCAGGGCACGGGTCTCCGGCCAGGGGACCGCGGTCCTGCGCGGGGAAGGGGGCTGATCGGGTTAGGTCTTTGGAGGAAGTGGCATGATCGTTTTTGGGGTCATTTTGCTGATCGTCGGGTTCGTGCTGGCGATTCCCATCCTCTGGACGATCGGAGTGATCTTGGTGATAATTGGGCTGGCCCTCTGGGTCCTCGGGCGCATGGGTCACAAAGTGGGACGCCGGTCCCATTACTTCTGAGGGGCTTGGCCGGTCGCGACGCGGGCCCTCGTGTCCTGCAGTAGAGCGTCCCCGGCTGCTGTCGCTGAGCTCGTCTCAGGAGGGGCCGGCGCCCGACCGTTGCTCCCTGTTCAAGGCGGCAGACGTTCTCATCTCGGATGCCCTCGGGAACAGGATTCTCACCCCTGTGCCCCACTCCTCGAGGACATCGATCGTCGGTCGTGACGTTCGTGGCTCAGACATGCTTGGGGTGGTCGGCCCGCACGAGCTGCCCGGCACAACGCCCTGTCCCAGCCGACGCCGCACTGAGGTCGATGAGGCACCCGCAGCTTTCCTCCCGCCCGAGGCGCTGCGCGAACTTGCGGTCCACCATCCAGCCATGGCGCTGGAGGACGGCCGCCACCCGGCGAGACCCCCGCTGGGGCCGCTTCTTCGAGAGCTTGCCTAGCTGCTCTGGCAGCACTGCCTCTTCGAAGCTGACCCGCCGTCCGTAGCTTCCCCGACGAGCTGCACCGGCGTGTGCTTCCAGCCCCTCGTGGAGGTCGTCCTGACCGTCTCTGCCTCGTAGTGAGCCCGCACACACCGCTGGCTCCCTGCCGGGGTAATCCCAGACCCTTATCCGCTTCTGGGTCGAGATGGGAGGGATCGGTCCCCGGCGGTGTGGGGCTCGGCCCGCAGGCGATGGACATATGCGATGGCATCGTCGCGATCGGCAACTCCAATCTTGGAAAAGATGCGGTTGATGTGGGTCTTGACCGTCGCCCCGCCGATGAAGAGCTGGCTGGCGATCTCACGGTTGGTTAGTCCGGATGCGATCAGGCTGAGGATCTCGCCCTCCCGCTTCGTGAGTCCGTCGGGCCACAGCTCGATCTCGTGAGGCTGCCCCATCCGGTGCACCGCCGAGAGGAGGTGGCGCTGTACTTCTCCGTCGATTGTCACTTGGTGGGCCACAGCTGCCTCGAGGGCCCGGGCGATGTCGGCGCGGGTCGCGTTCTTGGTGAGGAAGCCTTTGGCCCCGGCCTCCAGAGCCGCCAGGACAGACTCATCGTCGACGAAGGTGGTGAGTACCACCACGGCGACCTGAGGGTGGGACGTTGTGAGCCTGCGGGTGGCCTCTACGCCATCCACACCCGGCATGCGCAGGTCCATCAGGACAGCGCCGGGAAGCTCCCGTGCCACCACTGAGATCGCCATCTCTCCATCGCCAGCATCCCCGACCACATCGAAGCTGGGCAGTGTCGACAGCAGGGCCACAAGACCGTCCCGGACGCTGGCCTGGTCGTCGA
>JAJYWM010000343.1 GCA_021791455.1 bacterium | reverse complement strand
TGGTCGACGAGCCCCGAGGTCGAGCTCGTTCCCAGGGTTGCGCCCAAGCCTCTGAGTGAGGTCGGCGATGAGGCCGTGGCCGAGGTCGAGGCAGCTCTTAGGTCCGGAGGGCCGGCCGCCCTTCTCATGGGAGCAGGGGCGAACTGCGAGCCGGCCCTGCGGGCCGCGAGCCGGGTGGCGGCGGCGACCGGCGCCCGCCTCCTGGGAGAGACCTTCTCCGCCCGGCTCGAGAGAGGGGGCGGCCTGCCGGAACTGGAGCGGGTCGCCTACCTCGGCGAATTCGCAACAGCCCAGCTGCAGGGGCTTCGGACCTTGGTCCTGGTCGAGGCTAGAGCGCCTGTGTCCTTCTTCGCCTATCCGGAGCGCCCCAGCTTGCTTGCACCCGAGGGGTGCCGGGTGGTGAGCCTGAGTCAGCCGGGTCAGGACTCGGTGGCAGCCCTTCTGGAACTTTGTGAACGACTCCACGCCGGCGCGCTCGGGCTCCCGCCTCCCGTGGTCACGCGTGGTGCTCGCCCCACGGGAGCGATCGACGTCACGACATTCGCCGCCGCGGTTGCAGCGGTGCTTCCGGAGGGTGCGATCGTCTCCGACGAGGCCAACACCTCTGGAACGATGCTTCTTGGCGCAACCGCCAGCGCTCCCCGGCACGACTGGCTCTCACTGACGGGAGGCGCCATTGGCCAGGGTCTGCCGGTCGCGACCGGTGCCGCGGTCGCCTGCCCTGACCGCCCAGTGCTCTGCTTGGAGGCGGATGGCAGTGCCATGTACACCCTGCAGGCGCTGTGGACCCAGGCCAGGGAGAGTTTGAACGTCACCACCGTGCTGCTGAACAACGGCTCTTACGCCATCCTCGAATTCGAGCTGAACCGACTTGCGAGCGCAGCCGGCGGGGGTGGTGCCCGCCAACTGCTCTCACTGGCCGGGCCAGCGCTCGACTGGGTAGCGCTGGCCCGTGGCCTGGGCGTCGCCGCATCTCGGGCCACGACCGCTGAGGAGCTGACCGGCCAGTTGAGCAGGGCCATGACCGAGCCCGGGCCAGCCCTGATCGAGGCTGTTCTGCATGGCGCGTGACCACCAGTCAGGCGGTGCGACGCTGGTTTGACGTTCCCCCACTCAGGCGATCCTCCAGGTGTCCCGCCGCCTGGGCCAGCGAGCCGAACGACTCTGGACGCGCCGGCACGACCCGGAATCGGGGCGTGGTGCCCGCTACCGGGATCCGGCCAATTCGCGACTTTCCTCCCTGCGGCACGCTTTCTGTCAGGGCCCGGTCACATCTGCACGAGCACGCGATCTCCACACAGTGGATGCGATGGCGGTGACCGTGGCCGAGACATCGGTCAGGGCTTGGTCGGGACGGGCCAGGGAGTCAAAGGTCTCGAAGCTGGTGAGCGCGAATAGCACCCGGAGGGCCCTCGAGGTCGGTGGTGGGGAGGTGTTGAACGTGCAAGCCGTTTGCAAGCACCTCGAGCCCCTGGCACCGGCGATCATCCCGCTTGGAGATGACGGCCCCGACCTCTTCTTCCAGAGAGGCTAGGGCCCTGAGGCGGCGCATGACGTGGCGGTCCGGATCCCAGAAGCGCCCACACCAGGTGATGAACTACCCGACCGCCTCGACAGGATCATGGGCCATGAAAGCCCCCGCGATGTCACCCACGTGACCCGCCTCGGCAAGCGCGTCACAGAGAGCCTCGAGCAGGCCGGTCTTGGACGAGAACTGATAGTAGACCGTGGCCCGGGCGACCGCGGCCCAGCCTCGTGCCGTCCCGCGACGGGGAATAAAAGGCGTCCGCCTGCGGCCGTCACCCAGGATGGGGATCGCTCTGACACAAACCGGGCCGTGTCCCTTTTGCTCAGGTGATCAGCGGGTCCTCCTTTGGGCCGCGAGGCGCGGGCGCGGATCAAGCCCGGTTGCCACTGGCGAACCAGTCCTCAGCGAGGATCGCCATGAGATCGGCGTCGACCCAGACTCCATCCCATAGCAGAGCCTCGCGCTTGGTGCCCTCGTGCGCGAACCCCAACTGCTGATAGACGTGGCGCGCCCGTGGGTTGAATGCGTAGACGTCCAATTCGATCCGGTGGAGACCGACCGTTTCGAACGCGTGAGCGAGCACAAGCTTGGTGGCCTCCCTGCCCAGCCCGCGGCCGAAATAGGTCGGTCCCAGCAGCAGGATGCGAAAGCCACAAGAGAGGTTGTCTGGGCTGAGGCCATTCAGGACAACTTCACCTGCCCACTCGCCGGTCGCCTTCTCGACTATGGAGAGGTCGAGCCGGTCTTCGGGTTCGGCCCTCGACTGATACCACTGTTCCAAAGACTCCAGGTTCGGCGTTCCGTGCGAGCCGGTAAGCCTGATGGTCTCACTGCTCAGCTCAGCGAGTCTGGCGGCGTCGGAGCCGCAGACCGGCCGCAGGACCACGAGATCACCCTCAAGGGTTGGCTTCTGCGCGAAGGTGATTCGGGCGGGCACATCGCGACTATAGCGGGGGGCCGCGTTGGGCCCCAGTGATGCGAGGACAAGGACACCTGGTGGGGTTGGGAGTCCCTAGCTGGCCTCCAACGGTCCGCAGACCGGGGCTCGTCGAGGGGACGGGCCCAGGCCCCCCGGTCTTGTGGCACATGCCGTGCTAGTGGGCTGTGGGCTCCTGAGGCGCGGTCGCCGTCTGGGTCCCACATTGCCTTTCGGACCGTGCCACCGCCGG
>JAJYWM010000017.1 GCA_021791455.1 bacterium | reverse complement strand
CCCCCTTGCCACACGGCTCGCCGCGCTCACAACCTTCGGTCAGCAACGCCCCAACTCTAAGATCATCGGCGGCCCTTTGATCGGTGTCGTCGGCGTCCTAGTCGTGATCGGCGCGTGCCGCGGGCTCGGTGGAGGCCAGTTACTGGGAATCGACGCCTGTCTGGGTGCTGTCGCCTGCTACGGCATCGCGTTCCCCTACTCGACCGCGATCTCACCGGCTTGTTAGACCGACCCGCTGCCCTCGCGACCATCCAAGTGCTCGCCGGCGCCATCCACCTCTTGCCGTTCGCCGTCGTCACCGGCCGTATCCACCAGCACATCCCCAGCCCGTCGCTTTTCGCCCTGGCTGCCGTCGGAGTGCTGGGTTCGAGTGTCGCCTACATCTTGAACTTTCACGTCGTCAACCACGCCTCAGCCGCGATCGCCAGCAGCGTCACCTACCTGACCCCACTCTTCGTCGTTATCGTCGGCGCCGCCTTCCTCAGTGAGTCGGTCACCTGGTACGCACCCGTCGGCGGCTTCCTCATCCTCCTCCGCGCAGCCATCTCCCAAGATCGCCCCCATCGCAGGCGCAAGAGAGACTCATTGGCGCCACGTAGTACCTCTGTCCCGTAGTGGTCTAGCTGAAAAGGAGAACTTGATGAGCCTTGCCTTTCGCGTCGTGGCACTCGATCCCGATGGCCTAGACCGCATCCGCGCCCGCGGTGTGGACGATTTCGGCAATCCCGTGGTCGTCAACGTAAATACCGAGGTTGGCGGAACCCCACTGCGCTGCTGCCTGCGAGAGGCCGCCGTCGGCGAACACGTGGCGCTCATCGCCTACCAGCCGGCGCTAGTTGGCGGTCCATATGCAGAAGTCGGTCCGATCTTCGTCCATGCCGAACACTGCGACGGCTACGAGATGCCGGATGCCTACCCAGAAGGCTTCCGTCACCGCCGTCTCGTCCTGCGTGCGTACGACGTCGAAGGCCGGCAAGTGGACAACCAGATTGTTGACGGGAGCGAGGCCGAGGCGGGAATCACCGATCTGCTCTCTCGCGCCGAGGTCGCGTACCTTCACACCCGTAACGTGCTGGCTGGCTGCTACATGTTCACAGTCACCCGCCCGTGAAGACGGAGGGATGCTCAATGGCGAAGGTGGTTCCCACCAGTGACGGCGCAGAGGTCTCATCCAGGGGTCCCCTCGACGAGGGGCCGGGAACCGGTTTCGGCGCTGGTACCACCACTGCCCGTGCTCTCTAGGCGATTCGTATCCTGCGATCGAGCGGGCGTTGGACGACGAGGCGGGCGCGGGGTAAGATCAGGACCCGTCACGCACCGACGGCCCCCATTCAGACACGCGGCTCCCGAGGCGGGGCGTGGGGGATGTAGACAGGGGTGTGTGGCCCACCCTCACCCCAGCTCTCGCCCAGATGGGGGCCGAGTACAGTTGTCGTGGAAGGTGTTTCACGCTGCTGTTCCGGGAGGGGATCGAGTTCACTGCTGCCGGGCATCCGGTGCTTCCGGCTTTTGACCTTGGAGCAGGGTGACTCCTGCCTTGGGATGGCCGCTCAGGAGGCAACCATCCGGGGACCCTGGAGGCCTCGCTCGCTGCAGCCGCTCTGGAGCCATCAGGACGGTGCCTCCCTCTGGTGAAGTGGTGGCCGCTCAGACCTCGTGGAAGATCAGCGCCCCTACCGCGGCCATGTCAACCTGCTCAAGGTGGCTGCGACAGGAGGTCACCACCACTTCGCAGCGCCGCATAGCGGTCTCGGCCACGCTTAGATCAATGGTGTCCTCAAGGCCCGACGATGCGGCCAGGACGACCACCGCGCGCCCTTGAGGCTCCGTGAGCGGCTAGACGGTACATCCCTGCGGGATCCGGGACACACGATGCTGGGGGCCTCCCCGCCAAGCCTCGGCAAGCACTCCCGCTGGTACCGCCAGGCTGATATCACGCCCGAGTGCGGCCCGATGCAGCGACCACATCTCGCGGTCGTCGCGCTCGGCCGCGATCAGGGCCCGGTGTCATAGGTGAGACCGCCGGTCACGCCCCGCGGATGCCTCCTGGCTGCTCCCTGAGAATGTGCCCGAGCAGGAGTTCACAGGCAGCCCGTTCTTCGTCTGTGAGCGCCCCGGCCTCACTCTCCCACTCGTCAACCGCCCGCAGACCATCGCTGATGAGCAGCCGGTGCCGTGCGGTTTCGCCCAACCAGGCGGAGAACGACACGCCGGCTTCCTCCGTGGCAGGGTCGACGGCCGCCGCCACGTCCTCGTCGAGCGATACCGATCGCTTCGTAACGCCCATGCCCCCGTGGTAGCGCCGCCGGTACGACCGCTGCGCCTCCCGTGGCCTGCTCTGAAGTCAACCTCCGTCACCGCGACTCCGAGGACCAGTCTGCAGAGGGCCTGTATCTGAAGGTGGTGACCAACGCGGTGGCGGTGTCGACGACCGACTACCTCAAACTGGCCGTTGGGCAGCAGTGGAACGGGCAGATAGCCTCACCCTGCACGTCCTGGTGCCCCGGGGCCAGTTGCGTACCCCTGCAGAAACTTCATCCGGCGGCCTCGGCCTCCCCTACTCCGGCGAGCTGTCGCAACCCACGGTTGCAGTCAGCGTCGGCACGATTGGGGTTCTAGCAGCGCGTCTTAGTGAGACTGGAGGCTCAGATGAGACCACCTCATGCCGATTATCAAGCCCATCCCAGGTCCCCAGTCTG
>JAJYWM010000123.1 GCA_021791455.1 bacterium | reverse complement strand
TCGGAGACCACCAAGGCGGACCTCGTCCAGCACTACTCGGCGGACCCCGGCCGGATCACCGCCATCGCTCACGGAGTCAGCTCCTGCTTCCGGGTCCGCGACCAAGCCGAGGTCCGCTCGGCCGAGAGTCTGTTGGGGGTGAGGGAGCCGTATCTGCTGGCGGTGGGCGCTCACCACCCCCGCAAGAACATCCCCCATCTCCTGCGCATGTTCGCGTCGGCCTTTCCGCCCGGAGCCCGAGGGCCGGGTCTGGTGGTGACCAACGCCATGGGTGAGGCTGCTCAAGGTCTGCGGCGGCTGAGCCGCGAGCTCGACACCCAAGTGACGATCCTGGCCCACGTCGGAGGAGACGAGCTGGCCTGCCTTTACACGGGGGCGCTGGCCGCCTGCATCCCCTCCTCCTATGAGGGGTTCGGCCTGCCCGCGCTCGAGGCCATGGCCTGTGGCACCCCGGTTATCGCCAACCAGGCGGGCGGCGTCGAGGAGGTGGCGACCGGGTCGGCCCTCCTCATTTCAGATAACCGTGAGGAGGAATGGGTGGAAGCCCTGCGCTCCGTGGTCTCCAGCCCATCCCTGCGCCAGCATCTGGCCGCCCTCGGGCTGCGACGGTCGGCCGGCTTCACCTGGGAGAGGTCGGTGGCGAGCCACCGGCGGGTGCTGCTGGAAGAGCTGTCAGCCGCCCGCCTGGGTCATCGCAGGTAGAGGAGCGTCCTCCCACCCGCTGCCTCGATCCGCTCCAGGGCCACCTCGGCGCCCTTGACCACACAGTGCTCGGGATCGGCCACGACCCTGGTGGGCAGGCCGCTGCTCCCGGTGATCATCCGGCCGACCTGCTGCAGGTCCACCCCCCGCCCTGCCAGGGTCAGCCCTAGGCTGGCGATTCGCCTGCTGGCGGAAGCCGGCGCCTCGGCCACCAGGTCTCTGACCATCCCGGCCACGATCTCGACCCGGTCCGGGTCTGCCCAGGCGGTCGCGGAGTCGTCCGACTCCCCAAGTTCGATGGCCCGCGACGCCAGCAGCCCGTGATGGCAGACGATCGCGGCCTGAACGCTGTCGGGCAGCAGAAACATGACCGGCATCGGGTCCCAGGACGTCACCGGCAGCCCGGCTCCGAACGCCAGGGCAAGTGGTAGGTCAAGCAGGTGGGCCATGCGCGCCCCTGAGGCCAGGGCGGCTTCCAGCAGGACCCTGCGGGCGGTCGTGGACAACTCCGCGGAGACGGCGAGAACCAGTTCATGGCGCACGAAGACCAGCCGGCCGACAACCCTGGTGATCAGCTGCCGCAGCATCTGCTCGGCGGTGTCCCGGTCGCGCAGCTCGAAGATCCCGAACGGGTGGACCAGCTCGGTCTCAGAGCCTTCCTCGGCCACGATCCTCACGGCCTGACTGCCCAGGGCGAACACCCGCCCGGAGCTGCTGCGGGCGATGACCGCTGGTTCCTGGAACACAAGGCCGTCGCCCCGCGCCCAGATCTCGACCCGGTCGTCTGATAGCTCCATGCCGAAGCGCCGGCCGGCCACTCTGGCTATGCCTCACCTGCGGCGGTCGGATGGCGGGATAGGTGTGCCCCTACCTGGCCCAGCTTGCCCACCAGGTTCTGATACCCGCGATCCAGGTGGCGGACGTTGCGGCAGGTGGTCACCCCCTCGGCGCAGAGGCCGGCGATCACCAGCGCCGCCCCGGAGCGGATGTCCGAGACGGCCAGGTCGCTGCCCCTCAGCGGAGTGCCTCCGTGCACCACCGCGATCCTCCCCTCGACCTCGATGTCGGCTCCCAGGCGGCGCAGCTCTTCAACCGGCCGAAACCGGTTCTCGTAGAGCGCCTCCCAGACCGTGGCGTCGCCCCGCGCCTGGGTCATGAGGGCGACGTACTGCGACTGCAGGTCGGTGGCGAAACCAGGGTGGGGCCAGGTCGTCATGTCCACCGCGGTGAGAGGCCCGGACCTCGCCACCCTGACCCAGGTGGCCCCCTCCTCCACCTGGCAGCCGGCGGCCCTCAGCTTGTGCAGAACCTGGGTCAGATCCTCACTGAACATGTCCTGGATCATCAGGTCGCCCCCGGTGGCGGCGACCGCCAACCCGTAGGTCCCGGCCTCGATGTAGTCGGGCCGCACCCTGTGCTCGGCCTGATGGAGCCGGGCCACGCCCTCCACCACGACCCGGTCTGACCCCGCCCCGGTGATGCGGGCCCCCATCGAATTCAGGCAGAGCGCCAGGTCGACCACGTGCGGCTCGCGGGCCGCGTTGGAGATGATGGTGATGCCGTCGGCCCGGACCGCCGCCATCATCAGGTTCTCCGTACCCGTGACGGTCGGCATGTCGAGCCAAACGTGGGTGCCATGGAGCCTCCCGGCGCGGGCGCGGATGCCAGCTCCGGAGTCATCCACATCGGCACCCATCCGGCGCAGCCCGACCACGTGCTGCTCGATCCGCCTGGCCCCGATGTCATCCCCGCCCGGGCGAGGCAGGTCGGCCTCCCCGGTCGCTGCCAGCAGCGGGCCCAGCAGGAGCAGGGAGGCGCGCATGCGCTTGGCTGCCGCATGATCTGGTGAGCCGCCCCGCAGCCCGCGGGGGTCGATCACGAGTTCGTCCGCCCTCCTTGTCGTTGTCGCCCCGAGACTGTGCAGGATCCGGCACATGGTCCCCACGTCCTCTATCTCTGGCACGTTGCTGAGCACCAGAGGGCCATCGGCCAGCAGCG
>JAJYWM010000076.1 GCA_021791455.1 bacterium | reverse complement strand
TCGCGGAATAGACCCACCGGTGCCGTTCATGGGAATCGTATCTATCCGCGCGTCCTTCGTGCCATCGAGCGGCCGCCTGGAGGAGTAAGAGTCGAGGTCGTTGGGATCGGGAGGCCGTGGCTCTGAGGCTCCTGGGCCTTCTCAGGGGCATGTTTTTCGGGGCCGGGGTGGTCATCGGGCCCGTTTGGTTCGTCGTCGCTCTCCAAGCGCACCATCCCACCGCCATCCGGACGGCGCAGCGGCCGGTAGGTCCGGCCGCGGAGAGTCACGTGGTGGGCGCTGTTCACCAGGCGGTCGAGAGCGCTTTCGGCCAGCACCGGGTTAGGGAAGAGGGCGTACCAGTCTCGGGGGGAGCGGTTGCTGGTCACCACCATGGTGCCGGCGCGGTAGCGCTCGCAGATCAGCTCGTAGAGGTCCTCGGCCTGGGTAGGGGTGAACTCGCGCATTCCGAAGTCGTCTAGGATGAGCATGTCGCTCTGAAGGTAGCGGCGTAGCCGGGGCTCCCAACTTCCGTCGGCCCGTCCGCCAGCCAGGTCACGCAGCATGGCCGTGGTCTTGGTGAAGAGCACGGTGTGGCCGGCCCGGCAGGCGGCATGCCCCAGCGCCTGGGCAGCATGCGTCTTGCCCACTCCCACCGGCCCGAACAGGAGCACGGACTCGCGGCGCTCCACGAAGCCGCAGGTGGCCAGGTTGCGCAGCTGCTCGGCTGGGATCTGGGGGTTGTAGGACCAGTCGAACTCCTCCAGCGTCTTCTCCTCTTCGAAACGGGCCCGGTGGAGGCGCTGGGCCAGCATCTTGGATTGCCGCCGGTCAATCTCGTCGTCCAACAACAGGGCGAGGAACTCCAGGTGCCCCAGCCTCTGCTCCTCGGCCTGGACTCGGCGCAGCTCCAAGGTGTGGAGCATCCCGCCCAGCCGCAGCGTCTTGAGTTGGGTCTGCAACTCAGCGGGCTTCACAGCACCCCCTCCAGCAGCGCCGCTGCCCCATGCAGCATGGCCCCCGCCGCACTCAGATCCGGCGAGGGCTCGTCCACCACCAGGGGGTTCTCCAGCAAGTTCTTCACCGTCCGGTAGCGGGCGTCCGCCTCTAGAGCCCGGCGGCAGGCCCGGTCCAGCCGCTCCGCCCCGTGGGTCTCGCCGAGCCGGATCACCGCCTGCGCCTGGCGCAGCCTGGTCAGGGGCATCGGCTCCGTCAGGAGCTCATCCACCAACTGCAATACCGAACTGCCCAGGTCTTGGGCCTGGCGCCGGCCCCAGAGGGGCGTCCGCAGCATATAGGCCACCTTCTGCTCGGGTAAGTCCGCGGGATCGAGATAGCGCCGCTCACCCCGTCTTCTCAGGTGGGTCTTCACCACCACTCCTTGGTCGTACACCCGTACCACCCGCTCGCCCACCCGCACGTCCAGTCGCCGCCCAATCAAGCGCCACGGCACGGAGTACCGCATCCCTTGCACTTGGACCTGGCAATCCGGGTGCACCGTCGCTTTGGCCCAATGGGCCACCTCGAACGGCTCCGCCGGCAGTCGCAGCAAGCGGGGTCGCTCCACCCGGAAAAAGACCTCTCCCGCCGTCCCCGGCAGACGCCGGTGCGGCCGTTGGTCCGCCACCTCCCGGCACCACCGCTCCGCCGCCGCCTGCATCGCCACCAGGCTCTGGAACTGCCGACCCTTGAAGAAACTGTCCCGCACGTAGGGCATCGCTCGCTCCACCTGCGGCTTGTCCTTGGGCCGCCCGGCCCGGCAGGGATCGAGTAGCACCCGGTAGTTCGCCCCCAACTCCTGGTAGGCGGGGTTCAGACCCGGATCGTAGATGTCCGGGCGGACCACCCCCGCCTTCAGGTTGTCCAGCCGCACCTGCTCAGGGGCCCCGCCAAAGAAGTCGAACGCTGCCACGTGGCACTGCGCCCACGCCTCCTGGTCGCAGACCAACACCGGCCTCACAAACAACCGCCGGCTCGCGCACAAGGTCATCACGAAGCCTTCAACTGCATGACCCTGCCCGGTCTTCGGGTCCACCCAGTGCCCCATCCGTCCGTAGTCCACCTCGGACACCCGTCCTGGCACCGTCGGCTCCTTGGGGCCCTTGACGTCCTCCGGCCGTACCTCCCGGATCCGGCCTCGCACGTAGCGTCGGAAGCTGCTCACACTCACCTCCAGCCTCCGCTCGTCCCGCAGCCGCTGCCAGACCGTAGTCACCGTGTTGGTCTCCAACCCGGCCACGATCTCCTGGTGGAACGGCTCGATCCGCTCCCACGCGCCGCCCGTCCTCACCACCACCCGCTCGGGGAAGACCCGCATGACCAGCTCCTCCCACCCAGCCGCCGAGCGGGCCCGGTCCCCGGGCACTACCCCGGCCTCCTGCACCCGCGCTACCACTTCGCGCAGCCGAACACGCCCCATCCCCACGCTCTTCGCCAATCGCCGGATCGAGTGCCCTGCGTGCCAAAGCCGCAGCGCTTCCACCACCTCTGCCACCAGGAACCTCCTGCCCGCCATCGGCTCTCCTTCGGGAGCCTCCGGCCTGGCCTACTTTCGCCTGTGGCACCGGCAGCCTTCCCACCTCCAGGGTGGGTCTATTGCCTGACCGCGAGTGGGTCTATCCCGTGACCGTGGGTGGGTCCATCACGTGGCGCCGACTGGGTCCATTACGTGACCGCCGACAACCACGGCTCCCAGTTCGTCTCCTGGGCGTTCACGCAGAACCTT
>JAJYWM010000427.1 GCA_021791455.1 bacterium | reverse complement strand
GGCAGTCGGACCTGGGCCGACTTCAGCCCGCCGGCCGCTCCAGCCGTCTCCGGCAGTCCAGGACCGCCTCCCAGGCCGCGTCCCGCCCCTCCCAGCCACCGACCGACACCTCCTTTGAGTCCTCCAGTCGCTTGTAGGTCTCGAAGAAGATCTCGATCTCCCGCAGCCAGTGGGGGGCCAGGTCGCCCAGCTCGCGTATCTCGTCGAAGCGAGGATCCGAGGCGGCGACACAGAGCACCTTCACGTCCTTCCCGTTCTCATCGGCCATATGCAGTAGCCCGATCGGCCGGGCCGGGACCGAGCATCCGGGGAAGGTACCCTCCTCGACCACCACCAGGGCGTCCAAAGGGTCGCCGTCCTCTGCGAGCGTGTCGGGGATATAACCGTAGTCGGTGGGGTAGTGCACCGAGGAATGCAGCACCCGGTCGAGGCGGATCCGGTGGGTGGCATGGTCCATCTCGTACTTGTTGCGGCTTCCCCGGGGGATCTCCACCACCACCTCGAGCTCCTCCTGGTCCATCGCCACCTCCTAGGACAGCCAGGGCCCGAGGGCCGACCCGGGCTCGTTGGGGTTCATCCGGACCCGAGGAATCTGCCAGATCTGGCCGGTGGCCTGCGCGGCGGAATCCACCCGCGCGTCGACCGCCCCCCCGACGTAGCCGAGCTGGGCGAGCTCCCGGAAGAGGATGCTCTCCGCCGGACCGCTCTGGGTGGACGTGGTGAAGGGCCAGAGCCCGCTGTAGGCGATGAACTGGACGGGAACTCCGGTCTGGGCCGCGATGGCAGCCCCGGTCTGCCCCGCCAGCTGCTGGACCTCCGAGCTGGACGAGCCCCAGAGGGGGGTGTTGTCGAAGAGGGTGTGGTCCTCGATCCAGAATCCGCTGTGCGCCAGCTGGTCGATCTGCGTCCAACTCAGATAGTGCTGGGGGTTGGTGCCGGCCCGGGTGGTCACGTACCTGCCCACCAGCCCACTGGGGACGAAGAAGGTGGCGGTGTAGCCGTAGGTTCGGAGCACCGGGACCGCGTTCTGCCAGGGGCTCTCCCGGCCATCGTCGAAGGTGATGGCGACCGGCTTGGGCGGCAGGGGGAGGCCGTACAAGAGGAAATCTGCCAGGCGGGTCAGCGAGATGGCGTGGGCACCGGCGCCGGAGAGGTACGCCATCTGGGCGGCGAACTGTGACGGAGTCACCGTCAGCCCGTACTCCAGGTCGTAGGCGTACGTGGTGTTCCACTGAGCGGGATTAGGGAAGGGGGCCACCACGTGGTACATGAGGACGGGGACGGAGGCGTTCTCCGTCGGAGGAGAGGGCGGGACGATCACGGGCGCGTCGATCGAGCTCGGCCCCTCCCCCACTACCAGCGGTGGCCCGGACGACTGGGGCACCAGCATCAACTCGAGCTTGGCATAATCTGCCGCCACTCCGGCCGGTAGGATTCGTGCCGGTGCGCTGAACTCGACCTGGATGGGGACGGCGTAGGCTCCCGGCACCTGCACCGCGGGATCCTCCCGGTCCACCCAGGTGGTGGGAGGAGTCGGCGCTCCCATCTGGAATCCGCTCACCGCGGCCGCCCCGTGGAACTTGGCGGTGAGGAAGGCGGAGCGGGCTGCCTCGGAGGGCCACATCGCCTGTGCAGGCGGAGCCAGCTCGCTCCATTGCGCCGCGTAGTCGCCGGCCACCATCTGGGACATGAAGATGTGGGCCGCCGTCTCCACCCGCTGGGCAACCGACGGGTGGGTAGGAGACGGGGTCGGCCTCGGCCTCCTGGCTGGGGGCTGCCCGCATCCAGCCAGCATCGCGATCAGCGCGAGGCCAATCGCCGGGGGACCCAGCTGGAGCCGCACCCCCCGATGTTAGCCAGGAGACGGCTAGGGCGTCGCCGCAGTGGCCCGACTCGCACCCACCTGCTGCAGGTCGGAGTTGAGCAGCCACAGGGAACCGTCGGAGGAGGTCTCCACCTTGGTGTACAGGCGGCTGAGGATCGGCTGCAGAGGCCCGTAGCCGTTGAGGGCGTCGTTGGTCACCAGGATCAGCTCCGGTCGCACGCTGAGGGTCCGCTGGATGAGACCCGACTGACCCAGCCAGTCGAAGTCCTTGTAGATCGGCGGGGCCGGCATCACCGAGCGCACCGGTACCAACAGATAGGCCCAGCTGTCAGCCGACCAGACCACCGCGCGAGCGCCGGTCAGAGCGTGGGCCCGGATCCAGCTTCCGGCCTCGGCCTCGGCACGCACCCGGTAGTCGTAGAAGTCCTGGTAGCTGGACTTCGACACGACACCCGTTGCCCGGCCCACAAACATCGGGTAGTAGAGCACGGTTCGTCCGGCCGTGTAGAAGTCGTCAATCGGCAGGTAGGTCGCCATGAGCTGGCCCCACAGTGCAGCGCTGAGAAGGGCCCCCGCCACCAGCGGTGCGAACGAGAGCCGCAGCGTTGCCAGCGAGGGCCGGGGCAGCCGGCCCACCACCAGCGCCAGGGGCACCGCGGCGGGCAGGAGATGAAAGGGATAGGGGCGGTTGGGAAGGACGTAGGTCAGGAGGTCCACCCCGAGCCAGGTCCAGATGAGGACGGTCCGCGGATCCCTCTTCCGCGCCGCCACCACCCCCAGAGCCAGCAGGAGCCCGGCGGCTGCCCTGGGAAGGAGGGTCAGAGCGTTGAGGGGCAGGGTGCGCGAGGTGTAGCCCTCGAAGGAGGTCACCAGGAAGTA
>JAJYWM010000332.1 GCA_021791455.1 bacterium | reverse complement strand
CCCCGCTTCCGCCAGGGAGGGCATCCCGGCCACGAAGTCCGAGAGCGTGTGGCGATGTCCGGGATCGAAGCGGACCGTGATCCAGTCCCCATGAGTCTCCACCGCCGCAGCCCCGGCCGCAGCAGCCATCAGTCGCACCCGCAACCCTATCAACAAATTCTCCACCTCCAACGGCCTAGGTCCGAAGCGTTGGCGCAGGTTCCTCGCCGCCTCTTCCAGCTCCACCTCGCTGGTGGCCGCGGCAAGGTGCTGATAGACCCTGAGCCGCAACCGTTCGTCCTCTATGTACGAGTTCGGCAGCAGGCTGCGCAGCGGCAAGGACACCGACACCTGCGCGGGGGACTCCACCAGCCGGCCGCCTTGGACTTCCACAACCGCCTGCCTCAGCAGGTGGTTGTACATCTCCATGCCCACGGCGGCGATGTCACCGTGCTGGGCTTCTCCGAGCAGATTGCCCGCCCCGCGAATCTCAAGATCCTTCAGGGCCAGGGCGAAACCGGACCCCAGGTCCTGGAGATCGGCCACCACATCAAGCCTCTTGTCCGCACCCTCGGTGAGGGAGCGGGCCGGGTCGTACAGGAAGTAGGCGTAGGCGCGCTGGCCGGAACGGCCGACCCGGCCCCGCAGCTGGTAGAGCTGGGCCAGTCCGAGCCGGGAGGCGTCATCGACGACCAGGGTGTTGGCATTGGGTATGTCCAGGCCGTTTTCGATGATCGTGGTGCAGCACAGGACGTCGATCTCGCCCTGCCCGAAGGCCACCATCACCCTGGCCAGTTCTCGTTCGTCCATCTGGCCGTGGGCGATGGCAAGCCGAGCCTCGGGCACCAGCCGGCGCAGGAGGTCCACCTCGCGCAGCATGCTGTGGACGCGGTTGTGAACGTAGTAGACCTGGCCCCGGCGGGAGAGTTCCCGTCGGATCACGTCCTGGATCAGCCCCTCTTCCTTGGCCGTCACATAGGTGCGGATGGGCAATCTTCCCTCGGGAGGCGTCCGGATCACCGAGAGATCCCTTATCCCCGCCAGGGCCATGTGGAGGGTCCTGGGGATCGGGGTCGCCGACAAGGAGAGGATGTCAACCGACGTCCGCAACTCCTTCAACCGTTCCTTCTGGCGCACGCCGAAACGCTGTTCCTCGTCCAGAACCACCAGGCCCAGGCGCTTGAAACGCACATCCTTCTGAAGCAGCCGGTGGGTTCCGATGACGATGTCGACCGTGCCCGAAGCCAACCCCAGCATCACCTGCTTGGCCTCCTCATCGGAGCGCAGCCGCGAAAGCTGCTCCACGGTCACCGGGAACGCCCGCAGGCGGTCCTGAAAGGTCAGGAAGTGCTGCTGCGCCAAAACCGTCGTGGGCACCAGGACCGCGACCTGCATCCCTCCCTCAACGGCCTTGAAGGCGGCCCTCAGCGCGATCTCGGTCTTGCCAAACCCCACGTCCCCGCACAGTAGGCGGTCCATGGGGCGATCGGACTCCATGTCGCGCTTGATGTCCTCCAGAACCATGAGCTGGTCCCTGGTCTCCTGATAGGGAAATGAGCTCTCCAACTCCTCCTGCCAATGGGAGTCGGTGGCGAACGCGTGGCCGCGGGCCTGCTGGCGCTGGGCATAGAGCCTGACCAGGTCCTCGGCAATCTCATCCACCCGGCGCCTAACCGCCCGCCGGGTGCGCTCCCAGTCGCCCGAACCAAGTCGCGAGAGGCCGGGTGCGGAATCCGCCCCGCCGATGTAGCGTTCGACCCGGTCCAGATGCTCGGCCGGAACATACAGTCGGTTGCCTTCGGCGTACTCAAGCTGCATGTACTCGCGCTCACCCTGGTCATCGCTGACGCGGCGCATGCCAACGAACCTGCCCAGTCCGTGGTCGCGGTGAACGACGATATCGCCGGGCTCAAGCTTGAGGCGAAAGGCGGAGAGATCGCTCGCGCCTCCAGGAGCATGGCGCAGCCGGCCGGCGGCACTGGACTCGGCGCGATGCACCGACCTGAGCAGGCCCGAGGCGCGCCGCTTCTGCGCACCGAAGAGGTCGGAATCAGAGATCACGGCTATGCCGATCTCGGGAATCGCGACTCCGGAGCTGAGATCGCCCGGCCCGACCAGCAGCGAGCCGCGAGGTATGGGCGTGCTCAGGGCCGAGAAGGTCTCGCTCGCGAGCGGGGCGAGCCCCCGCTCCTCGGCCACCTCCTGGACCCGAGCCTCCTGCAGCCCCAGCGCGAGCACGGCTCCGCCGGCCTGCCGGTACTCCCTGACCCAGGTTTCGAAGCTGTCCAAGCTGCCGGCGAAGACTGGCGGAGCGACCATTCCCGCGCTGCCGACCGGAGGCGTGTCGCCGTCGGCATCCCCCCGCACCAGGTCGAGCCAGGAAGAGGCCGATAGCCGGCTCAGGACCATCTCCAATGACCCCACCGCGAGGGGCAGCTCCCGGGGGAGCTCTCCCCGCTCAGTCTCGGCGGCCTGGATCCCAGACACCTCGACAAGCCAGGCCTTTGCCCGCCGCAACAGTCGGTCCCAGTCCTCTGTGAGGAAGATGGTCTCCGGGGGCAGGTGCTCCAACAGCGAGTGTGCCGGCTCCGCCAGCAGCGGACCGAGTGCGTCCACGGGGTCGGGAAGTCCCCCGGCGGAGATGACCTCCAAATCCGCTTCCCACCGCTCCCGGACGTCTTGGCGCAGACTGCCAAGATCCCAACCTCGGATGACCTCAGCTCCTCTC
>JAJYWM010000218.1 GCA_021791455.1 bacterium | reverse complement strand
CCCCCCGGACTCGACCATCTGGCGGCTTTGCTCCAGGCGCTGCTGCTGCTCTGGGGTCAGCTGCCCGCCGCCTCCGCCGCGAAAAAAGCGCACTTTCGCTCAGCCTAGCAGACGTTCCAGGGCCTGGCGGTCGGCGGAACTGGCCGCGCTCTGCCTCACCAGAGCCCGGGTGAGCGCCTCGACCCAACTGTCGAGGTTGAGCTCCTCGTTCTTCAGGGCGATCCCTCTGACCACCTTGGTGCGCTTCGCCAGAATCGCTCCCCGGTCCCGGAGCAGTTCGAAATGGTCGTCGCCCATCTGGATCTGGATCCGGCGAACCGACTTCGAGCGACGCAGCATCCCGCTGGTCTGATAGTCGATGCGGGCGCGTCCCGGCAACGCCCCCTCGAACTTGGATGCGAGCACCTCCAAGAAGGTGTTGAGGTCGCCGGAGTCGGCCCTGAGCGAGGACGCCAGGCGTTCAAAGTCCTGGTCCGGCTGCTCCAGGGAACTTAGCTCATCCATATCAACAGTGGCGAATATACCTCTCCCGCCAACCTGGAACAGGGGCCGGAGTTTGTCAAGCCCCTTCACAAATTGCCCGCGAGTCCCTAACCTTGCCCGCAATAGGGATCGAGGGCGGGCGAAGGGTTCCAGGCAGCCCGTGCCTCACAGCGATTGCAGGGAGGTGTGACTAGATGGCTGTGGCAGCCAAACCTGACTACGAGGCTTCGGATAGGAAGTTAGACCGGCACATGTCGGTCTGGCAGCTCTTCTTTCTGTCGATGGGAGGCATCATCGGCTCCGGCTGGCTCTTCGCCGCGATCGCGTCCGCGGCCGTGGCGGGGCCGGGCGCGATCATCTCCTGGATCGTGGGCGGCGTGCTCGTTTTGTTCGTCGCCCTGAACTACGCCGAGGTTTCCGGCATGATGCCCCGCAGCGGGGCGATCGTCCGCTACCCTCACCTGACCCACGGCGGCTACACCGGCTTCATCCTGGGCTGGACGTATCTGCTCTCCGCGGTCTCGGTGCCCGCCATCGAGGCCGAGGCGGTGGTGACATACGCCAGCTCGTACATCCACGGCATCGTCAACTCCAGCTCGGAGCTGATCTGGCCCGGTGGCATCCTCTTCGGGATCGGCCTGATGATCCTGTTCTTCATCATCAACTACGTGGGAATCCGCTTCCTCAGCCAGTTCAACGCGTTCGTCACCGGCTGGAAGTTCCTGATCCCCGGGTTGACAATCATCTTTCTGCTGATCCTGGACCTGCACACCAAGAACTTCGGCAGCTATGGAGGCTTCTTCCCGCTCGGTACCCAGCCCGTCCTGGGAGCTGTCGCCACCACCGGAATCGTCTTCTCGTACCTGGGATTCCGGCAGGCGCTGGACTTTGGCGGTGAGGCCCGCAACCCGCAGCGGGACGTGCCCATCGCGACCATCGCCTCCATCCTGGCGGGGATGGTGATCTACGTGCTGCTCCAGGTGGCCTTCACCGGCGGCATCAACTGGGGGTTCTTCCACGTCCACGTGGGCGACTGGGCCAAGCTGGCGGCCTCGGGCAGTGCCGCCGCCGATGCGCCTTTCTACGTCCTGATGAAGGGCTCCGGAACCGCTCTGCTGGGCGGTTTCGCCACCATCCTGCTGATCGACGCCTTCGTCTCCCCGACCGGAACGGGCTACATCTACCTCGGCACCTCGAGTCGGACCGTCTACGGGATGTCGGTGGTGGGGTACCTCCCCAACTGGTTCCAGGGGATCACCTCTCGGTTCAAGATCCCCTGGTTGGCCCTGATCGCATCGACCGTGGTCGGCGCGGTCTTCTTCCTGCCCCTCCCGAGCTGGTACGAGCTGGTGGGCATCATCACCTCGGCCACCGTCCTGACCTACATCATGGGCGGGATCGGGCTGCCCATCCTGCGGCGCACCGCGGGATCGCTGACCAGGCCCTTCCGCCTCTGGGGGGCCGAGATACTGTCCCCGATCGGGTTCCTCGGGGCAACCCTGATCGTCTTCTGGTCAGACTTCTCGACGCTGGCCATCGTCTTTGCCGCGGTTTTCGTGGCCCTTCCCCTCTTCGTCTGGTTCTACGCACCGATGAAGGGGTGGATCAACCCCGGGGCCGGAGCAGTTCTGGGCGCTGTGTTCCTCGCCCTGTGGATCCTCGTGCAACGCTGGGGGCAGTTCGCCTTGGTGGCGAACCCGGCGGCGGTGGCGCACCCCGCGTTCGGGGTCTTCTACTTCGTCACCATCTGCCTGATCATGGGCTTCACCGGCGCTCTCTGGTACATATCCAACGAGGAGGGTCGCAAGGCGGTCAGCAGCACCTGGTGGCTGATCTTCTACCTGCTATCCATGTTCGCGATCTCGTATTACAGCTCGTTCGGGGCCGCCTTCCTCGGTTACGTGAGCGGCCCCAAGACCATCGGCATACCCTTCCCGGCCGACGTGTTGGTCGTGATCATGGTCGGGCTCCTCGCCTACGGGTGGGCCGTCCACAGTGGGTATGAGACAGAGGAGATCGCGGCCATCGTGCTGTCCGGGTCCGGCCTGGTCGGGCAGGGCCCGATCGCGCAGGCCGGCCCCAGTCCTCACCCGGCAGGTGCGCCGGCACCAGCGCCGACCCCTCCCCCCGGAGGCTGAGGCCACTCCCGACATCTCAACCAGCGGGCGCCACCTGGAAGGCACCCGAGGAGACCGCCCGGCAGGCCGGGCGGTCTCCCTTTGTCTCACCCTGGCAGATGTCACCTCGAGTGAGCGATTAGACCGGACAAGACGGCTATATTCATAGGCATGGGCCTTGCCGAATCTGATCCACCTGCGTCCAGTCGCGGCTGGCACAGGTTTCTGGTTGAGTCGAAGAGACCTGCCTGGGTCGCCAACAAGCCCAACTCCTACTGGTACGTGGTTGGCACGGTCTGCGTCGGGGCCTTCATGGGCCAGCTGGACGCCAGCATCGTGGTTCTGGCTCTGCCCAAGCTGTACGAGAGCTTCCACACGACCCTGGGCGCGGTGGAGTGGGTGTCGCTGGCCTACCTGCTGGTCCTGGTGGCGATGGTCACCGCGGTGGGACGGTTCGCCGACATGGTGGGGCGTAAGCTGCTCTACGTCTACGGCTTTGGGATCTTCATAATCGGGACCTTCCTGTGCGGGCTCGCTCCCAGCCTGGAGCTCCTGGTCGTGTTCCGGGTCCTTCAGGGTTTCGGGGCCGCGATGCTGCAGGCCAACAGCGTCGCTCTGATCGTGCAGGCGATGCCTGCCGATAAGCTCGGCCGGGGCATCGGGGTTCAGGGCGCGGCCCAGGCGCTGGGTCTGTCGCTGGGACCGGCGCTGGGCGGCTTCCTGATCGTCCTCGGGGGGTGGCGCCTGATCTTCTTCGTAAACGTCCCGGCCGGGCTCATCGGCATGGGCCTCGGCTGGTTCCTGCTGCCACGCAGTCGGCATCTGGCGGAGCGGCAGCCGATCGACTGGCTCGGTATTGGGTGCTTCACGGCCGCCATCTCCGGACTGCTGCTGGCGGTCTCCTTCGGCAACAGCACGGGCTGGCTCTCACCCCAGATCCTGGTCTACTTCGCCGCCACCCTGGTGTTCGGGGCCCTGTTCATCTACCGAGAGCTGCGCACCAAGGCGCCGATGATGCAGCTGGGGATCTTCAAGGTGGTGCAGTTCTCAGCGGGGATCTCGTCGGGCCTGCTCTCCTATCTGGCCCTCTTCGGGATCCTCTTCGTGCTGCCCTTCTACCTGGAATTCGCGGGGCATCAGAACTCGGGACAGGCCGGGGTGGAGCTGCTGCTCCTGCCCCTGGCCCTCGGGATAACGGCGCCGTTCGCTGGCAATATCGCGGACCGCATCGGGGCCCAGCCGTTGACCGTTGGGGGAATGATCCTGGTAGCCGTGAGCATGGTCGCGATCGCCATCCACCCGAGCTATGGGATCCTGCTCTTGCTGGAGCTGGTGGTTTGCGGGATCGGGCTTGGCATGTTCACCCCGCCCAACAATGCGGCCATCATGGGGTCCGCGCCCAAGCAGCACTCGGGGATGGCCAGCGGCATCCTCAACATGACAAGGGGCATGGGCACCTCACTGGGGGTGGCCCTGGTCGGGGTGATGTACGGCCTGGCTGCGGGCGCCAGCGCCTCCAGCCGGCAGACGCCGAGTCAGGCAACCGCGGGACTGGTGGCCGCCGCCATCTTCCTGGCGGCGATCGCCATCGTGGCCGCGGTGCTGGCGGCGATGAGAGGCAAGACCCAGCTGAACAGCGATCCCACCCTGACCGCCGAGGGATAGCCCGGGTCCCCTGCCTGCGAGGATGAGGTCGGCTCTGGGAGTATGTGCCGATGCTCACCAATCCCAGGTCTCCCCAGGCCGAGCGGCGCGGCACCTGGATCACGGCCGCCGTCGCCATAGCCGCCCTGGCAGCTCTGTTTGCGGTGCGCCAGCAGATCCTCGACCTGGTCCCCCACGGGGATCAGCTGGTCGTCCAGTTCGGGATCTTCCTGCTGGCGGTCGTGCTGGGCGGACTGGCCATTCGGGCCTTCATCTCCAGGCTCTTCTTCCACCTCAAGGGGACCTCGCTGTACTCCTGGCGGCCGGTGGCGACCTGGTGCCTGTACGTGGTGCTCGGCCTTGGGGTCCTCTCCGCCCTGCAGATCAACCTCACCGGACTTCTGGCGGCCGGCGCCATCATCGGAGTGATCGTGGGCGTGGCCGCCCAGACCTCCCTGGGGTCCGTGTTCGCGGGCCTCGTATTGCTCATGGCGAGACCATTTGTGGTCGGCAACTGGGTCCACATCCGAACCTACCTCTTCTCGGGGATCGAGTACTCGGGGATCGTGACGCACGTTGGTGTCGTCTACACCACAGTCGATGTCAGCGGCCGCCCCGTGCGGATCCCCAACAGTGGGGTCCTGATGGCGGCCCTGACGGTCACCCACATCCCCCTGCAGGTTGATATCGAGCTGCAGCTGCCGCCGGAGACCTCTCTGACCCAGCTCGGGCTCCGCCTGGAACGGCATCTGCACCTCCGCCCCGGGGAGACCGTGACGCTGCACCCCGTGCGCCTCCAGACCCAGGACGGCGGCCAGCTCGTCTGCCAGCTGCAGATCCGCAGCCACCTGCCCATCGACATGGCCCAGGTGAGCGAGCTGGTCATGCGGGGTGGCACCCCGCCAGCGGCGGCGGACCCGCTTGGCTGAGGATCGCTACAGCTGGGCGGAGCCGGGACTGGAGGAGGTCGCCGACGGAGTCTTTAGGTGTCCCCTGCCGCTCCCGGGCGACGCGCTGCGAGCCGTCAACTCCTACATCGTCAAGACCGACTCAGGACTTCTGCTGGTGGACTGCGGCTGGGACCGGCCCGAATGTCGCCGGACCCTGCTGGAGGGAATCGGCCTCCTCGGCGCCAGCCTAGGCGATGTCCTGGGCATCTTCGCAACCCACGTCCACCGCGACCATCTGGGCCAGGCCGCCTGGCTGCGAGACCGGTCCGGAGCGTGGCTGACCCTGGGTCTCGGCGAGCGGGCGACCCAGATGGCCTTCGCGAGCGATCCCTCAAGGGCCCGGCTGGCGTCGGTTGAACGGTTGCGGAGATGCTCCGCCGGCGACGTCGCCGACCTCCTGATCGAGCAGGCGAAACACCTGCCAGAGGACTCCTGGGGCCCGCCAAGGCCGGACCTCTATCTGTGCGGTCAGGAGCTCCTGCTCGCAGGCTCGGTTGAGCTGGAGGTCATCGCCACCCCCGGGCACACCAGGGGGCACCTCTGCCTCTTCGACAGGGGACGCGGCCTGCTCTTTGCCGGCGACCACGTCCTGCCCCAGATCACACCCTCACTGGGGGTCGAGCTGCCCGGAGAGGACAGCCCGCTATCAAGCTTTCTGAGCTCACTGGCGGCGGTGCGCGAGCTCCCCGCGGGACTGGTCCTGCCCGCTCACGGCCCGACCTTCCCCAACCTCCGGGAGAGGGTTGACGAGCTCCTGGCCCACCATCGGCGCCGCCTGGAAGGCTGCCTGGAGGTTGTCCGGGCAGATGGGAGCACGGTCAGGGAGGTGGCGGCTGCCCTGCCCTGGACCAGGCGAGGAAGGCTGCTCAAGGAGCTCGATCCCTTCAATCAGATGCTGGCCGTCTTCGAGACCGAAGCTCACCTGCGAGTGCTGGCGGACGAGGGCCGGCTGCGCACGGAAGCCCATCCTGGTGGGCTACGCTACTTCAGGGGCAGCTGACCTCCCCCTGGCGGAATGGGGGGCAAGGAGGAGTGGAACGATGGCCGATACCCCTGTCTTCAGGAGTCTCAATCCGGCGACCGAGGAGGTCCTGGCCGAACGCCAAGCCATGTCTCAAGACCAGATCGAAGACGCCCTGGCCGCCGCCCACGGCGCCTTCCTGCACAACTCCCGACAGCCCTTCTCATGGCGGTCGGAGAGGATGCTGGCGCTGGCAGACGGGCTGCGGAGAGGATCCGACGAGCTCGCCGCACTCATCACTGCAGAGATGGGCAAGCCCATCGGCGAGGCTCGAGCCGAGGTCGAGAAGTGCGCCGTCACGTGCCAGTACTTCGCCCAGCAGGCTGAGCACTTCCTGCGCGCGGAGCCGATGCCATCGGATTCCCCGCGCAGCTTCGTCGCCTACCGTCCGCTGGGTGTGGTGCTGGCGATCATGCCCTGGAACTTCCCGCTCTGGCAGGTGATCCGATTCGCCGCCCCGGCTCTGATGGCCGGCAACACCGGGCTCTTGAAGCACGCGCCGACGACCTTCGGCGCGGCCCTTGAGCTGGAGCGGCTGGTCCTGGAGGCGGGCTTCCCCGAAGGCTCGCTGAAGTCCATTATCTCAGGCACTGAGCCGGTTGAGGCTCTGATCGCGGACCGTCGGGTGAGAGCCGTCACCCTGACCGGAAGCGACCGCGCCGGCGCGGCAGTGGCCCAGCTCGCGGGCCGCGAGCTCAAGCGCTGCGTGCTGGAGCTCGGGGGCTCGGACTTCTTCCTTGTCCTGCGCGACGCGGATCTGGAGCGGGCGGCGGAGACCGGGGCGAGAGCGCGCTTTCAAAACGCTGGCCAGAGCTGCATCGCGGCCAAGCGGTTCTTGGTCCACCGGGCGGTTGTGGACGAATACCTGGAGCGATTCCGCGCCCACGCCGAAGCCCTTGTGATGGGGGATCCGAGCAAGCCGGAGGTTCGCCTCGGCCCCCTGGCGCGAGCCGACCTCCGCCGCCACCTGCACGACCAGGTTCGCCGGTCCGTTTCAGAGGGCGCCCGGGTGCTGCTCGGCGCCGAGCCCGTCGAGGGCGTCGGGTTCTACTATCCAGCCTCGATCCTCAGCGGAGTGACCGAGGAGATGCCAGTCTTCCAGGAGGAGACATTCGGCCCGGTCGCGGCCTTCACCTCCTTCACCGACGACAGCGAGGCTCTGCGCCTGGCGAACCATCCCAAATACGGGCTCGGCGGCAACATTTGGACCGCGGATGTGGAGCACGGCGTCGCCCTGGCGGCCCAGCTCGACACCGGGGGCGTGTTCGTCAACGGCATGACCCACTCCGACGCCCGCATTCCATTCGGTGGGGTGCGGCGCAGCGGCTTCGGGCGCGAGCTGTCCGCCATTGGCATCCGCGAGTTCACCAACATTCAGACCGTCTGGCAACCGTAGGCACCCCGGCCCGGTAGAGGTTGGCTCGGGTGCCGGGACGACTGGGCTGAGCCGGTCAGGAGCCCCCGCACCCACCACCGCGCTTGGGAGTCGGCACGTCCCTGTTGGCCGAAATCCCTAGGGGGTCAGCGCGGTATTCCGGGGCCCGATCGGGGATGGCAGGGGCCAGATTGGTCCACGGAGGAACCGCCGCGCCCAGAGCGATAGCTCCTCTTCAGATGGAGGAGCCGCCTTGGGCCGGGCTCCGACAAGCCCGGCAGAGGCCCAGCACATCAATCCGGTGGCTCTGCGGCTGAAAGCCATGCGCCAACGCCAGCTCATCGAGATGCTGCATCATCGCCTGCTCCAGAACGGCGGTCGAAGCCACGTCGATCACGGTTCCGCAATCGGTGCAGAGCAGGTGGTGGTGGTGGATGGTCAACTCCTCCACCAGTTCGAAGCGAGCGAATTCGTCGCTGGCCGCCACCCTCTGCACCACCGACGCCGCCTGAAGATCGGCCAGGTGCCGGTATGCCGAGCTGCGCGGCAGCCCCGGGAGGGCATCCGCTATCTCGCCGATGCTGAGAGGATGCTGGGCCTGGATCAGGAGCTGCAGGACGGCCTGTCGACCACCGGTGAGGCGCAGTCCCCTGCGTTGCAGCTGGGACTGAACCTGGGCATCGACGATGTTCGGTGGAACCTTGGAGTCGTGGCTGGCTCTCATGGTCGTCCCTTCTTCAGTGGTCCTTCAAATGTACCGACCGTGCCCACCCCACCTGCCTCGGCAGGCCCTGAGGTGTTCTGAATTGACAGCTCCACCCCCAGTATATAGACTGAGAATCAGTCTCAATAACGGATCGTAGCGGGCCAGCCCGGGGGAGCAACTTTGAGGTCACCGAGATCGCTTGCGCTGATGGCGGGAATGGCACTGTGCGCGGGGCTCTTGCTGGCGGCCTGCGGGACCACCGAGGCGCCCAACTATGGTGGCAAGCTCTTTGCGGTTGGGGCAGAGAACGAGTACGCCAATGTGATAGGGCAGATCGGGGGGCGCTACGTCCAGGTCACCGCCATAGAGAGCAACCCCAACACCGATCCCCACACCTTTGAGGCCAGCACCAGCGTCGCCAGCGAGATTGCCCAGGCCCAGCTGGTGGTGCAGAACGGCCTCGGCTACGACAGCTGGGCCAGCAAGATCGAGGCCGCGTCCCCGAGCAGTCGCCGCAAGGTCATCGATGTGCAGACCCTGCTCGGGCTTCCCGACTCGACCCCCAACCCGCACCTCTGGTACAAGCCCACCACGATGCCGAAGGTGGCCCAGGCGATAGCCCGGGACCTCTCCGACCTGCTGCCCGCCGACAGGAGCTTCTTTCAGGGTAATCTCGCCCGCTTCGACAGCTCACTGCGACCATGGACCCGGGCCATCGCGAGTTTCCGGGCTGCCCATCCGGGCACCCCGGTCGCCGTCACCGAGCCGGTCGGGGACTACATGCTGGAGGCGGCGGGGTGTGACATCCTGACCCCATTCAGCCTGCAGGCGGCAATTATGAATGGGACGGACCCCTCGCCCCAGGACGTGACTACCGAGGAGAACCTGTTCCGGGATCACAGGGTCAAGGTGTTCGTCTACAACCAGCAGGTCACCGATACCCTCACCCAGTCGTTTGAGAGCCTTGCCAGAGCCAATCACATCCCGATCGTGGGCGTCTACGAGACGATGCCGACTCCGGGATACGACTATCAGTCCTGGATGCTGGCTGAGGTGAATGCTCTGCAGAAGGCCGTCACGGACGGCGTGTCGACCACTCACCTGTGAGCGCAGACATGAGAGAGTCGCTGAAACCGGCGCTGGCGGTGCACCGGCTATCGGTGTCCCTGGGGGGCCGGCTGGTGCTGAACGAGGTCTCCTTCGACATGCGGGCGGGAGAGTTCACGGGGCTCATCGGTTCTAATGGAACGGGCAAGACCACACTCCTACGGACTCTGCTCGGGCTCCAGGCGGCGACCTCCGGCGAGGTCACGGTCAGGGGGCGCAGCAGCGGCCGACACCGCGACATAGGCTACGTTCCGCAGAAGATCGCGTTCGACCCGGACCTCCCGCTGCGCGCCCGAGACCTCGTCGCTTTGGGATTGGATGGTCACAAGCTGGGCCCGGCACTGCCGTCCAAAGAGCGCCGTGCGGCGGTCGACGCGGTTCTCCAAGCGGTGAGTGCCGGCGCATTTGCGGACGCTCGCGTGGGCCGGCTCTCGGGCGGCGAGCAACAGCGCGTCCTCATTGCCCACGCCCTGGTGCGCAAGCCGGCCGTGCTGCTCCTCGACGAACCCCTCAGCAACCTGGACATCCGCAGCGAGCAGGAGGTCGTGCAGCTCATCTCCTCGGTCGCCAAAACCCAGGGAGTGGCCGTCCTGATCGCCGCTCACGACATAAATCCGCTGCTGCCCGTGATGGACAGGGTTGTCTATCTGGCCAACGGGAGAGCCGCCAGCGGGACCACCAGTGAGGTGGTCAGAACCGACACCCTGAGCGCGCTCTACGGCTCCCATGTGGACGTGGTCAGAGTGCACGACCGCATCGTGGTGGCGGCCCAAAGGGGCGGTGACGAACGCGACTGCGCCGAGGTCGAGCGCCCCGTTCTGGAGCACTCCTGAGCGTGTTCTCCGATGTCTTCCGCACGATCTTTGCACAGGGCTTCTTCAGCAGCGGCCCGGTCGCCACGGCCCTGTTGGTGGGCGGCATCGCGGCGGTCGTCTCGGGAGTTGTGGGAGCGTTCACCGTCATGCGGGGTCAGGCCTTCGCCGGGCACGCTCTGGCCGACGTCAGCGCCGCCGGCGGGTCGGCGGCGTTCCTGCTCAGCATCAGCCCACTTCTGGGATTCCTCGGGATCGGCGTCATCGCAGCCGGGGGCATGGAGTTGATCGGGATCCGGCGCGCCCAGGGTCGCGATCTTGCCACCGGAGTCGTCTTGGGAGCCGGACTCGGTCTGGCCGCCCTCCTGCTCTACTTCGACACCACAGTCAGGAGCACGACCGGGGTCGCCATAACCGTGCTCTTCGGATCGATGTTCGCAATCCCCCAGGCGACGATCCCCCTGGCGGCGGCCGTCAGCCTGCTGGTGGTCGCCATCGTTGCTGTCCTCTATCGGCCGCTGCTCCTGACCACGGTGGATCCGGAGCTGGCCTTCGTGCGCGGGGTCCCCTACCGCCTGGTGGGGGTGCTGTTCCTCATCGGACTGGCCCTGGCGGTGGCCCTCTCAGCGCTCACCATCGGCGCCATCCTGAGCACCGCCCTCCTGATCGGACCCGCGGCAACCGCTCTGCGGCTATCGTCGAGGCCCGCTGTGGCGATAATCGGCGCAGCCGTCATCGGAGTGGCCTCGACCTGGCTCGGCATCCTGTTGGCCTATGACAGCTACTACTGGCCGCCCCAGCACCACGGCTGGCCGGTCAGCTTCTTTGTGGTGGCGGTGATCTTCGCCGGCTACCTCCTGGCCCAGGCACCTCGGGCGAGCAGACGCACCGTGCTCTCCGCCAAGCCAGCCGCCCCCGCCCAGGCGGAGGCGTAGGGGGTGTTCTCGAGCTTCATGGTGACCACCTGGATAGCCGCCTCCATCGTGGCGGTGGTGGCCGGCGTGGTCGGTTTCTTCGTGGTGGTCCGAGGCTCCGCCTTCGCGGCCCACGCCCTTCCCCTGGGGGCCTTCTCGGGAGCGGCCCTGGCCAGCCTGGCAGGCTTCAACACCCTCATCGGAGTGGTTGGCTTCTCCGGGCTGGGCGCCGTCGCGATCAGCCGCCTCAGCCAGCGCGGGAGGCGCGACGTCGCAACCGCACTCTCACTGGTGATGTTGCTGGGCATGGGCGCGCTCTTCCTAAGCCTCACGACCGAGTATGCGCCAGAGGTCTACTCCCTCTTGTTTGGCGAGGTGCTGGGTGTCAGCTCCAGCGATCTCTTGCCGATCGCGGCTGTTGGAGCGCTCTGTCTGGCGGCGGTGATCCTCCTGTACCGGCCGCTGCTCTTGAGCTCCGTCGCGGGAGAGCTGGCGGAGGCACGAGGCATCGGCCAGGCTTCCATGGAGCTGGCCTTTCTGTTGGTGCTGGCCCTGGCCACCGCGGTCGCTCTTCCGGTCGTCGGAGCCCTGCTGGTGTTCAGCCTGATGGTGGGGCCGCCGGCGGCAGCCCGGGCCTTCACCAACAGAGCGTGGGTGGCCATGATCCTGGCTGCGGCGGCCGCCCTCCTCATAGTGTGGGCGGCGATTGCCATCTCCTACCTCACCAACTGGCCGGTAGGGTTCTTCGTGGGGGCCCTGGGGGCGGTGGCGTACGGGCTCGGTCGAGCCTGGACCTCCAGGCACACCAGGGAACAGAGAGCGGTGGGATCGATTCCCGCGTCATCAGGCGCCCGGCTGGCCGACGACCACTGAGTCACGGCGCCCGTCTAGGCGCTGTTCTCCAAGGATCGTCATCGGCCCTGGCTCAAGAAGGTCCTTGTGACACCACTGAGCGGCCGGTCAGCAAGGAATGGAGCGGCGAGGTGGGGACCACGTCAAGGTTGGAGATGGCATCTCGCTCACATCTCCTCGCCCAAGATGGCTGTTGAGTAGCCCGGGATGGAGCCCAGCTGCTCCGCCAGGCTCCGATGGGCCAGGGCCGCCAACAGATCCGCCACCTCCTGGCTCCCGGCCCGATCGGTCGGCAGAAGTATCAGGGAGTCCTCTTCCGTGAGCTCGACGAAGCTGAGGCCAGAGGCGAGGCCCGCCGCCTCGGTCGCAACTCCGTAATCCGCGCCGCGATCGGCGACGGCCGTGGCCACCGGAAGGTGGCCACGGTATTGGCTCTGGTATCCGGGGATCTCCCCCGGAGCGAGCCCTCCGATTGTCTGATCCAGCAGCTGCCGCGCCTCGGACCCCGGTTCCCGGTTGGCGATCCGCAACCCTTGTCGGGCCGCGGCGGCGATTTCAACCACCTCCTCGCCGGGCCTTGACACCAGGCCCTCGCGCCAGCGTGCGAACCCGATCGCTGTATGTCCCGGGGCCTCCCAGCGCTCGCCGGTCGGATGATGGATCGCGGCGCAATGCACCAGCTGGTCCTGGAGCAACTGCGCGGCACGGGCGCTGCCGCATGGCCACCAGGTCAGGCGTCGCTGCGAACCCGAGGCGCGCAGAGCCTCGGCCAAAAGCGGCAGGGCCGGATCGCACCCCGCAACGAGAAGGTCGGACGAGCGAGACCTTCTGCCAAGGACGGAATCCCGAGCCTGGATCTGGCAATCTGAAGGGCCGAAGCCGGGCACCGCCGCCAGCGGTCCCTCCTGTGGAACCGCCACCAGCCGGCCGAACACCTCCACCAGCTGGGCGCGCCCGGACGGTCCGGACGGCTCGGCAAGAGCCGTAGCGGGCAGCAGCTCCGGCGGGTCTCCGTCAGAGAACAGAGCCTCAACGCTTCTGCCCAGAGCCGATCCCATGCGAATGGCGACCGGTAGCGATGGCTGCCAGTTCCCGGCCTCCATGCCCGCCACCGCCTGGCGGCTCACCCCACACTGCTCCGCCAGCTCCGATTGGGACCAACCGCGCGCCAGCCGAGCCAGCCGCAGCCGCCGTCCCTGACTTGCGCCGGTCTCAGCCAAGGGCGGGCTCCGGGCCAGAGAAGATGACCGGGACCGGGATCCCCACCACCTGATCCGAACCGATTTCCAGGGGTCGGTCCCAGCTCAGGTGGAGGAGTCCCCTCCAGTCGCCCAGCGCTTCCAGGCCGATGTCGAATCGCGCCCCCATGGGTCTGCACGTTGCTACCGTGCATCGCAGTGCCAGCTCGGCCGGCCCACCAAGCGAGCAGAGCTCGGGATGCACGGCCAGCTGACCGCTGGGCCCCCTCACCCACCCCCGGTAGCCCATCAGACGCGCCACGCTCGGGGTTCTGGGATGGAGCAGAAGCTCGCGGGGCAGGCCCATCTGGATCACCTGCCCATGATCTATCACGCCGATCCGATCGGCAAATGCCTGCGCCTCCTCCAGGCGATGGGTCACCAATATGGCACCCCCGCTGAGGTCGCCAACCTCCTCCCTGACCCTCTCCATGAGATCGTCCGCCAGCTGGCGGTCCAGGGCGGAGAAGGGCTCGTCCAGGCACAGCAGCTGACATCCCGCCGCGAGTGCCCGGGCCAGCGCAACCCGACGCTGCTCGCCTTCTGAGAGTCCTGCGGGGCGGCTCCCCAAGGTGGCGGTCAGGCCCAGAGAACGGGCTCTTTGCAAGGCGGAAACGCTCGACACGTGAGGTGCGTAGCAGATGTTCTGCAGCACCGTGAGGTGGGGGAAGAGAGAGGAGCTCTGCCCCACCAGCCCAACCCGGCGCTGCCGGGGCGGGACCGTCCTGCCCCGCCGGGCAGTGGAAAGCACCTGGTCCCCCAATCTTATCCGGCCGGAGCGAAGTGGGAGAAAGCCGGCGATGGCTTCCAGGATCGTGGTCTTTCCCGCCCCGGATGGGCCGAGCAGGGCGAGCCGCTCGCCGCGGTGCAGCTGGAAAGAGGCTGCCACCGGAAAGTCCCGGCGCACAACCTCAAAGTCGACGTCGAGCACGCGCACTCCAGATGTAGGCCGCCAGCGGCAGTGGCAGGGCGACCAGCAGCAGGATCAAGGCGAAGGGAAGCGCAGAGTACAACCCGGTCTCCTGGAGGGTGGTCCATATCTGCAGGGGCAGCCCGAAGGGGTGATACGCGATGATCAGGACCGCGCCGAACGCCCCCATCGCCCTGGCCCAGGTCACGGCCAGCGCCGACGCCAGTCCCGGCGCGGCCAGCGGCAGGGTGATGCGTCGCCAAGTTCGGGGCGCGGAGTCCCCGAGCAGACTGGCGGCGCGTTCCAGGGAGGGGTCCACGGACGCGAACGCCGCCTCGGCTCCCAGCACGTAGTAGGGGACTGCCTCGTAGATCTCGGCCACGACCAGAGCGAAGAATGTGTCCGCCGCGGTGAGGTGCAGGTGGGCGAGGAACCCACCCACGGGCGTGGCTGGGCCCACCATGAAGACCAGCAGCAGGCCGATCACGAGAGGTGGCGTCAGCAAGGGGAGGAGGAGCCCACCCTCCCAGACCCGTGGGAAGGGGAGCCGATCACGGGCCAGCAGCCACGCCAGGGGGGTTCCCAGCAGGATGATCACGCCCACGGCGATCAGGGACGCCTCCACCGATACCAGCAGCGGCTGGAGCGCTCCCGGGGCCCGCAGGGCCGCGACCAGGGAGGGCCAGGACAGGTGCGCAAGCAGGGTTATCACGGGCCCCAGCAGCAGCACCCAAACCACCCCCGCGCCGAGGATGGCTGCACCGGTCCACGGCCTGGCGAGGGTACCTCGCAGCAGAGGTGAGCCGGTCTTGGTCACCCTCCGGATGCTATCTTCCGCAGCGCCTCGGGAGCGCCGGTGGCGCGGCCCGTGATGACGGCAGGCGGAGTCGCGTAGCCCTCACGGGCGAGCAGGGCCCTTCCCGCAGAACTTGCCAGATAGGTCACGAAGGAGTCTGCCGCCGCCTGCTGGTCGTGTCCCAGCACGGTTGCCTCGATGTCGAGCAGAAATCCGTGCACGGTCTTGCCGGTCGTCAGCTGCAGCGTTGCCGCCTGATATTGGGAGAGGTCGGCAGGATCCCCGAAGTTGATCGCAGAGGGCAGGGTGATGTAGGGAAGTTTGAGCTGGATCGCCTCGGACTTGAAGGAGCTGGCAGCGTCCAGCTGGCCCGCCTGGAGTTGAGCTTCGAGCGAGGTCTCGGGGTAGACCTCCCCACCCGGGTCGGCTCCACCCAGGTCAGCTGTGGGGACCGACGCGGGCAGGTCGTAGAGGCGGGCGGCCAGTGAGATCATCATGGCGAACGCTTGGCCCTGGGGATCGGTGGCGGGGTCGGTGCGACCCAGTCGGAAACCAGGTTTCGCCATCAGGGTGAAGAGGTCCCGCAGGGGCAGCTTTCCCTCGCGGATCCGATCAAGCTCCGCGGAGTAGGTCCCCTGCGGGTAGTAGGCCACCACCAGAGGACTCGAGGCCACCCTGACCGCCCAGGTCGTGTACTTCGGCTCAAGAGTGCTCAGCGGACCCGAACCGACGGATATGAAGACGTTGGGAGTGATCTCACCGGAAATCACCTCCTGAGCCAGGCCCAGGCTGCCGCCTCCCCGTCCCTGGTAGGAGAAACCCTCCGCTTGAGAGAAGGCGGGACCGATGTACTTCTCCATCACCAGCTGCAGCGAGCCGGCGTAGGCGACGTTGGCTGTTCCCACCCTCTTCGGGACCGATGAGCTGCTGGTGGAGCCGCAGGCGGAGACGACACAGCAGATGGCCACCAGCAGAGTCACAGCGCCCAGCCTAAGTTTCACTGGGCAAGTATAACTAGCGAAAGGCATGCTTTACTTGCTTAGACAGCCCAGCCAGACGCGCTCTGCTAGGTGGAGATCGGGGAGGGTCAGCTCCACGAAAAATCCACCATGGGCAGCCCACCGGGCTGGAGCCCCTGCCAGCGCGCCCCACCAGTGGGGGCGAGGGGTAATTGGTCCGCAGCAGCGCCCACCCGGGGTGGTCGCTGCCTAAACTGCACACGTGGCCACCCCGCCGGACCGATTTGAAGTCGGGCCCAGCCCCCTCGCGTCGGACCGGGATCGCGACCTCGCGGTCGAGACCCTGAGCGCCGCGTGTTCGGACGGCAGGTTGGGGCTGGAGGCCTTCTCTTCGCGCCTAGAGAGCGCGCTGAGCGCCAGGACGGTAGCTGAGCTGGCGGCCCTCACCGCGGACCTGGCCAGTGACCCCGGCGCGGTCCGCGATTCTGGCGGACCAGGTCCAAGCAGCTGGTTCGTGGCCGTGATGGCCTCCACGGTGCGCAGGGGACGCTGGCGGCTGGGGCATTCCTCGCAGGCGATCACGCTGATGGGCGAGTGTGTCCTGGACCTGCGGCAGGCGGAGGTGATCGGCAATCAGAGCCACATCCTGGCGATAGCCGTGATGGGGAGCATCACGATCATCGTGCCGGATGGAATCGACGTCGACCTCTCGGGCGCTGCCGTCATGGGGAGCAAGGAGTTCCACGGAGGAGCGCTTCGCCCTTTGCCTGGAGCTCCCGCGATCAGGGTCACCTGCGCCGCCCTGATGGGGGAGGTGCAGGTCCTGGTCAAGCCCTCATCTGATTCGGCCGGCGGCCATCCCCTGGGCGGCATGGCGAGGCCCCGGCTCCGCGGGGCTCGCCATCGCCGGCGGCACCGCAGGGATGACCTGTGACCTGATTGGCTCGGAGCGAACCGTCGTGCCAGGGCCCGGGACCGTGCCGCCTGGCCGCGGTGCTGCCGGTTGCAACACTGGAACGTTGACCGGAACCAGCAGCTGCCCCGGTCAACGTTCG
>JAJYWM010000415.1 GCA_021791455.1 bacterium | reverse complement strand
CCCAAGCCCGCTACCGTGCCCAACTGGTGCCGGCGCAGCGTCCCTCAGCGCTCCCGCCGGCTTCCTCCCAGCCTATCCACTGGTTCAGGTCTGATAGGGCCCGGTCGCGGTGACAGAAGCTTCAGGCTGGCAAAGGGTCCGGCCACTTGCCATCCACCGCCATCAAGCGTCTCAGTCGTGGGTAGCTAGGTCGTGCGCAGCCGGTTAGCCGGACCACCCTGGCGATACACCCCGGCACCTCGGCTGGAATCTGCAAGTGACAAGAGGAGTGGCGACCTGGCCGGCGGGACAGGCAGAAGACAAAAGCTAGGGCGCTGCCGTTGGGGACAGCAACCGGAGGCTCAGTCGACAGTCCTGCCGAGTCCGCGTCCGCCGGCTGCCCTGCGCCGAGCCGACTTCACCGGTGCCGACTCTGCGCCGACGCCGATTACGACTGGCTGCCGCGGGTCAACAGGGGCAGAGTCACTCAGCAGCTGCCGCCGAAGTCCTTGCGGTACTCGGCGACGTCGCTTGGGTACCGCAGGATGTCAGACGTCCCGGCGGAGAAGTAGGCCTGGAACTCCACCCGGTCCCCAGCGTCGTGCACAATGCTGGCCACGTAGTCGATATAGGAGGCGGCGTCGGCGACACCGTTGACTCCCCACTCGTCAAAGGAGATGGACTTGCCCACCGAGGCAGCGAACTGGAGGATGGGCGGGATAGTGCTGGCCGGCGCCCCCAGCTGGCCATTCTGATCGTACCAGTCGATACCGATGTCGCTCACATAGGCGTTGCCCGGGTAGGTGTCGAACTCAGTGCGGCCCGGTTCCACCGACCCCGCGTTGAGATTCCAAACGTACTGGAACTGGTTCCCGGGAACGGCCTCGAAGGCGGTTACCGCAGCCCTGAACGTACTTATGTACTGCGCCGCGCTGAAGTTTTGGGTGCCCCACGGGAACCAGTTCCCGTTCATCTCCCACATGATCCGGATGATGGTATTGGCATGACCGGAAGCCACCAAGAACTCACCGATGGCCGCGGCTTGGGCGGGGCTGACAGCGCCCACGCCCAAGAGCAGGCGCAGGTTGGTGTCCGGGACCCAGGTGACGGACGTGTAGTCGGGCTGGTTCGCATAGACGGTCATGATGTTCGCCGCCACCCCGAGCTGGGAGGCGAGGGAGGTCACCTGGCCGGGCTGCTCATCACTAACAAACAAACCGAGGCCCGGGCAGCCTGATGGCTGGGGCTGGAGAACGGTCGACACGGAAGGCGCCTGGGCCGTCGACTGGGCGGAGGGTAGGGGCGAGGGGCTTGCCGCAGGGGACGAAGGTCCCGGTGGGTCGGAGGGATCGACCCCCGCGCTGCTGCCCGGCTGAAGTGCCGAACAGCAACCTGAGCCGAGCTGCTGCAGACCTGGCATGGCATGGACTCCCCGCAAGGGGAGCCAGATAAGTGCTGCCGCCATGGCCAGCACCGCCAGTGAATCCCACCGAACCCGTTTCAACTCCGGTGCACCTCCGGGTGGTCGCAGTCGGCCCCAGTTGGGGTAGGTCGGGGGCTAACTCAGCAAGGTCTGGCCACTTCTCTCCTCTGGCACTGTCTCGAGCGCACTCCCCAACGCCGCCCCCAGCATGAGCGATTGTGGCGTGTGACGCAACCGGGATCCGGTTCGCCATGCCCGTGCCGCTCCGGGCCAGCGACCGCGTCGGTTGACCAGGCAGGTCACCTCTGGGCTGGGACGGGCGGAATGCCCGGGAAGGTGCTCGCACCACGGGATCTGGAGGTTGCCGCAGGTCGCCTGAAGTTGGTGGGCGGGGACTGGCACGATCTCGGAGCTTCCGACCACCGCTCCCCGCCCGTCGTTCTGGAGCGCAACCGTTGTTAATCAGGAAGGAATCTGACCCTGTGGCCATCGTTGCGTCCGCAGGGAATCTGACCTTTGGGGTGCACTCGAGCGGGGTGGCCGGGGGTCAGGCATCGGCTCGGACTCCGAGGTGGGTGGGCAGGGTTGCCAGGCGGTAATGGATGCGCCGCTTGAGAGTCAGCGGGCTGGCGGAGTGGTAGAGCTCGATGAGGGCCCGGACGCGATTGAGCTCGAGATGGGCGGGGTAGTCGTCAAGGGGGCGGCGCAGGGGGCTTTGGGGGTGTCATAGAGGCGGCGGGTGCGCTGTCCCACGGACTGCTTGCCCGCCAGCTTCATGACCGGCTGGAAGCCGTTGGCAGAAAGCCGGGGATCCTCGGTGTAGACGGCATCGAGCCAGGTCTGCTGGGCGGGGGCGTCGAAATGCAGGTGCTGGTGCAGATCCAAGAGCGAGATGAGCTCGGGGCGGAAGGGCTGAAGCCCTTGAGAACAGACGTAGCCGGGGACAGCCCAGGCCAACAGCAAAGCGTGCCGGAACTCCAGGCCGTAGCGCCGGGCCTGCACCACCGGACGGCGAACCCCGACTCGTCGTCGTCTCCTCAGCACCGCCATGGCGTACTTGCAGTGGGACCCCGCGGCCAGGCAGAAGGCGTCCAGAAACTCACCCCGTTCCCTATAGCCTCCCTTCGGATAGCAGGGCGCCGGCGCGGCTGCCCGCTCATACCGATCCTTGACGCGCATCTCGTCTCCCGCCACGCTCTGACCTCGACCAGTGGCTAGGCTGGGGGCGAGCCGGCGGGAGGGCTGAGGGACGCTGCGCCGGCACCAGTTGGGCGCGGTCGCGGGCTGAGGGGCTGGTCACAGGTGGGGGTTCTGGGG
>JAJYWM010000145.1 GCA_021791455.1 bacterium | reverse complement strand
CGAGGTTCTTCAACGAGGCCTTCCCCCGCCGTTTCCACGCCGCCGACCTGGCTCTGCCAGGCCCCGAGACTGCCTGGCTCGCCGCGGTCGGCGAGGTCCTCGCCCAGAGGTCTCCGGGGCTCGGCTCACCGGGCTCTGAGGGGCTAGGGCCGCGGCGGCCAGCCACGGCCGCCATCTGGTCCGCCGGCGACGAGACCGAGGAGGCCATGGCGATTGCCCGAGAGATCAGAAGGGCCAGGCTCGCCGAGGAGGTGGCGTACGACGAGGTGGCGATCCTGCTCTGGGACCCGGGGGCGCAACTCGCTCCGATTGCCGCCGCCCTCGCTGAGCTGCGAGTGCCCTTTCACGTGTGGCAGCGGAGATGGGCTGGAAGCATTGCCACGCGCGCCGTGATCACCTGGCTGAGAGCGCTGGCCGCTCCCCAGGATGATCTCGCCGTCGCGGAGGCACTCTCTCTTGGCCCCCAGGGCCTGCAGCCATCCGAGCTCAGGGACCTGCGGCAGAGGGCTGCTCGAGATCAGGTGCGACTCGCAACCACGCTGGCAAACCTGGCCCGCGCGGCTCCCAATTCGCGCGAGAATCAGGGGCTAGGCCGGACTCCGGCGCTGGCCAGTCTCTGGCTGGATCTTGGGGGGGGACGGCCCGATCTTGGGGCGGCATTGATGGACCCCGCCGCACTTAGGGACGTGATCGGCAAGATTGAGCGTGGCACCGGCTTGTCCCAACTCGCCCTCTCGCATCTGGAAACGGCGGCTGCCATGGCCAACCTGGACCGGGTGGCCAGCGATGCCATCGAGGCCAGCAGACGCCTGGGTGCGGCGGACAGGCCGCTCTCGGAATGGATCGAAGTGATTGAGGTCGCGGTTCGGGTCAGCGGAGTGGAACAGGACCACGGGGTGCTGGCCCCGCCTGAGGCGGTCGCTGTCGTGAGCGCCCAGAATGCCAAGGGTGCCAGCTGGCGCAGGGTTTTTCTTCCCGGGATGGTCGCGGGCGCCATGCCCCGGCTTGGCAGGGATGGTGGGCTACTCACCCAGGCCGAGCTCCAGACCCTGCTGGACCGGGTCCCGGAGCTGGAGGATGTGATGGGCGCCCCAGGGGATCACCTGGAGAGGGAGTGCCGCCGTTTCTTGATGGCCACGACAAGGGCCCGCGAGCAGGTGGTGCTCTCGTGGAGCAGACGAGGCTCCCTGGCCGAGCGGGAGCCGTCCACGTTCCTCGCCGCCGTGAAGACGGCCGGAGGGGTTCAGGAGGTTGCCGCCCCACTGGCAACTCCTGTGGCGGTGGCTGACCTGGTCTGTCATTGGGCGATTGACTTGAGCCATGGCCGCCCTCCCACAGGTTCCTCCAGAATGCCAGAGCACCTGGCCCGAGCCCGACAGGTGGCCGGTTGGATGACGCCGTGGGATCCAGTCTCGCCCGAGGCGGCCGCTGCCGAGGGCCACCTCAGCGCCAGCGCGCTCAGCGCCTGGCTTGCCTGCCCGCGCCTGTACTACTTCGGCCAACTTCGACTCCGCCGGGAGGACACCGTGGCCACGGTCCTGGGGGTGGCCGCTCACAGCCTGCTTGAGTTCGCCCACCGCGAGCGGGCATCTTGGGCCGACTCGCCTGATCTGTTCACCCCCATGGCGCTGACTCACATTCACGACCAGCTCATGCCAGGGGTTCGCGAGCGGCTCGTGGACCCGCTGGGCTCGTTCTACGTGGAGGCGTGGCTCAACCGCTTGGCCAGGAGGTGGGCCAAGGTGGTGTTGGAGGAGCGTCGCATGGGTGAACAGGTTGCCAGCGAGGTCGCCTTCGATCTCCCAATCGAGGAATTCGCACTGGTGGGCAAGATCGACGCCCTGTGGCATGATCCCCAGGGCGACCTGGAGGTGGTCGACTACAAGACCTCTGAGGGAGCTCTTCCCGGCGGTCCTGATATGCGCCGCCAGGTGCTGGGCAACGGGGACAGCGGGCCTTCCGATTGGCAGCTTCCGCTCTATGCGATGGCGGCGCGCGACCTGCATCTGGACGGGACCGCGGTCCCGGTCAGAGCCCGCAATTGGTACCTGGGCCCGGAGCCGAACCGCTCCGGTTCACTGGTGACCCGAGGCTTTCGGCTCGGCCAGGCCGAGGGCAGGCTCCCAACGGGCGAGGTCGAGCTGGGCCAGGACGAGTTGGACCGTGTTGAGGCGGAGATAGCACGGCAGGCGCGGCTGATTCGGCAGGGGCGCTTTGCCGCGCTGCCGCGCCACGACATTTACACCTGCCGCGGGTACCTCGGATGTAGCCTCGCTCGTTGCTGCGACGGCGAGGGCACCGTGGGAGGAGCTTTCCCCCTGCCAGTGCCTCGACCATGAACGGGAGCTCACGTGATCTCCTGCTTGATCCACTGACCGACGCCCAACGCGAGGTCGTCCTCCAGCGCGGCCGTGGCCCGATCAAGGTTGCGGCCGCTGCCGGCAGTGGGAAGACCACCACCATGGCGGCGCTCTACGCCGATGCGGTGAGGGCGGGCACCTCGCCTCAGCACATTTTGGCGGTGACCTTCACCGAGCGTGGGGCGGCCGAGCTGCGCCAACGCATAGCCACCACCCTGGAGGCGTTGTCGCCCGCCTGGAGCAGGGCCGACCTCGGCGGGCTGGAGGGAGCCTGGATTGGAACCTTCCATCACTTTGCCCGGCGCCTGCTGGGGGAACACTCATATCGGGCGGGGCTTTCCCGTGACTTCAGCGTCCTCGACGAGGTTGAGGCTAGCCTGCGGCTTGAGGCCGCGATGAGGCGGGTCAGGGACTCCCTGCCCAGCGATCCGCTCATTCAGGGGATGGCGGGCGACGGCGGATCTCCCCGAGAGCTGCTGAGCCTGGTGGGGGAGTCGGCTCAGGCTGTCTCCAGTCTTCGGTCCACGGCCATGACCATCGCCGACTGCCGCCGAGAGTCCGAGTCGGCATACCTGCGCTTTCTGGCCATGGGCGACCCGGAGTCCGAGGTCCGGTGGCATCGTCTGGCCCTGCACCTGACTCTGGAGGTCTGGCAGAGCTATGAGAGGTCCTTGGACGAGCAGCGTCTGATTGACTTCGACGGCCTGCTGCGGGCGGCGCTCGCAGCCATAAGGAGCTCCGAGTGGCTCTCCTCATGGTGTGCTGACAACTTCCAGATGGTGATTGTGGACGAGTTCCAGGACACCAGCGCCATCCAGGGCGCGCTGCTTGATGCCCTGATCGGCAGCCACCTGGAGCGGCTCTTTGTGGTCGGAGACTCCCGGCAGGCGATCTTTGCCTTCAGGGATGCCCGCCCGGAGGCCATGAGGTTGGCTCCCGGCCGGTCGTTTCGGCTATTTCGCAACTACCGGTCGTGGCGGCCAATACTCACCGCAGCAGACCACGTGATCCGGGCCGACCCGCAGTTTCAGGAAGACGAGCCGATGGAGGTGGGCCGGGAAGATTACCCGGGACACGCCGTGCTGCTGGGTGCGGCGGCCTCGGTGGAGGAGGAGGCGGAGGGGATCGCGGCCGTGGTGGAGGCGCTCCATCGATCCGGAATTCCGTCCGGCAATGGAACCACCAAGGCGGTCGGGTATCAGGACATCGCCATTCTCAGCTACACGTTCTCGAAGTTGGGCAGGCCCCTCGAAGACGCCATGAGGAACCATCAGATCCCGTTTCAAACAGCCACCGGCCAGCTGCTCGAGCGCCCCGAGGTGAAGGACGCTCTGGCGCTGCTCCGGGCCGCCGACTCGGACGATGATCAGGCCTGGGTCAGGGTGCTGCAGAGCCCCTGGGTCAGGGTTTCGGACGCGCAGATGCTCAGGCTCTCGCGATCAACTGAAGCCGGCGCGGCATCACTCATAAGCCGGGTGCGCAGCAACCTGGCCCAGAGCGAACTCCCGCCGGCTTTGACGGCGAGGCTGGCCGAGATATTCCTCGTGATCGAGCGCCTGCGTGAACTGGCCCGCCACCGCCCCGCCTCCGAGGTGGTCAGGTCCGCCATCGACTGGAGCGGCCTGGGAGAGCTCCAGGCCGCTCGCGCCGCAGGGGGGCATCCTGACGGGGGCCGCTCACAGGCGGCGCTGCGCGACCTGCAGCGACTGGCCGTGGGATCTCAGCCCGCGGGCGGATGGGTTGGCCTGCCTGAGTTTTTGACCCGCGTCGACGCCATGGCGAAGCAGGGAGGTCAGGCGGAGCCGGTGGCCCGTGACGAGCAGCCAAAGGTCACACTCAGCACCATACATCGGGCCAAGGGCCTGGAGTGGCCGGTTGTGATCCTAGCCGACTGCCGTCCCCATCACCAGCGTGGGCCCAAGGGAATAATCTGGGATGAAGGGGAGAATGCCATCGTGGTGCCCAGGTTGGACAGGAAGGACACCATGGCAGGGTCTCGCTGGAAGGGCCTGCCCCGGGCCCGGGTTCCCGTGGAAGAGCACCGACGGCTGGTTTACGTGGCCATGACCAGGGCGCGCGACCTGCTGCTGATCACCACCACACGCCCCGGGTCCAAGGTCTCCGGCGTGACCCTGGACCAACTCTTAGAAGAGCTCCCTGGCCGGCAGCTCGGCCAGGGAGAGTACGCCGAACTGGTCACCGCCATGGTGGAGCAGGAGGTGGATTGGCTGCGGCCCCTGACCGGATTCCCCCACGAGGTGACCCTGCCGTGGCTCCCGGAGCCGGACAGGAAGTTGCGCGCCACACCACCCGTTTCGGCCCCACTCGCGGCTGATCCACTCCTGAACGACAGGATCTGCGAACTCGACCTGTGGACCATGGAGGCGGCTTCGGGCCTGCCACGAGTTCGTCAGGTCAGCTTCAGCGCCCTCCAGACTCTGGAGGAGTGCCCGCGCCAATTCTGGTTCATCCACGTGGTCGGGTTCTCTTCGCCGGTTGATGCGCAGGACGCCGCGGCTCCGACCCGGAGCGGTCCCGAGGGCGGGCCGCGGGCGCTGTCGCGCGGGCGCGCCCTGCGGCTCGGCGCCATCCTGCACGCGGTGTTGGAAAGGGCCCACAGCGATCCCGCGCACCCCCCAGCGCTGAGCGATCTGGAGGCCTGTTTGGAGCAACTGGCCGGTCATCTCGAGCTCGAGGAGGCAGGCGAAGCCCGCCATATGCTCCGCGCCTATTCGCGATCCGAGGTGGTGGGGCTGCCCACCTTGGGGGTTGAGGTGCCATTCCGCTGGCGGGATTGGGCGGGGGCTGGTATGCCGGTGCTCACGGGGGTCATGGACAGGATCGCCCTGGCGGCGGATGGCGCAAACCTGATTCTTGACTACAAGACCAACCACACCATGTCGGCGGTCGAGATGGAGCATTACTTCCATCAGCTGCGTCTCTACGCGATGGCGCTGGAAGCGACCCACGACCCTGGCGCCGTTCCCGCACGCGCGGCGCTGGTGCTGCTGCGGAAGGGGGATGTGGTTGAGGTCGACTGCAGCACCCAGGCGAAGCGGCACACCCTGGACTGGGCTTCCTCGCTTGCCTCGAGCATTGGCGGGGGCGGCCAGCTCTCGGGGCTCTCCCACCCCAAGCGCCCATGCTCGACCTGCCAGTTCCAGCCGGTGTGCCCTGAACGTCGCACGGAACCGGGCCAACCCACGTCCTGACTACAGTGGTCAATGTCCGGCCGGTGCGGCATATCTCCGCCGCGGGGCACAGAGGATTCGAGGTCGGTCAGGCCGCCTCTTGGACCTACTCTCCCCGGGACTTGGCTTCCCCTCGGCGGCGTCGCGGCGAACGTAGTGGTATCACATCGAGGTGGCGCCTACAGCTCAGGACCCATGCCTGAAGGCTGGGCGAACTCAGACGTCCGCAGGGCTGCTAAGGCGCTGGCAGAAGGGATGGCTATTCGGCGCGCTTGCCCCGGCAGTGCGCCGACCCCCTGCCTTCAATAACATGGCGTTCGGATGAGGATTGTTGTCGCCAAGAGGCCACAGGATCCCCTCTGCCGATTCCCACGGGGCGTGCGTGGGGTCTCAATTCTTCCTGGCATTTGACACCAGGCCGATATCAGGGAGGGGACGCCGATGCCAAACTCCGTCAGGTTTCTGCCGCTTCATCATGTGCAGCTGGCCATCCCGAAGGGTGGCGAGGAGAAGTCCCGTTCCTTCTGGCGCGACGTCCTTCGCATGGAGGAGGTGGAGAAGCCCGAAGCCCTGGCCGCGCGTGGCGGGTGCTGGTTTCGCGGAGGAGATCTCGAGGTGCATCTCGGGGTCGAGGAGCCGTTCGCCCCCTCCCGGAAGGCTCACCCGGGGATCCTCGTGGAGGGACTCGCAACCCTGGCGGTACGTCTGGAGCAGAACGGTTGTCCCGTCCTCTGGGACGGCGACTTTCCCGGGCACCGCAGGTTTTACAGCGAGGATCCGTTCGGCAATCGTCTGGAGTTTTTGGAAAGAGAGTGAGGCTGAGCTGATCGTCGAGGGAGGGCAGTTGGCTCGGCGGGCCTGGTGGCGGTCCTCTGGAGTCAGCCCCAGCGCGACGGAGCCCTTGCCCGCCGACCCACGTCCTGGCAGCGTTCGAAATCCCCCCATCCCCGGCCGGAGCCCCCCGCGACGAGTGCGGCCGCCTGGGCCAGGCCCATCATCGGGACGATCGGCGCACCGATCGCATTTCGCGGCGCAATGAGGTCCCCAAGAGATTGGGAAGCCGCCCAGGATCTTGAGGACCGTCCTTTTCCTACTCCTGAGCGGCGCCGCGGCTGACGATTTATCCGCTCTGCACAGCGACCGGCAGGCCCTGGTTTGGTTCCCGAACCGTGGCCGCGGTGGCTGCTGTCGCAAATCGGGTGATCGCTGGGGGTAGGGACGCTCTCCAGGAGAGACCGTGTCCCCGCGGGCATGGTCGAGGCCGGGTGGCCGGCCCTGCCTCGTGACAACAACGTCACAGGATGCGCCGGTGCTCGCCATGACCCGTGACCGTTGGCTCTTCTATGCTCGGCTGCACTTCCAAACTTCACACGGAGACGTATCTGCGATGCGCTTAGGGAAAATCCTCTCAGGGCTGACGGTGGCCGGGGCGCTGGCCCTGATGACGGCGGGGATCTCGACCGTGTCCGCATCTGGCGGCGCGTTCACGATCAGTTGGAGCCCCACCTCCCCAACTACGTCCGCGGACGTCGTGCTGACGACGGAAATTTCCGGTTGTGGAACCGGCAACACCTCGCTGCCGTCGCTGTACTACTGGGCCTCCGACGGACCTTCGACGTACAACAACTACTACACCAACACTCAGCTAACCAACGGCGGGGACACCGCCCAGGCCTCCGTCGACCTGGGCCCGCTGCCGGCGGGAACCTATACCGTTTACGCCTACGGCCGCGGCATACCGTGCTTTGGCTCCTCCTATAACTTCACCTACACCGCCACGAGTTACATGACCGTGGGCGCCTCGGGGCCGTCTACCCCCACTGACGTTACGGCCAGCACGAATGCCAACGGCACCGTCGGTCTCTCGTGGAGCCCATCGACGGATGGTGCAGGAACCGTCACCTCCTATGCCGTCACCTCCTCACCATCCTGCTCGTCGTGCGCGGGGCTGACCGTCAGCGGGAATCCGGCGGCCAGTTCCACCACCGTGTCGGGTCTCACCCTGGGCACGGCCTACGACTTCACGGTGGTCGCCACTGACTCAAACGGGGCTCACAGCTCGTCTTCGCTGGCCAGCAACTCTGTGGTCCCGGCCACTGTTCCGGGCCGGCCGGGCAACGTCAGTGCGGATGGCGGCCTGGGGTCTGCCACTATCACTTGGGCCGCCGCCGCGGCAAACGGTTCTGCGGTCTCTGCCTATTTGGTGACCGCTTCGCCGGGAGGCGCCAGCTGCCGGTGGTCCAGCGGGCCATTGCAATGCCAGATCTCCGGCCTCAGTAACGGCAGGAGCTACACGTTCACGGTGGTCGCGACCAACGCCGTTGGGTTAGGGCCAGCCTCGTCACCATCCGCACCGGTAACTCCCAACCAAGCGGCTCTGACTGTGAGCCAGGACAGGGTCGGTAGCCGAGAAGCCACCGTGGCCGGAACCGGTCTGATGCCAGGTAGCACCGTCACCATCTCCCTGCATTCCGCGGTGCCCATCAATCTGGCCACGGTAATCGTGGGTCAGAGCGGCTCCTTCGTCCAGACCGTGAGCTTTCCCGCCAACACGCCAGCGGGGGCCCACACCGTGCTGGCCGTGGGGACGTCGCCGGCCGGGGTCATGGTGAGCGGTTCTCTGGCCGTCACTGTCTCCAACACCGTGGCGGTGCCGGCCACGGGCGCCTCCCTCCTGACGGTCCAGAACTTGGGAGCGTCGGTCGTATTGATGAGTTTGGGACTGGGCATGGTTGCCCTCGGTATTCGCCGCCGGCGATTGGAAATCTCCTCAGCGGGCTCGGCCATCGACTCGAGCATCTGACCAAGGGCAACCTACTACTGGCGTCACAGGTCGGGGTCGCTCATGGTTGGAGCTGTTCAGTGACCGGCTCTGGGGGGCTGTAAATCAGCCTCACCAGCACGCTGACCCCGCCAACCAGGGTCGTCTGCTCCACCTCGATCAGGTGCGGGTAGGACAGCACACTCCGCCGATGACGGGAGAGCTCAAGGGGAAGCCCGTAGGGGGCTCACGCGTTGGAGCTCCCACCCTAGTCCGATCGAGCCCTGGCCGCTATTCTCAACTTTCATCTTCGAGCTGAGCGGACCGGGGCCTCACCCATTCCGCCCCTAAGGTTCCGGATGGGTACCCAATCGGGCCACCCTGGGTTGCTCGCTGGCCTGTCGACTCTCACCGCCGAAGAACTGGATCAGGTGGGACCGCATCATCAGCCCAGGCGGAAGAGCTGGGGCAGCTTCATGGCCAAGCCCATGTCGCCCTTCACCTTGAGCTTGCCGGTCATGAAGGCCATGGTGCCGTCGAGCCGCCCACTGATGAGCTTGACGAAGTTCTCGTCACCGATGGAGATCGTGATGTTGGGGCTGGCGGAGTCGCCCTGGTGGACTTGACACGTGCCCTCGTTGATCTCCACATACCAGCGGCCACCCTGGTCTCCCGAGATGTCCCACTGGAAGGTCGCCTTGACTCCCTGGGCCTTGTCCGCCTGGAAGGCCGATGGGATCTTGTCCATGATCTGCTGCGGGGTCAGCTCCTGGTCTGCCATGCGTTTCTCCTCGGGCCGTGTTTTAGGGGGTGATCGCCACTCAGGGATGTTAGCGGGAGCTCACCGACCAACCGGGGGCTGTAGCCGCGCCTTGCCCTGGTCGAGCAGGCTGAAGGGCCAGCGTTTGGGCTTGCGCAGGTAACCGAGATTTGGGATGAGGGGCTTGGGTTCGAAGCCGAAGCCCACGGCCACCGCGTCCAGCGCTGTGACGTTCGGCTTTACCAGCATGTCCAGCTGCTGGGGCGTGACCAGCGGGTTGCGCATGATCTTGTCCATCACCACGGCCCCGGGGCGGATCAGGCGCGGGTCCAGGTGCAGGGGCTTGCGCTTGGAGATCCCGAACCAGTCCTTGCCGATCGCCTGAGCGACCGCCACGGTGATCTCCTCAAGGGTGAGCTGATCCGGCCCTCCGATCTCATAGATCCTTCCTGGCCGCTCCGGCTGCTCGACGGCCGCCAGCAGGCAGCGGGCCACATCATCGGCGGCGATGGGTTGGAATATCGCCGTGCCATCGCCCGGTATGACCAGAAACGGCGCGGGGGCACTTATCGCCTTGGCGAGGAGGCTGAAGAAGCCGTCACCCTCACCGAAGATGACAGAGGAGCGCAGGATGACCCACTCCAGGCCGCTTCCCTGAACCCATTGCTCGCCCTGCCACTTGCTGAAAAGGTAGGGGAACATGGGGTCTGGGTCGGCACCTATGGCGGAGAGCTGCACCAGGCGGCGAACTCCCGCGGCTTGGGCCGCGTCCACCACGTGCCGGGTGCCCGAGGAGTTCACGGAATCGAACGTCTGGACTCCCTGGTTGCGGATCACGGCAACCAGGTTCACGACCACATCGGCACCCTGGAAGGCTGCCTCGAGGCCCTCTCCCGTCACCACGTCGCCGAAGGTAGGGGAGAGCCCGGCGGGCAGGGTGGTCGGGTGCGCCCCGCGCCCGACCACCCTTATCTCATGCCCTGACTCCAGCAGCAGCGGAACCAGATGTGACCCCACAAAGCCGCTGCCGCCGGTGATTGCAATACGCATTGGCGAGGTGCTCAGGTCGTTGTCAGCGCTTGGCGCCACGGCGGCGCGGGGCCGACTTGCCGGCGACAGCGGTCTTGAGCGCGGTCGCCGGATAGAAGCGGACCTTCTGGGTGGCCGGTACTCGCACCATCTCCTGGGTCTGGGGGTTTCGGCGCATGCCGGCCGCGGTCTCGCGAATCTTCCAGCGACCGAAGCCGGCGATGGCCACCTCTTCGCCGGCCTCAAGCCTCTGGCCGATGATGTCGAAGATCAACTTGAGAGTGTCGTCAGCCATGGCGAAGTTTTGAAAGACGGACTCCTTGGTGCCGTCCTCGTACTCGACTACAACTTTGCCCTGCAGGGTTTTGGCCAACTCGCGACGATTCATAAACTAGCCTCCCTTCTATAGCGGAATGAACGTTATCCGCTTTATGTAAGGGATTTTAAACAGAGAGAGGGCGGCGTGCGGTGGTTTCGATCTCGCTTCATGCTTTTGCGAAAGGCCCTGGGGGAGAGGCGACCCAGAGGCGGGCGCGATTTGCCACAACGAACAGCAGTTCGTATACTCCTCGGAGCGGCGCCGCAATTGGGGGCGCCCTTTCGAGTTGAGCAGAGGACCTCGCGGGATGGGCTTGGATCGACCACTGGAGGTGACGGACGAAGGCCACGGCTCTCTTAAGACCGTGGTCGCAGACCTCAACCGCCGCTTTGGGCCCACGATGGTGCGCTATGGCGGCGCTGGCGAGCGAGGTGGGCTGGAGACGGGAGTTCTTTGCTTGGATGCTCTCTTCCCGGGGGGAGGGCTGCCGCGGGAGCGCCTCAGCTGGGTAACAGGTAGGGCTGGAGAGGGGGTGTTCGACCTTGGGTTGGCGCTCCTGGCCCGGATCTCCCGCACTCTGCCGGTCGCTGTGGTCGATTTTGATATGCGGGTTGACCCAGGTGACATCGCGGACTACGGCGGGGCGTTGGAGAACTGCTGGTTGGTGCGGCCCCGGCTGCCGGAGCAGGGATGGGCGGCGGCTCGATCCGTGATCCTGGGCGGGGTGGACTTCTGCCTGCTGCTGGCGCACAGCTGGCAGCAGCTGAGCAGATCGGTCCCCGCCCTGCTGGTGGCGGCCTTGGAGGAGCGGGGGGCGGTTGGGCTTCTCGGAGGCGGTGCGGCTATTCCTCCGAGCCTTCGGGGCCGAGTTGCCATGGAGCTCTCCTGCCGCCGCGAGGGCTGGGTCAGGGCGCACCGGGATGTGGTTGGAGTCGAGCTCAGCCTCAGCGTGGTGCGCAGCCGGATGGGCCCATTGGGGGGTGAGTGCCGGCTTGTGGTCGGCTTTCCCCGGGCCTATCCAAGCCCGGTTGGGGTCGTGGAACGGGGGCAGAGCAGGGATGACGTGTTGATGAGGGAGTCCCTTATGGAGGCGGTTGGGAGTTGAAGGGTGAGGCGCTTCTCGGCTGCCTCAGGTTTCCTCATCTCCGCCTGCTGCTGGCCTGGCGAGACCATCCCGAACTTATTCCTGAGGCGGTTGTGGTGAGCGGATTCGGTCCTTCCGACAGGATGGTGGTTAAGGCTGCCTCCGAAGCCGCCATGGCAGCGGGTGTCCACCTGGGTCAGGATGCCAGCCAGGCTGAGATGGCTTCTCCGGGGGCGGTCCGGCTGCAGGATGAGCACCCCCGTTTGGAAGGTGTGCGTGAGCAACTTTTGGCTGTTCTATATGACTTCAGCCCGCTGGTGGAGATCCGTGGCGACAGCCAGGTCTACCTTGACCTCGGCGGTCGGGATCCCCGCTGGGCCACCAAGGCCGCCCGCGCCTCTCAACTCGGCCGCGCGGTCCAGCGGGTTCTGGGCGTGGCTCCCGCGGTGGGGGTTGGGCAATCCCGGTTCGTGGCACTTGCGGCGGCGCGGCGAGCCGGGGCGGGACGAATCAGACTGGTGCCCCGTGGGGCTGCCCCAACATTCCTCTCCACCTGGCCGGTGGCCGAACTGCCACTGCCGCCGAAGACGGTGGCACAGCTGCTGGGGTTCGGCCTGCTGACCTGTGGTGACTGTTTGGCGATACCACTGGCTGACCTGCAAAGACAGTTGGGGCCAGCGGCGCTGACCCTTTACCGGCTCTGCCTGGGCCAGGATGGGGCAGCCATAAATCCCCGTCGCAAGCCGCCGCCATGCGCGGTGCGCAAGGTCTTGGCAGGAGTGGTTGAGAACACAGAGGCGCTGCGCTTCGGGGCCCCGGAATTGGCCGCGATGCTGGCCCAGGAGCTGGCCAGACTTGGGCTCGCATGCGGTCGTCTGCGAATCCTGCTTTTGGATGAGGATGCGACGGGAGGTGAGCTCGGTCTGGGACAACCTGGGGTCTTCATGGATGAGATCACGATTCCAACCCCGGCCGTCACCGCCGAGGATCTGCTTCACCCCATCTTGAGTTTGCTCGCCAGAGCGCGTTGCCGAGTTCTGACCATCGAGCTGCAGGCCTTGAGCTTGACCCCGCCTCCCCAGGTGCAGTCTCAGCTTTGGGCGGTTGGTGATACCACCAGAGATGAGATAGGGCGTGCGGTGGCAAGGCTCCACGAGCGGTTCGGCCAGAGCCTGGTCTGGCGTGTGGGTCTGCGTCCTGGGCATCCCGGAGACGTCCCTGAGGAGCGGCTGATTTGGCACTCGAGATGAGTGCAGCGGTGGTTGTCGTCACCGACGGCTCCGGGCCGAGTGCGGTGGATCTTGGCGATGGCATGGTCAAGGTGCGGGAGTGGGTCGAGCACTGGGTGGTTGAGGTGGGTTGGTGGCGCACGCCACCCCAGCAACGGCAGAGCCGCGACTACTGGAGGGTACTGCTCGATGACGGACGCTGTCTTGACCTCTACCGGCAGTCTCGGGGAGCATCCTGGCGGCTTGGGCGAATGTGGGGCTGAGCCCGTCATTGCTCTCAGCTACTCCCAAGCCTTCCATTTAGATGACGACCGCATGAGCGACATCTGCTAGCGTGAATTCGTGACTCAGAATCAGGGAGGGGGCAACCCGAGCTCCTCGACTGGCCCCAACGGGAACCAGCAGCGCCGGCCCACACATTGGAGGTCGGTCCAGTTCCTGCTGCCCCTGGGCATCTTCCTGGCCCTCAATCTCCTCATTGCCAACGTCTTCTTTCCCCCCTCGCAACCCAAGAGCATCACCGTCCCGTACAACGTCTTCTTGAGCGACGTCAAGAGCGGGGATGTGACCAGCATCACCAGCACAGGGGCCTCTATCACTGGCACCTTCACCCATGCCATGGGGGTGACCCCGACCTCAAAGAACAAGGCCAAGGACTTCTCCACCCAGCAGCCCAGTTTCGCGGGCGGCGGCTTGCAGGCATTGCTCGAGGCTCACCACGTGACCGAGAACGCCAACAATCCCAATCCGCCCACCAGCTTGCTGGTGGTATTTCTCGAGTACTTCGGACCGACCCTGCTGTTCGTGCTCATCTTCATCTGGTTCATGCGTCGTACCGCCAACGCCGCTGGAGGGGGGCTGTTCAGCCTGGGCCGTTCCAAGGCGCGTCTCTACGACCCGGAGCGGCCCGCCACCACCTTCCAGGACGTGGCCGGTATAGAGGAGGCGAAGGAGGAGCTGGAGGAGATCGTCGACTTCCTGCGCCAACCCGGCAAGTATCAGCGTCTCGGGGGGACCGTCCCCAAGGGGGTCCTGCTGGTGGGGCTGCCGGGGACCGGCAAGACGCTGCTGGCTCGGGCGGTGGCCGGCGAGGCCAAGGTCCCGTTCTTCAGCATCTCGGCGTCGGAGTTCATTGAGATGGTGGTCGGAGTTGGGGCGTCGCGAGTGCGCGACCTGTTCTCCAAAGCCCGTGAGGCGGCGCCGGCCATCATATTCATCGACGAGCTCGACGCCATCGGGCGCAGCCGCAGCGCCGGGCCGAGTTTCGGCGGCCACGATGAGCGCGAGCAGACCCTCAATCAGATTCTGACCGAGATGGACGGCTTCGACTCTCGGGAGGGCGTCATCGTGCTGGCGGCCACCAACCGGGCGGACGTCCTCGATGCCGCCCTGCTGCGGCCGGGACGCTTCGATCGCCGGGTGATGGTGCAACCCCCAGACCGGGTGGGGAGGGCCGCGATCCTGAAGATCCACACCCGTGGGGTGCCCCTGGGGAGTGATATCGACCTCGACAACCTGGCCTCGCAGACGCCGGGGCTGGTGGGGGCGGAGCTGCGCAACCTGGTCAACGAGGCGGCTCTTCTGGCCGCCCGCAAGGAGCGCACGGCGGTCACCATGGCCGACTTCACCGAGGCGCTGGAGAAGGTGCTCCTGGGGGCCGCACGCAGGATCGTGCTCTCAGAGGAGGATCGCCAGCGCACCGCGTATCACGAGAGCGGACACGCTCTCCTCGGGCTGCTGGTCCCGGCCGCAGACCCGGTCCGTCGCGTCTCCATCGTGCCCCGCGGAAGAGCGCTCGGGGTAACCGTCCAATCCCCGGTGGACGACCGCCAGAACTACCCCGAGACGTACCTCAGGGCTCGGATCGTCGGGGCGCTCGGTGGCCGGGCGGCGGAGAAGCTGATCTACGACGTCGTGACCACCGGTGCGGAGAGTGATCTGCAACAGGTGACCCAGATCGCGCGCCAGATGGTTGTCCGGTGGGGGATGAGCCCGAAGGTGGGCCCCCTCAACCTGTCCGACGACGGGGACCAGAGCACCATGATGATCTCCCAGCGGCCCTACAGTGACACCACCGCCGAGGTGATAGACGCCGAGGTTCGGCGCATCGTCGAGGAGTGCTTCGACGAGGCCATGGGCTTGCTAGACGAAAACCGCGAGAAGTTGGTGGCTCTGACCACGGCGTTGCTACGTGAGGAGTCACTCAATGAGGAGCAGATCCTGGAGGTCACCGGGCTGCCCCCCAAGCCCATCTCTATGGGCCCCCCCGCGCGCGACCGTAACGGTCGGGTGGCCACCCCCGAGACGCCTCCCGTTCCAGCCGGCTGAAGCCGATCGCGCCGCGCTTGCCGTGACTATCGTGCGGATCTGACCCGATAGGATCGTTACCGCTTCATTCGTGTTCTGAGGTTGCCAGCCCTGGAGACCATCCGCTTCGTCCACTCCGCCGACTGGCAGCTCGGCATGTGGAGGGAGCAGTTGAGCCAGGAGGCCCAGGCGCGCTTCGCCGCGGCGCGCATTGAGGCCATCCGCAGCATCGGTGAGGTGGCTCGCCGGGTCGGGGCGTCGTTTGCGGTGGTGGCGGGCGATGTCTTCGAGTCCAACCTGCTGGACCCTGCGGTCGTCAGGCGCGCCCTTGATGCCATGGGTGAGGCAGAGGTGCCGATCTACCTTCTGCCCGGCAACCACGATCCCCTCCAACCCGGGGGGATCTTCAAGTCCCCGCTGTTTCACTCCCGATGCCCCGCCAACGTCCATCTCCTTTCGGATTCTGAACCCAGGCACCCCATCCCCGGCCTGGAACTGATCGGGGTCCCATGGCTGTCCCGGCGGCCCATCGGTGACCCCGTTGGCGACTTGTGCCAGCGACTTTTACCGACGTCGGCTCGGCGGCTCGTGGTAGCCCATGGTGCGGTTGATCTGGGCAACCCTGAACCTGGCAACCCCAACCTGATCCGGGTCTCCTTGGTGGAGGAGGCGATCCAGCAGAGGCGTTTGGACTATCTCGCCCTGGGCGATCGCCACTCGACCACCTCGGTCGGCTCCACCGGAGCGATCTGGTACTCGGGAACCCCGGAGCCCACCCGATTCACCGAGGTCGATCCCGGCAACGTCCTGGAGGTCGAGCTCGGCGACGCCGGACCCGAGGTAATCCCCCATCGGGTCGGGACCTGGACGTTTGTGAGCCAGGACTTCACGATCAACGGGAGAGACGATCTCGAGCGCCTTTCCAACTGGCTCGAGGACCGCCCCGCCAAGGAGAGGACGCTGTTGCGGCTGGCTGTGCGAGGGACGGTGTCGGTGCAGGTGGCGGCGGACCTGGATGCCCGCCTGGAGGGCGCAAGGTCCCTGTATGCAGGAGTCAGGCTCGCCGGCGCTGGAGCAGGGCTGGCCGTGCTGCCGGACGACTCGGAGCTCTTGGACCTGGGACTTTCCGGCTTCGCCCAGGTCGCCGCGGACGATCTGCGAGCCCGGGCGGGCGCCGGTGACGAGGTCGCTGCGGATGCCCTGGCATTGCTGTTCCGGCTGGTGCGCGACCAGGCATGAGAGTGCACCGGATCGCGCTGCGGCACTATCGGGGCGTGGAGGCTGTGGAGGTCGAGCTGGACCCCACCGGGGTCACCGTGATAGAGGGCCCCAACGGAGTCGGCAAGACCTCCTTGGTGGAGGCCCTTGCCGTCGGCCTGGGGACTGCGGAGACATCCCGGAGCCGAGCGGTGATGGCTCTCCAGCCTGTTGGCGAGGACGTTGCCCCCGAGATCGAGCTGGATGTGGAGAGCGGGGCCTACCGGTTCACTCTGAGCAAGGGATATCTGAAGCGTCCCAGGGCAACCCTGCGGGTGGTGGCGCCCAGGGATGAGACGCTGGCCGGTGGGCAGGTGCATGACCGGGTCAATGAGATCCTCGACCTCAGCGGCGTGGACCGCAACCTGCTGCGGTCGCTCTGGGTCCACCAGGGTGGGGAGATGGCGCAGGTGGGGCTCAAGGAGTGCCCCTCACTGGGGCGGGCGCTGGACGAGGCGGCCGGGCAGACTCCCAGTGGCGAGCTCGAGGAGTCGGTGCTGGACCGCGTCCGCAAGGAGGCCTCCAGATTCCTGACCCCAGGCGGCGCGGAGCTCAAGTGGCTCAGCGACCTGCGCACTGCGGTATCCCGTGCCGAGAAGGAGCTCGTGGAAGCTCGAAGCATAGAGCAGAGCCTCCAGGAGCAGATGGAGAGAAGTGAGCGCGCCGCGAGTGGTCTGGCTGCCCTTGGTGAGCAGCTTGACGCCCTCAGGTCCGCGGC
>JAJYWM010000079.1 GCA_021791455.1 bacterium | reverse complement strand
GGGAGCTCTAGCTTGATCCACCAATCCGAGCAACCCCAAATGGCGCCCAAGATGACCAATGAAGCTGGCCATGGAAACCCCAGGTTGTCGCCCGCGTGTCGCTCTGCGGCGACGGTAGGTTCGGTGGTCATGACGTGCGGCTTCGTGCTTCGGCGTCCAGGAGCGCCTGTTTCGTGGCCACCCCCCACCGGTAGCCACCCAGCGAACCGTCCTGGCGCACTACCCGGTGACAGGGGACCGCCAAGGCCGCGGGGTTGGCGGCGCACGCCCCAGCGACCGCCCGCACCGAGGCGGGGGCGCCGAGTTGGGCTGCGACCTCGGAGTAGGAGCGGGTGTCGCCGGGCGGGATGGTCCGCAGCGCCTCCCACACCCGAACTTGGAACGCGGTCCCTTGGAGGTCCACGGGAAGTACGGTCGCATCATCGTCGCCTCGCACAGCGCCCGCGAGGACCGTCGCGACATCACGGAGTCCGACGTCGTCACGCTCGAGGAGCGCTCCGGGAAACTCGCCGGCGATCTCTGCCACCAGAGCCGCCTCGTCGGTGCCCACCCGCACTGCGCACACACCCCGGTCCGTACTGGCTCCCACGACCACGCCGATCGACGTGGCCACCGATGTGTAGCCGATCCGCACGCCCCAGCCGCCGGAACGGTACCGGGTGGGCGTCATGCCCAGCCTGGTCGCTCCATGCTCGTAGAACGCTCGGCTCGACCCGTACCCCGCCTCGAAGGCAGCGTCGATCACCGGCATACCGGCGCGCAGCGCGGCTCGTACGCGCTCCGCTTGCTGCGCCCTCAGATAGCTGCCGATCGGCACGCCAACCAGCTCGGAAAACCGTCGACTCAGGTGACGTTGGCTCCACCCCAATCTCGCCGCCATCGCGGCTAGGTCCCGAGCCGTGTCGGGGTTCTCCAGCCACCGGCACACCGCGATGATCGACGCCACCGCCGGATCGCTGCCCCGGTCCTGGTCGGGGCCGCACCGCTGACAGGCGCGGTAGCCCGCGGCCACCGCCTCGGCAGGAGTAGCGAAGAACTCGATGTTGCGCCGCAACGGCCGGCGAGCGCCGCATCCCGGCTGGCAGTACACCCCTGTGGATCGTACCGCGTAGACGAACACACCAGCCATCCGCTTATCGCGGGTCTCGACCGCCCGCCATCTTGCCTCCGTCAGATCGTCCACGCCACATAACCTACGGGCGCCACGCTTCCGGCGCCTCCCGCCCGAGGACATCGAATTCCCACCGCCCGAGGACAAGTCGTCAGCTCCGCCGCGTAGCGGATAACCGAGAGGCTCCTGAGGCCCCGAATCGCGATAACGGTATGGTCGGGCGAGAGCTTGCCCTCCAATACAAGTAGCTCTCGGGGTGGACTCGCGCGCAGTGAAGCCCCGCACCGGGCCGTTATAAGGAATCTCGTCGTTAGCGCCCGAGGTGCCATCGGCGTCGGATGATCTCTCAGGCAGGGACCGCCTGTGGTCTTGAGGCACCTGCAGGCTGTCGAGACCCAGGCCGTGGCGGGGAGGTCCAACGCCAGCGCTCCGGCAGGCGGCAGAGCCGTAGAGGCGTAGCCAGCCGGTGAGAAGCTGAGGCAGAGGGATCGCTGGAGCCCGCCCGAACAGCGCTTCGGACGTTCGGGAGTGGCGTGGCTATTGGCGACCATCCTGGCCTCTTCCGACGAGCTACGATCTCGTCGGAGCCTTCGATCGAGGCAGTCGCTACCTGGAAGAACCTCACCGGCCGCTGTCGCCACGGCCGCGTGACGAGTGCGCGATCTACCTTATGTCCCTCGCCGGCAGAACAACCGGGGCGCGAGCTAGTAATTGCAGGCCCATAATCTTCCGGTCTGGGTCACCGACGTGCTTGGAGGGATGGGTGCGGTTGATGTACCGCTGGAGTGGACGGGCCAACTCCGGCCGGTTCGGGACGTGGCGGTCCCGGTCCTCTTTGCCGCGAACCGGGGGGAACGAGCCCCGGGTGCGTACCACAAGGACGTCACAGTGCAGGCCGACCAGTTCGCCGAACCGAATGCCCGTATCGGCCAGAACCCGCACCAGTAGGCGGTCGCGCTCAGTGGAAGCCAGCTGCTCAGGCCGCTCGATATCAGTCCGCTCCAGAACCAGGGGCAGGGTCTTGGGCCGGGAGGGAAGGGGGGCGACGGCGCGTTCCGGGACTGGCTCGCCTTCTTGCCACCCCCAGCGCAAACATTGATTGACCGCCGGAGGTAGCTGTGCATGGTGTAGCGGGTGAGCGGTCCCCGGCCCTGAACCCGCTCGGGGTCAAGTGGTTCGGCGGCGAGGACCTCCAACGCCCGCGGCGTCACCGACTCGAGCCGGTCCGGGCCGGTTCGAGCAGCCCAGGGGCAGAAACACGCTTCGGAGCGGACAGGCCTGGGCCGACTCCACGGTTTTGGAGGCCAAGCCCCGGGCACGGCACGAGCGTAGGTAATCTTTGACCAGCCGCCTGAGGGGATTCGAGGGGGCTCTGGCGAGACCTCGAGATGCCGTACCGCCCTAGTCCGGGTGGTCCGTGAGATCGGGGTCGTGAACTTGCCTCACACAATTCGGGTTTAATGAACCCACAGTCTTGCCGGATTTGAAGGGAGTCCAAGACTCCTTGAGGCTCCTGTCAAGCTGCACAAAACCCGCTTAAAATCGGGCTCTGGTTGATGATGGTCGGGGAGACAGGACTCGAACCTGCGACCCCCAGTCCCCCAGACTGGTGCGCTAA
>JAJYWM010000150.1 GCA_021791455.1 bacterium | reverse complement strand
GGGTCGCGGGCCCGAAGCACTGCCGCGAGCCCCAGGGCCGCGAAGGCGGCGCTTCTCTCATCACCTAGGTCGAGCAATTCCAGGGCGGCGCCGGAGAAGTGCTCCGCCGCCTGGTCCAGCTTTCCCTCCAGGGTGGTCACGAGTCCCAGGTGGAGGACGGCGATGGCGTGCGCGTGACTGTCACGCAAGATGGTGCCAGCCCCTAGCGCGCGGTCTAGATGCGAGTGAGCGGCGGGCAGATCACCTCCCGAGGCGAGCACCAGCCCCAGAGTGGAGTGGACCATCGCCGCCTGCCCGAGTTCCCCCGCTTGAGCGTGGCCTTCCGCCGCGCGGACGAGGGTGGCGATGGCCCCGTCTGCCTCGTTGGCGAAGGCCTGTACCAAGCCCAGGTGGTGGAGAAGCCGGGCCTCCCCTTCCGGTGCGGTGCGCGTGGTGATCTCCATCGCCTCTCGGAGCGCGGCCCGAGACGAAGCGTGGTCACCCTGACGCCAGGCGAGCATCGCCAAGCCGTCGCACAGCCGCCAGCGCAAGTCAGGTGCCACTTCTGGCATCTTGAGGATCTGGTCGATCCAGCTCCGGCCCTCGTCGAGCATCCCGCGCAACTCCCAGTAGCGCCAAAGCTCAGCCGCAATGCCCCCAGCGGTGGAGCTGTCACCTGCTTCGAGCGCCTCACCCAAGCACGCCCTTACGTTGTCCTCCTCGAGCTCCAGTCGCGCCAGCCAGGCGCGCTGGGCCGGCCCAGTCAGCAGGGACGCCTCGGCACCTTGGACCAGTCCCAGCACCCATCGCGCGCGCTTCTGGCGTGCCCAGGACCACCGCTCCCGGAATCCGGGGATGGTTCCCAGCCGAGCGGTAACCGCGGCTTCCACGCGGTGGCGTACCCCGCTGCGCCCGGAGGTTGCCGTGATAAGGGATCTGGCCGCAAGCTCCCGGAGCCTTCCAACTAAATCCTTGCCTGAGCCACTGCCGTCGGCACCCACGGCCAGGGCGATCTGTTCCATGCCGAGGCCGGCCGGGAACTGTGCCAGACAGGCGAGCACATCCGCCTCTCTGGGATCCAGACCTCGCGTGGCGACCCGCACTGCCCGGTCCACCGCTATCCCCTCCGGGGTCCCGCTAGATGGCGCGGCGCGGCCATGACGGAGGACGTTGCATGCCTCGCGGATCCCCAGTGCTGCCACGGTCGCGCTGAAGAGCTTGAGTGCTAGTGGCATACCGCCGAGGCTGCGGCAGGCCTGGCCCAGGAGGTGGGCATCCTCGTCGGACACGGGCACCGACAGATGCTGGAGGAGCTGCACGAGCAGACGGCCGCTCTCTGAGCGCTGGAGTCCGGCCACGGTTGATGCGCCGGGGGCGGGCACGCTCAGGGGCCCCAGGGTCCACGTAACCTCGCCAACGACGGCGAGGTGGCTCTGTGCGGTGACCACGATCCTCGCCGGTCCCGGGCCAGGCGCGGACCTTGCGGCAAGGTCGGCGCAGAGAGAGAGGCAGCGGTCGGCACCGTCCAGGACGAGGAGTCCAGCCTGCTCGTGGAGAACAGCCTTTAGTGGCTCGCCTGCCACTCCGCGGTGGAGCCCCCGTGCCTGACGGATCCGTGAGAGCGCGGCGCGCGGGGGCAGACCGGACAGGTCAACCCAGGTCACCCCGGGACCGGGCTGCACAATCGACCTCAAGAGCGCGGTCTTCCCCACCCCGGCGGGGCCGGTGATGGAGACCAAGGGAGCTGCCTGAAGAAGAGCGGTGGCAACCGCGCGCTCGGCCTCCCGCCCGACCAGGCCAGCCGGACTAGGGCCGGACCGATCAGCTTTCAAGTCGTGCCCGTTGTCGCGAGCGGTCATCTCCCTCTTCACTTGCCGGACATGCGCCCGAACAATGCTCCCAGCGTAAATATATGGCGGAGGCACCGGGATTGGACTCCGCCCTCAGAATCGCCTTGGGCAGACGGCGCTTCATCGATGGCTGCGGGGTCCACTTGAGTTCACCACCCGCCGTCGCAGGTGCCGAAGAACCACCTCGCGTTTGCTTGTGGCCGGGCGCTTTGGTCACCGCTGACATGGCGACCGAAGCCGGCACCTAGCCAACTGCCTCGCCGAGTTTCAGCTCAGGGAGAGCTCCGGTTTTGGTGGCCAGCGCCTCCCGCGGCCCGCTTCAGAGTTGGCTGGCAGGATCCGATGCGGTTCGATGGTCGCGCTGGCCGACCTGCGGCGCCAGTCGACACGCCGTGCCCAGGCTCGATCAAGCAGATCTAGCCGTGTGGGCCAGCCGGTCACCCGAGGCCAATCCTTTCGGGACTGGGGGCGCGCCGGTGTCTCCCACTTGCGCGTAAGCTCGACAGCCCGGGAGCCCCCGGTCCACCGGCTGTCCGGGGGTGCGCCCGGGGACGACCCCATGCCACCACGGGACGCCCTGGTCATCCATCTTTCCGGATCCCGTCTTTCCTGGCATGATGGCCGGGAGGCGTCCCGCGAGTACCATTGCGCGGGCTCCAGTCTCGGAGGCTATGGGTGTTGTTCTTCGACGAGGAGAATCTGCCGATCCCCGTGCCCGCACCGACGCGGGGCACCAGTCCGCCCTGGGCGGGCCCACCTCCGAATGTCCTTCCGGCTCCGTTCGGCGCGCTCCTGCTCCAGGCGCGATCAGACCTGAACCAGTGGATAGGCTGGGAGGAAGCCGGCGGGAGCGCTGAGGGACGCTGCGCCGGCACCAGTTGGGCACGGTAGCGGGCTTGGGCGGT
>JAJYWM010000041.1 GCA_021791455.1 bacterium | reverse complement strand
AGACTAACTGGATGACCAGCTTCTCCGGCGACCGGTAGGCGGCGCGGGCGCGCCCCGCCACGATCTCATATCCAGAGCGAGAGCCGCCACAGATGGAGCAGTTGTAAGGACAGCCCCGAGCGTTGAGGACCATGGTGCTGGGGTACTGGAGCCACTCTGCGTAGGGCACGAAGTCCGCCAGTGTCCGGTACTTGAAGACGGCGTGCAGGAGGAAGTCGTAGGCGGGCACGTCGATCCAGTCAAGGTCCTGGGGCACGAAGCTCAGGTCGTTGACGACGACCGTTCCGTCGGCTCGCTTCCAGGTCAGGTTTTCGACCAACTCCAGCGGGGTCCCCCGGCGAAGCGCCTCAAGCAGTTGCCGGCAGGGCTCCTCGGTCGAGTCTCCTCGCAGAACAAAGTCCACGGCCGGATTCGCGATCAGCTCTTGGTGGAAATAGGTCGCCGACAGCCCCCCCACCAGGACCTTCGAATCAGGATGCAGCTCCTTGACCAGCTTGGCAATCCCCAAAGCACCGTGGGCATGGGGCAACCAGTGCAGGTCCACTCCAAAGACCGGGGCGCGCAGGCTTGCCAGATGTCCCGCCACGTCATAGTCACGATCGCGCAGCATCCTGTAGGCGATGTTCAAGATGCGTACGTTGTAGTGGTTGAGCTCCAGATAGGCGGCGATGCTGGTTAGCCCGATGGGATACATCTCGAACTCATCCGTCGACGGGATCACGTCGGCGAGCGGACCCTGGAGGATCACCTCCTCGCGGAAATCCCAGACAGATGGAGCGTGCAGCAATATGAGATCAGCCTCAAACACCCTCCGCCAAGCCCCGCGGGCGCCGGCCAGTGGCCTCCTCATGGCGATACCGGCGACGCCATCTCGGGGAGTCCCTCCGATCTCCAGATGACGCGCGGGCCCGTGCCTCCATCGCCACCATGCGCGATCAATGCCCGATCACCCAAGTGAGCCAGAGGCCGTAGGCCACAGTACTTGCGCCCACGACGGTCAGTGCGGCGGTGACGCCGCGCCGAAATCGCAATGGTACGCCGACGTCAAACAGCACAGCCCGAAGACCCAGCATGGCATGTGAGGTGACCACCACCAGGAAGAGCACCTCCAGAACCACAATGCCCGGGTTCCCCATGTAGGAAGCGACTTCGGCAAAGTCGCGCTCCCCACCGGGCACCACAAAGTGGTTGGCGATCACATGCAGCCCCAAAAGTGGGAGCAGCAGGATGCCGGTGAAGGCCTGCCATAACCAACTCCTCGTTCCCCGGGTCACGCGGGTGAACTGCCCGCTCATCGGCCCACGCTCCAGAGAACGCCTGCCACCACGAACAGCACGACCCCGACCCCGATCAAGCCCCGCAGGATCCACCGCTGGCGCCGCACCATAAGCCCCACGCCGGTAAGGCTAACGCGAATCCCATTCAGGGCATGGAACAGCACCCCCAAGAGCACGATCACATCGAGGAGGGTGAAGACGGGCGCTTTGGAGGTCGCCAGAAAACTGTTCCACGCCTGAGGACCGCGCGCCAGAATGCTCAGCACTCCCAAGTGCACATATAGATAGGCGACCAGCCCGAGGCCCGTGATCCGGTTGAGAGCGTAAGCCCACGCTCCCTCATGGCGCTTTCGAACGTCAAACCACCGGCTGGGTCGTCTCTCCTCCTGGGGTCTGGCCACGCTCACTTCACCTTCTCCCCAGCGACTTCAGGCGGAGGGACAGGATTTGCCGGCGCAGATCCATGATCTGGGCTGCCGGGTCCACGCCCTGGGGACACGTTGCCGAGCACTCGAAGGAGCTATGGCAGCGCCATACCCCACCCTCCCCATCGGCCAGCGCCAGAAGCCGTCGCGCCTCTTCGCCATCCCCAGTAGCCTGGCGGGTCCGATGGATGGCTGCCAGAGCCGCGGGGCCCAGGAATCCGTCGTCGGCGGCCATGGATGGGCAGGCACTCACGCAGATGCCGCACTCGATGCAACTCTCAAATCGGCTGACCGAAGCAGCGCCCTCCAATGGATGGACCGCCACCGATTCCACCTTCGGTGGCAGAGGGTCCACGCTCACCGGCAAGACGTCCTCTCCACGCCTGGTGATGACCATGTCCGAGGCCGTCATCCGCGCGAAAAAGCCCGCCACATCCACCACCAGATCGGCGACGATCGGAAGGTTGTTGAGAGGCTCGACGACCACGGGGTCATGCTCCTGCAGGGCGACAGCGACCGGGGTGATGCAGGCCAGCCGTTCCTTCCCGTTGATACGCATGGCACAAGCCCCACAGGACGAGTGATGGCAAGCACGGCGGAACATGACCCCGTGGTCTTGAGTTGCCCAGATGGCATCAAGCCCGTCCAGGACCTTGCCGTCCGGGTTGATGGCGATCCTGAACAAGTCAAAGTGGCTGGCAATCCCCGGACGACTTCGGCGGATCCGAAACGACACCTCCAGGGGTGCTGACGAACTGTTCATTGATAGAAAGTCCTGTACGACACCAGCGGCACATCACGAGTGGAGCACGGGGTGGAGATCGCCAGCTGGGCACAGACCACGTCGGCAGCGCGCTCCGCCATGGCCCTGGAGCTTGTCGTCTTGCCGCCCGCGATGGTCACGAACCCGCCGATCCCGTCGGCGGAATGGTCGAAGCACTCGAAGGTCCGGCTGACAGCGCGGGAGTCCGCCTGCCGCCTCGTCACAAGCGGGCGCGCGACCGCCGCCGAAGCCCTCACCCTGACCTTGGCCACCGCCGGGATCAGCTCCTCCCCCGCCGCCAGCATCTGGCTGACATGCTCCGCCGGCACGGGGATCAGGTCGGGGTCCTCCACGACCCACGAGGTCGTCCCGATAATCGAGGTGGCGCGCTGGGGGACGACGATGTCGCCATCCGCTGGCCGGTTAAGGCGGTTGATCACCCGGTTGTTCAGGCGCGCGTCAAGTGTGACCATGACTCCGGGTGTTGGCGTCACCGGGACACGGACACCTGCCATGGCCGCGATCTTTCCCACCCAAGGGCCCGCCGCGTTCACCACCACGTCGGCATCGACAGTGGACACGGTGCCGCGGAGATGGTCCTTGATAACCACCCCAGTGACCTGAGCGCCATGCACGACCAACTCAAGAACCTCGGTGTAGGTGCGCACCACGGCGCCATGAACTTTGGCCGTGGCCAAGAAGGCAAGGCAGAAGTGAAAGGGCTCGAAGACCCCGTCAGGCACCTCTACCGCCGCCAGAACCTCGGGGTTCAGGAACGGCTCGGCCTTCATGGCAGCCGCAACCGGAACCTCCCGGGCCGGTATCCCGCAGCTGGAACAGCCGTCCAGGAATTGGTCCTTGAAGGCCAGGTCCGACTCATTGATGGCCACAAAGAGCCCCCCGTTCCGCTCCAGCAGATCCGGCATGATCCGATCCAAGATCTCAACCTCGGTGATGCACTCGCGTGCGGACTCCTGGTCAGTCACGCAGTACCGTGCGCCCGAATGCAGCAGACAGTGATTGCGCCCGGTGGTGCCCGACGCCACCTCTCCCCGTTCCAACACCGTCACCGCGAGACCGCGGAGCGCCAGGTCGTGCGCGACCGCTGACCCTGTGGAACCGCCTCCAATCACCACCACGTGCGCAGCCACCGGCTCCTCCAGGTACGGTGGCCTTCGCCATCCTAGTGCCACCCGCTTTGGTAGATTCCAGCCTATTGCGTCTCGGAGAACCGGCAATCCGAGGAATCACGGGGATACCACCACGTGCTCTCCTTCTGATCCCGGCCTTCTGACGATCCCGTGCCACCACTGCCACGGTGATTTCGGCATCGGTCGCGGGGGCGCCCAGAAGATCGCGCCTACTGCATCAGCGGCGCAACCCTGAGACGTGGAACACCCAACCCTTTACCCAATCTCCCAGCCCTAGGTAGATCAGCGCAACTCCACACACCACGCCCAGTTCCACAGGGCCGATCGCGGTCATCAGCCAACCGCGCCAGGCCAGAAGCAGTACCACCACAAGATCGGCCACGGTGCTGGCCGCCAGCCACCGACTTGGAGCGGAGTGCCAGAAGTGTTCCCGCTCCCGCACGATGTACACCGTTGCCTGGCCCGAGAGCACGAGCCAGACAAATATCAGGGTCTGCATGGCTCCCAACGGCAGGTGGAGTCCCGTGGTCCCCAGCCACCACAGCCCAAAAGACAGCAGCACCAGCGGAATGGCCAGCCCCGTGGCCGCCATGACCAGGGGCCCGACCGTCCAGCGCTGCGGCCGCCGAGGCGACCTCACCCGATCCGTGGCCAGGGACATGGTGACGAAGTCGTTGGCCAGCAGGAGCAGCACGACCAGTGTCGGGGTGGTCACAAACTGGCCCAGGACGAGCACACCGAATCCGAGGAAGATTGCCACCTGCAGCGTCTTCACGATCTTGTTAAGCGTGTACGTGAGCATCCGCTGGTGGATCCGGCGACTCACCTCAATCCCAGCCACCATGTCTTCCAACCCGGGATCGGTTAGCACCAGGCTCGCCGCCGCCTTGGCAACGTCGGTGGCCGCCGCCACGGCGACACCGACCTCGGCCTTCTTGAGGGCCGGCGCATCGTTGACACCGTCTCCCGTCATCCCCACCACGATTCCCTGCCGTTGGAGCATTTCTACGAGGTGCATCTTGTCTTCGGGCAAAACCTCGGAGTAGACATCCATCCACCCAGCCTTTGCCCACGGGTCGGTCTTGGTCCGGCGCGCCAGCATGCCGGCGGCACCGGAATGGGTGCTGGCCTCTGGACGGGTGCTTCGCAGGACATCGGCATTTGCCACCCGAGTGCCGATCCCGACCCGGCCGGCGATGGCGGCAGCGGTGGCGAAGGTGTCGCCTGTGACCATCACCACCCTCACCCCCAGCCGGTGCAGGTGGTCCACCAGCCTGCTCGCATCCTCCCGGGGTGGGTCCGCCAGAGCTACCAAGCCCACCATCTCCAACTTGCCCTGCGGAGGACCCTGCGCAACCCCCAAGACGCGGGCGCCGGTCTCAGCGGCGAGCGCCACAGTCGCGCGCAGTTGCTCGCCGCCCACATCCGTCAGCTCGGCGACGACCTGGGGTGCCCCTTTGACTACGCGGACGGGCACACCTGCGACATCCACCAGGGCCTCAGATCTCTTGGTGGCAGGTTCGAAGGGGGTGAAACTCAAGACGGTCCCCAGCGAACCCGCGCCCCGGTCAATCCCAGCTTGAATCAGGGCCACGTCCAGTGGGTCCAGAGTCGCAGCATCACTGGCGGCCACGGCCGCCTTGAGCACCTGGAGTTCCTCGAATGGCGGCAGCGGGAACACGGACTCCACCGTCAGGCGATTCTGGGTGAGAGTGCCAGTCTTGTCCGTACAGAGCACTTCCATGCTGGCAGCCTCCTCGATGGCCGCCAGTCTGGTCACCAGCACCCGTCGCTCCGACATCTCCTTGCTTCCGAGGGCCGTGGCCAGGGTGAAGGTGGCAGGCAGAGCCACGGGAACCGAGGCGATCACCAGAATCAGTACAAATGGGAGCATTGCGTGCAGCGGCAGGTGGCGGACCACTCCATCGGCGACGACCATCGCCACGATCACCAGGGCCAGGATGATCAATGCCCGCACGATCCCGAAGATCAAACGCTCCATGTTGCCCGGCGCATGAGCCGTGCTGACCAACTCCGCCGTACGCCCGAAGAAGGTCTTGGCACCCGTGCCGCTTACCTCTCCAGAAGCTTCCCCACGGACCACGACCGATCCCGAGTACGCCGGATCCCCAGCCCCGGCGGAAACGGCCCTCGACTCTCCGGTCAATGCGGACTGGTCCAGTTCGATCGCGCCGTCGGAGAGGACCAGGTCAGCGGGCACGATGTCGCCCTGGCGGATGTGCACCACATCACCCACCACCACCTGATCGGCGGGCAGCTGACGCCACTCCCCGTCTCGGAGGACCCTGGCCGTGACCGTGAGCCGCTCCCGAAGAAGCCTGACGGCCTCCTGGGCTCGGCCCTCCTGCGTGAACGCCAAAACGGCGTTGAAGGCGAGCAGAACCGCGAACACCAGTGCTTGCAGGTAGTCGTGCAACAACAGCTCGAGCGCTATCGCGAGTTCGAGCAGCCACGGGACTGGAGCCCAGAACTTCCCCAGGAGCATTTTGACCCGGTTGGGCTCGGGCTCGGGGATTGAGTTGGGGCCGTTCGCCGCCAACCGGCGGCCCGCCTCGGCGGAGCTCAACCCTTTTGCCCCGCAGGAACTGGGACTCACGGTGCCGCTCGGCGACGAACCGATGTCCGCGACCCGCCTGTCGGGAGCCCCCTGCGGGTCCCCTGTTCCCGGTATCACGATCTGAGAGACTCCACACGTGCCTGCACCGGCCGCTGCCTCATTGTATGGGCGGCCCGCCGGCCGAGATCAGCACAGACGCCGAGGGCCGGGACCGGCCCCGTTGGGCCCCAGGCTGGGAGTAGCCTGGAAGCGTATGGCAGACCAGCAGTTCGATGCGATCACGGTCGGGGCGGGAGGTGGCGGATATCCTGCCGCCTTTCGTCTGGCGCGCGCGGGACTCTCCGTGGCCATGATCGACACCAAGGGCGTCTTGAGCGGCAACTGCCTGGCCGAGGGCTGCGTACCGTCCAAGGCGGTCCGGGAGGTTGCGGCCGCCTACCACCGCTTCCAACTCACCCAGTCGATGGGCCTGCCCGGCGCTATAGAGGTCTCCTACGAGCAGGTGCTCGCTCACAAGCGCAGAGTGCAGATGCTCCGCTACCAACAGCACGCCGCCGAACTCGCCAGCCTGTCCGACCGCCTCCAACTCATACCAGGGACGGCCCACTTCATAGACCCGCACACGCTTGAGGTCGATACGGGCGGCAGCCGCCCACGACATACGGCCAAGAGCATCGTCATCGCGAGCGGTTCGGACATCTCCATACCTCCGATTCCTGGTGCTGAACACTGCGTCACAAGTCGCGACCTATTCGCGCTTGACCCGACCATGACAGACCTCCCGCGCAGCCTCTTGGTAGTTGGGGGAGGGTACATCGGGTTAGAGGTGGCCTCGATGCTCCACACCCTGGGGGTGCAGGTGGAGGTTTTGGAGATGGCGGACCAGATCCTGCCTGGCATGGACCGGCGTTTCGCCAAATTGCTCGCCAGCCTGCTGGACCGCGGCATCGTAATCCGCCTTCAGTGTCACGTTGAGCGCGTGGACCTCTCCCCCTCGGGTCGGGTCGTTGCCTACTCCTCGCCTGCAGGACCGGCCACGGCCAGCGCCGATCAGGTGCTGCTTGCCGTGGGGCGCCACCCCGTCCTCCCCGAGGGCATGGACGCGGCCGGCATCCACTTGAACAATCGAGTTCCCGTCGTGAATACGGCCCTGCAGACCAACCTCACCCACATCTACGCGACCGGAGACGCAAATGGCCTGTCGATGCTCTTCCACTCCGCCGTCAGGCAATCCTTGGTGGCCGCCGGCGCCATTCTCAACGGCAACCGCGCGACTGACTACTTCGATGTCGACTCGGTGCCCACGACCATCTTCACCATTCCTGAGGCCGCCTTTGTGGGCCTCCTGCCAGGGCGGGCCGCCACCCTGGGGATCGAGGTTTTGGAGGCCGCGTACTCGTTCCAGGAAGACAGTCGAGCTCAGATCCTGGGAGAGATTGGTGGCGAGATCAGACTATTCTTCTCCCCCCACAGCCTTCGCGTAGTTGGGGGCTGGATCGTTGGGGTCGACGCAGCAAATCTCGTTGGCCAAGTCGGAACCGCAGTAGCCGCAGGCCTGACCGCATATCAGATGGCGCGCTTCGCCGACCAGCATCCGATGGCTTCCGAAGGCATTGGCAAGGCGGCCCGCCAACTGGTGTGACTCGCGGGGGCCATGGCGCCCGTCAGCCGCCCGCTCCTGCCTGGAGCATGTCAGCGCACTATGATCAAAGGGAACCGCTATTCGGCCCAGGCTCGGCAGAGAAGCGGAGCCATTGCTCCGCTCCCTGCGATGAGGAGGCTGTCAGGAGGAGTCATATGTCGAGAATTGTGGTCGGCGTAGATGGGTCCCAGCACTCCCTGGCCGCCCTGCGCTGGGCCTGTGCGGAAGCCAAACTCCGCCAGGCATCCCTTGAACTGGTGGCCGCCTGGAACATTCCCGCCGCTGCGCTGGAGGCGGCTTCAGCTGAAGTTGTCGACGCAATGGAGAGTTCCGCTGCCCAAGCGCTCGCTGCCGCTCACGCCGTCGTGGCAGAGTGCGGCCCGAGCTTGGAGGTCACCGAAGGGGTCTACGATGGACAACCCGCGCGAATCCTGGTGGAAAGGGCCAAGGGCGCGGAGTTGCTGGTGGTCGGATCCCGCGGCCTTGGTGATTTCAAAGCCCTCCTTCTGGGCTCGGTCAGCCAGGAGTGCAGTCACCATTCGCCCGTGCCGATCGTGATCGTCAGAAACGCTGACTAGACGCTCCCGGAGACAGACTTGGGATCACCCCTTCTGAGGGGGCCTGAGCCTGAATAGGATTCCCCTGATCGGGTCATAGTGCCGGTCAGCCACGCGTTCCTTGAGTGGGATGATGGCGTTGTCGGTGATCTTGATGTGCTCGGGGCACACCTCGGTGCAGCACTTGGTGATGTTGCACATGGCCACGCCACCCTCCCCGTACAGCTGGGAAAGCCGATCCGCGGTGTCCTTGGGATGCATCTCCAGCGACGCCGTCCTCACCATGAACCTCGGCCCGAAGAAACGCGCCATCCCATCGTGCTCCCGCATCACGTGACAAACGTCCTGGCAGAGAAAGCACTCTATGCACTTGCGCTGTTCCGCCACCCGCTCGATGTCCGGCTGATACATGGTGAAAGGTGCGTTCACCCCGGGAGCGGGGGTGAAGGGCTGAATCTTGCGGTTGACCTCGTAGTTCCAACTGACGTCGGTGACCAGATCCTCGACGGCGGGAAACACCTGCATGGGTTGGACGACGATCTCGCTGGCGGTGGCCAGCACCTCATCGACTCTGGTCTTGCACATCAAGGACGGGCGACCATTGATCTCCGCACTGCACGACCCACATTTGCCAGCCTTGCAGTTCCATCGTGCCGCCAGGTCGCCAGTGCCATTGGCCTGAATCCAGTGGACCGCATCCAACACCACCATCCCTTCCACCTGGGGGACGGTGAACTGTTCGAAAGCCCCCCCGTTGACATCCCCACGCCATACCCGCATCTGCACTTCGCGATCGGTCAAGCCATCGTCATATTGGATTCGCAACGTCGTGGGATGCTCGTCCTCGGGTGAAACCTCCACCTTGACCGCCGGCCCCTTACGCTGGGCCCGCAACTTCGCCTCGGCGGCGTCAGCGACGGCGGTGGCCGCAACCCGGGTCTCGCCCTCGGTGAGGAGGCGCAGTTCCTCGGGCATCGGCGGTATGGGAACCCTCGCCACCTCCATCCGCCCGTCGCCACCCTTGCGGGTGATCAGGTTCACCTTTCCCAGCTCCGGGTCGCGCTCCAGATAGTCCAAGCGCCACTGCGAGCCGCGACTCTCGCGCCGCTCGATCGCAGACCGTACGATCGCCTCGCTCACGGTGAGCATGAAAATGTCATCGCGAGCGCTGCTGAATCCGGGGTTGTAGGCGCTGCTGCCGGGCACGCGGATGTGCTGCGCCCTCTCCTTCAGCTCCAGAATCTGCTCCAGAGCCTCGGTCAATGACTGTTCAGTTCTAGCGATCGCCGCGCCCGACTGCATCACGTCCTGGAGTTCGCGATGCAGCTTGAACGGATCTTCGCCGCGGCCCCCGGACAGGGGGCGCAGAAGCACCTCCTGCTCCTCGGCGATCTCAGCTTGGCTGACCGCGGGAAGCTGGTCATGTGTCTTCACGAACTCCGCCGCCGCTTCTCCGGCGCGCCTGCCGAACACGAGGATGTCTCCGAGTGAGTTCCCCCCGAGCCGGTTGGCCCCATGGAGGCCCGCGGCGCATTCTCCGGCAGCGTAGAGGCCGGCCACGGTGGTGGCGGCGGTCTCCGCCTCCACATTGATTCCGCCCATCGTGTAGTGAATCGTGGGGGCGACTTCCATCGCCTGCTTGGTGATGTCCACTCCCGCCAGGCTGTGGAACTGTTCGTACATCGAGGGCAGGCGCCTGCGGATGGTCTCCGCCCCTAGGTGGGTGACGTCCAGGAATGCGCCGCCGTGGGGGGATCCCCGGCCCGCCTGGACCTCCTTGAAGATCGACCTCGCCACCACGTCGCGGGAAGACAGATCCTTCTTGATCGGGTCGTAGCGCTCCATGAACCGCTCACCGGCACTGTTGCGCAGGATTCCGCCCTCACCCCGAACCGCCTCCGTGACCAAGATGCCGCGCGCCCCTGGGGGCCAGACCATGCCGGTCGGGTGGAACTGCACGAACTCCATGTCCTTCAGTTCCGCTCCGGCCTCGTATGCCATCGCCGCCCCATCACCGGTCCCTTCCCATGAGTTCGAGGTGATCCGAAACATCCGCCCCCAACCACCGCTCGCCAGAACCACCGCCTTGGCGCGTATGACAACGGGCTCGCCGGTGGCACGCTGGTACCCCACCCCGCCCGCCACCCGGTCGGCGTCCTTCAGCAGCCTGGTCAACGTGGTCTCCATGTGGACAGTGATCCCTGGAGTGTGGACGAGGCGGTCCTGACAAGTCCTGATCAATTCGAGGCCGGTCCTATCTCCGATGTGAGCCAAACGGCGCCATGAGTGCGCCCCGAAGGCGCGCTGGCTGATGCGCCCCTCCTTGGTCCGATCAAACACGCCGCCCCACTGCTCAAGCTCGATCACACGGTCGATCACCTCGTGGGCGTACAACTCCACCATGCGCCAGTTGTTGAGCATGGCCCCGCCGCGCATGGTGTCGCCGAAGTGGGTCTGCCAAGAGTCCTCAGAATCCAGGTTGGCCAGCGCCGCCGCGATCCCGCCCTCGGCCATGACCGTATGGGCCTTGCCCAGAAGCGACTTGCAGACGACACCAACCTGGCACCCTTGCTCAGCCGCGGCTATGGCGGCCCTCATGCCGGCCCCCCCGGCCCCCAGAACCAAGACGTCATAGGTAGCTTCGATGGTCATCCCGGTCCCTCAGAAGCCCAAGTGGGGATCATGGATGACCCCGTAAGCCAGCAGCCGGATGTACAGGTCCGTGATGATAAGGCTGAAAAGGCTGATCCAAGCAAAGTTGGCATGACGAGCGTTCAGCCAGCTGATCCCCCTCCATGCCTGATAGCGCTGACGGCCGCCGAGAATGCAGGAGAAGCAGTCCTTGCCGCCGCCCACCAGATGCCGGAGCGAATGGCAGCCGAAGGTGTAGCCGGTCAAGAAAATGACGTTGACCAGCATGATCCCACTGCCGAGCCCTATCCCCCAGTGGCCATGGTAGGAGAATGCTTGGTAGGCATCGATCCAAAGGACCACCAAGAAGCCCACCGCGAAGTACATGAAGAAGCGGTGCAGGTTGTTGAGAATGAACGGCAACCGGGTCTCCCCGCGGTAGCGAGCACCCCTTCCGGTCGGCGAGACCGCCGCCAATTCCCCGGGCTCGCGAACCGCGCAAGCGGGCGGATCCTGGAAGAAGGAACGGTAGTACGCCTTGCGGTAGTAGTAGCAGGTCGCTCGAAACCCGAGCGGAATGTAAAAGATGAAAAGCGCGGGCGACACCGGGGTTCTCCCCACCGCCACCTGCGGGGAGTAGAACGGAGATAGATACTGGTGAAACTGATCGCTGTGAAAGAAGACGATGGTCCACAGGCTGTAGACCCCGAAGATTGTGAGCCAGGCCACCACGTTGGCCGGGTAGAGCCACCAGCGATCCTGCCGGCGCACGTCGGCGTCGGCCGGATGGGTCAGGGCGGCCGCCATCAGGGCAGAACCGCTGTGACTTCTCGGACCGCCTGCGCGGAGCGCTCCAGCTCCTCGCGCTCACCGGGCGTCAACTCCACCTCGATCACCTGGGAGACGCCACCCGCACCCAGCTTCGTCGGAACCCCCATCACCACCCCGCTCAACCCGTACTCGCCTTCCAGGCGAATCGCGCAAGGAAGGATCTGCCCCCTGTCGGCGGCGATGGCCTCGACCATCTGGGCGGCGGCCGCGGATGGGGCATAGTAGGCGCTCCCCGTCTTGAGGAACTTGACGATTTCGGCTCCGCCATCCCGGGTGCGCTGGACGATCTCTTCCAACCGAGGGGCAGGTACCATCCGGCCGACCGGCACCCCGGCAACGCTGGTGACCCCCCTGAGGGGCACCATGGAATCCCCGTGCCCACCCAGAACATAGGCCTCGACGCTCCGCACGGACACGTTCAGCTCGGTGGCCAGGAAGGTGCGGAATCTGGCCGTGTCCAGGATCCCGGCCATGCCTATGACTCGGAATCGATCAAGGCCACTGGCCCGCAGCGCCAACTCCGTCATCGCGTCCAGCGGGTTGGTGACGATGACCAGGACAGCTTGCGGCGAGCGCCGCACCACCTCCTCGGTCACCTGCCCCACGACCTTGGCGTTGGCGGAGATGAGATCGTCCCGGCTCATCCCTGGCTTGCGGGCGAGACCCGAGGTGATCACCACTATCTCCGACCCCTCGGTGATCCCGTAATCGGTCCCGCCCACGATCCTGGTGTCGTACCCCTGGATCGGCCCGGCCTCTGCCATATCCAACGCCTTGCCTTCGGCCAGGCCTTCCACAACATCAACCAGGGCCAGATCGAAGAGGTCTAGCTCAGCCAGCCGTTGGGCAGTCGTGGCCCCGACATTGCCAGCGCCGACGATCGAAACCTTCCGTCTCATCGCAGCTCCCCTTGGTGGGCGCGGTCGAAAACCCGCTCGGAACAGTTCCCATGATAGAGATCCGAGGCCGGGGTCAGCCAGGGGCGTGCCGGAGGAGTCTTCGGCGGCAATCCTCGACGGCGCCCCAGGCGGCCTCCGCCCCCTCCCAGCCTCCGACCGAAACCTCCTTCAGGTCCTCCAACTGCTTGTAGGTCTCGAAGAAGACCTCGATCTCCCGGAGCCAATGGGGAGCTAGATCCTCCAAATTTTGGATGGGGTCGAACCGAGGGTCGGTGGCGGCCACGCACAGCACCTTGATGTCGGTTCCGTGCTCATCTGCCATATGAAGCAGCCCGATGGGGCGGGCCGGGACCGAGCAGCCGGGAAACGTACCCTCCTCCACCACCACAAGGGCGTCGAGCGGATCTCCATCCTCGGCCAGGGTCTCGGGAATGAACCCGTAGTCGGTCGGGTAGTGCACCGATGAGTGCAACACCCGGTCCAGCCTGATCCGATGCGTCTCATGATCCATCTCGTACTTGTTTCGACTGCCCTTGGGTATCTCCACCACGACCTCAAGCGACCCATCCACCGTGCTCACCTCCCTATTGCACCCAGGGCGCCAGCTGGGCGCCCGGCTCGTTCGGATTCATGCGGATTCTGGGGATCTGCCAGAGCTCGGATGTGCTCTGCTGGTCGGAGTCGGTGCGGGCGTCAACCACCCCCGCAACATACCCCAGACCCGCCAGCTCAGTGAAGAGCTGCGTCTGGGCTGCGCCGACGGCGGTGGATGTGGGGAATGGCCAGAGGCCGCTGTAAGCGATGAACTGAACCGGGCGCCCCGTGTGCTGGAAGAGAACCTGGGCGGTCTGGCCGGCCAACTGGGCAACCTCAGACTGCCCCAGGCCCCAGAGGGCCACGTTGTCGTAGAGGGTGTGATCCTCGACCCAGAAGCCGGTCTGAGCCAGGGTGTCGATCTGGGACCAGCTCAGATAATGCTGTGGGTTGTAGCCGGTCTCCGTCGTCACATACTTTCCCACCAATCCAGTGGGTATGAAGAACGTGGCCGTGAAGTGATCCTGTTCCAGGACCGGCAGCGCGTACTGATAGGGACTGGCGCGCCCGTCATCAAACGTGATCACCACGGGGTGGGCAGGCAGCGGCAGGCCATAGAGCAGGAAATCGGCCAATCGATTCAGCGAAATGGCGTGGGCCGCCTGGGCCACCAAAAATGCCATCTGGGAGGCAAACTGACTTGGGGTCACCGTTAGTCCGTATTCCAGATCATAGGCGTACTGGCTGTTCCACTGTGCCCGGACCGGAAACGGGGCGACCACGTGATACATCAGGACCGGCACCGCCGCCGCCTCCTGGACCGGTCGCGTTGGCTCGATTATCGGCGCGTCCAGAGACGCGGGGCCGCTCCCCAACACCAGGAGCCTGGCGTCCTGGGCAGCCACCACGACCAGATCCAGCTTCTGGTAGGCGTCGGCGACGCCCTGAGGCTGCAGGGAAAGAGGCGCCGCAAAGCTGATGCTGACCGGTATCCGGATGCCGCCGGACAAGATCTGCGCTGGATCCTCTGAGCTCACCCAGGGAGGTGCCGGGCCCGGGACCCCCACCGCGAAGCCGACGATTCTCGCCGGCCCCTCGAACTTCGCAGTCAGCATCGCGGTCCGGGCGGCCTCTGAAGGCCACTGGCTCTGGGCCACTGGGGCCAGCTCCGCCCACTGCGCCGAGTACCGGCCCTCCTCCAATTGGCTAAGAAACGCCGCCGCTGCGGCCGCGGCGCGCTCGTCCTGGGTCACCTTCACCGGAGTCGCCCTGCCCTTGGGCCGGGGGTGCTGCGCTGTGCCCAAGGGCGCACCGCATCCCGCCGCCACGCCGGCCGCCATGAGGATGGCGACGCCCCGGCCCAGCACCTGCCACCTGCCTTTCACCGCCACTGATCCTAACCGGCGCTGAGACCGGGTGCCAGCCCAGGCTCACTGCTGGAGGGGGTGAACCCCCGCCGGCACCGACCCTCGCCGAACCCAGAGCTCGGACTCGTAGGGGTGGTAGACCTCCACGTAGTACTGCCGCAGATATGGCTGGATTTGGGGATACACCGACAGCGACGAAGGCGTGGTGACCACGACCTGGGGTTGCTGGGCCTCCACCCAATCCATGACCCCGGCCGCACCCAGCCACATCTCGTCCACATAGAGGGCAGGAGTGGGCAAGACCGGACTAGAACCAGCCAACAGATAGAACCAAGCGTCCGACGACCAGACAAGGGTGGGCGCGCCGGCGAGGCCATGCTGATCCACCCACTGAGCGGCCAGCTTCTCGCCAGCCACCCGATAGTCGAAGAAGTTGAGGTAGGTGATGGACGACTCCTTGCCGAGAGCTCTGGCCGCGAAGTTCTGGTAGTACCCGAGGGTGATCCCCGTCGTGTAGCTCGCCAGCCCCCCACCGGTCGCCAGGATCTGGCCCCACAGCGCAACCGAGATGAGGGCCGCCAGCACCACCCCCCACCGCTGGCGCACCACCGCAAGCGCCTGGGCACGCGACGACCAGGCCGGAAGCCGAGTCCTGGCCACCACCAGGGCCAGGGGAGCGATCAACGGCAGGGTGAAGAAGACATATGGCCGGTTGGGCAGAGCTGCTGTTAGCGCTGTTGCCGCGAGCCAGATCCAGACCAACCTCCACTCCTGTGACCTCTCCCGTCTGCCCACCAGCGCGCCCAGTGGGATCGCCACCAGGGCGATGGCCCTAGGCGCGATGGTGGCGAGCGAAAGCCCGACCGACGACTGGGTGTACCCGTCATAGGAGACGACCAAGAAATAGAAGACCCTGCCCGGTCCCGCCCAGATCAGGTACGGAGCGAGGGCGGCTCCGACCAGCACCACGGTGGTGATGACCGCCGAACTCAGCGCTCTGCGCCCCCGCCGATCCGGCAGCAGGACCAGCCAGAGGCCCGCTGCGAGGGCGATCGCGAGAGCCGTCTGCTGGTACAGAATCGCCGCCGCAAAGCATGCGCCGGCTGCGGCACCGAGGCCCCACTGGGCTCGGGCACTGGTTGCCCGGGCCGCCGCCAGGGTTGCGACCATGCCCCAAGTCGCGGGGGCGATGAGCAGACACTCGGGGAGAGCCAGCTCTCCGTTGAGAATCGGAGGTCCCAACGCGATCACCGCCAGCAGTACGGCGACGAACGCCCGCCGACGGCCCATCAGGTCGGAGGCGAGTTTCCAGAGGCCACAGAGGGCGATCACCCCCATGAGAGTCGACATGAGGTGGAGCCCCAGTTCAGATGGTCCGAAGAGGGTGAGGACCAATCCATAGGACCAGAACAGAAGCGGCGGCTTGTTGTTCCAAACCGTGGAGTAGAGAGTGGCGCCGTGAAGAGAGAGCCATGAGGTGACTGCATAGCCGGCCTCATCGGTGTACCAGTGGGGCTCAAACCAGGACGGCACGCGCAGCACGATGAAGAGTGCCAGCAGAAGCCCCAGACCGACCCCCCGTCGGGCCCACCACGACTGAGACACGCCGGGACTCGCTGACGGCTGACGGCTGGCCGCCACGGTCACTCCCGACGGAACTCCAATCAGACCATCTCCCGAAACTCGAACCCGGGGTCCGGATCGAGGCAATTGGCCGGAGACGCTTGGGATTGTCCAGCGCCCACCTTAAATTCTCCCCTCATTGTGCGGTCTGGCCCTGAGACCGCGCTGAGAGACTCGGCAGAGTGCCCCACTCCCAAGGACGCCACCCTACCATGGAAGGATGATCGGATCCCAAGGTCGCGCCCGGGTCGTGGTCACCGGAGGAGCCGGCTTCATCGGAACCCACACTGTCCGGCTCTTGCTGGACTCCGCCCACGAGGTTCTGGTTGTGGACGACCTGAGGCACGCCTGCGGCCAGGAAGTTCCAGCTCCCGCCAATCTGCTGGTCGCCGACATGGCTGACCGGGAGGCCCACGATGCGATCGTCTCCTTCCGACCCTCGGCACTCATTCACCTGGCGGCCCAGGGCGGGGTCAATCGGTCGCTCATGGATCCTGCCGCGGACGCCAGGAACAACGTGGCCGGGACCGCCGCCGTCCTTCGCGCCATGGTTGACTCCGGCTGCCTGCGAATCGTTTTCGCCTCGTCGGGGGGAGCCATCTATGGACGGGCGCGCAGGTTGCCCAGCGAGGAACGGGACCGCGCCCAGCCGCTCGCCCCCTATGGCGCTGCGAAACTGGCCGGGGAGGGGTATCTGGGCATGTTCCGGCGCACCTTCGGGGTCCACTTCACTGCCATGAGGTACGGAAACGTCTACGGGCCCTATCAGGACGGGACGGGCGAGGCTGGCCTCGTTGCCATAACCTGTCAGCGTCT
>JAJYWM010000204.1 GCA_021791455.1 bacterium | reverse complement strand
GTTTCACCGAGACATAGCCAACCGGCAGCGCGGTAGCTGGTGCCGAAGAAGCGATGGGAGTCGACGAAGGTCTCGATGGCGACGGGTTCGTAGGCATAGCGGGTGAGCCAGTCGGCGGCGAGGCGACGAGCGACTTGGCCCAGGAGGCTGGAAGCGAGGAAGCGGACCCTGACCCAGGGCAGGATGAGGAAGGTGGACTGGTCGACGATCAGATAGAGGCGAGCGGCGCGCTGCTGGTCGGACCAGCGGAGGAAGCGATCACGGGGTGCGACCTTCCAGGCGGAAGCGGAGAACTCCATGGCGGCTAGGGGAAGGCCAGAGGTATCCCATGCCAGGTAGCGGAGTTGGGCTCCGCTGTGGCGACGGAGGCCGAGGTAGTGCCAGCGGGCAACGAGTTCGCGCCAGAGGTCGATCTCGGCACGGGAGGAGACCGGGCGCAGGGTGATCGGGCCCAGGTCACGACGGGAGCCGGTGATGCGGGGGTGCGGGTCGGATGCGGGGGTAAAAGCAACCTTCGGAGTGTATGGGCCAGCGCGATAGGCGGGCGCGGGCAGGGTGAGCAGGCCGTCTGCTTCCATGGCCCGCAGGGCGATGTTGCAAGTGGTCAGCTTGAGGCTGCCGTCTTTCTGAAACCAAAGGAGACGCGCGCAGAGCGCGCGTGCGATTGCGGTGCGGGTGGGGTATTGGCTGCGGTCGGCGGCCATCGCGGCGACCATGGCCAGTTCGTCTGCGGAGAACATGCGATTCCCGTAGCGACCCTGAGTCACGAGCTATCCACCCCCACAGGTGTTTGGATGCGCAGGGGTCGGCGACAGGGCTGGCGGCGGCGGCGGTCCACAGGGGTACGGGGGTGAACGGCCAGGAGGGTGACCGCAGGCGGTGGCGCAGACCAGGTGGCGCGGTCCTCGGCAGAGACGGCCCAGGGCAGGAAACGCTGCAGAGATGCGCCGGTCAGGGGTTGACCACCGTTTTCGGCACAGGCCTGGAGGTAGGCGGTCAGATAGGTGAGGGGGTTCAGGCCGTGCAGGATGGCCGTCGCCAGGATGGACCAGAGCATTTCCGCCAAGTGGGCCGACCAGAGGTTGCCGAACAGGAGGAAATTCTTGCGGCCGACCACGGGGCCGCGCAGGGTGCGCTCGAGTTCATTGTTGTCCAGGGGGACCTCGGGGTGATCCAGGAATAGGGTCAAGCCGGCCCAACGGTCCAGCATGCTCTTGAGCACCTGGTGCTGCGGCGGCGACAGGGTGGCGTCGAGCAACTCTCGCTTGGCGGTGGCACGCATGCGGTCCACATGAGCGCGCAACCGCTTGTCTGCGGCATCCCACTGGTCCGCCCCGGCCTGGCGGCGCTGGGTGGCCAGTGTGTAGAGGGTATGGATCCGCCGCCGCCACTGCTCGGCCCAGTGTGCGGTTGTCGGCGTGGCCTGCTTTCGTGCCACCTTGAGGAACAGTCGGCGCTGATGCGCCCAGCACCAGGCATTGAGCACCCAGCCGGCCAGGCCCTTGTAGACGGCGTAGCAGTCACTGACCAGGATCAGCAGCGGATGCTCGGGCGGGGTCTTGTCGGTGTCCCAGCCGAAGAACCTGGCGGGGACGCCCCCGTCGCGGCCCTGTCGGAGCAGGAAGGCGATCGCTTGCCTGCTGCGGAAGCACCAAAGCCACCAGCGGGACCGGTGATCGGGAGCACGCTGGGGTTCGCCTTCCGGGGTGTGCACGGTGGCCGTCGTCTCGTCTGCTCCGACCAGCGCGGCTTGCCGCACCTGCTCGCAGATCGCGGCGTACAGCGGCTCCAACAGGGGCCCCAGGTGCTTCAGCATCCCGGTGATCCCGCCGCGGCTGACGGGTTGAGCCGGTGAGTGCAGGCCGATCCCCTGCAAGATCCGGTGCAGTGGATGGCCCAGCCAAAACTTCTCCACGCAGACGCGGGCGAGGAATTGCGGCGAGAGCAGACCCTTGGCAATGACCTTGGCGGGGGGCGGGGCCACCTTGATCGGCTTGCCCCCCGGGCAGTTGCAGGCCTTATGGTACTTCTGTCGCAGATACCGCCGGTAGAAGAGCACGGTAACCCACTCGGCCACCAACGAGATGGCGAACATCCCCGGCATCGGCTCGTACAATTGGCCGCACTTGGGGCAGCGCCGCTGGTCTTCCGGCAACGTCCTGACTTCGTCGATGCAGGGCAACTCTGCCTTGGTGCTCCGGGTGTGTCCCGGATGCCCCGGCCGGGCACCCCGCCGCTTCGGTGTGGATTGGGTTGGAGGCGTTGGCGGTGGTACCGACGGCAACGGAGAAGCTTCGGACTCGGTGGCCGTCGCAGGAGACAGTTCTTCGGGGACATCGCTCCCTGCTACCGCACCGCGCTCGCTGTGCTGACCAAAGAGCTGATGCGCATACTCCCGGATCGTTGCTTGCAGGTGGGCGATCGTCGCCTGGGCGGACGCCAGTTGTTGTTCCAACTTGTCGATACGACGCCGAGCTGACCTCAGTGCCCGCTCCGACGCCTCCAACGCCCGCTCGGTCTCGGACAGCTGTCTGTCCAGTACCGCGATCTCGACCCGGGCCTCCCTCGGCCAGTTCCGCCGCGTCATGGGACCACCCTACCGGAGACCCCATTCCGTCACCAGCCCAGTTTTAGACCTTATCATCCCCTCTCCGTCATCTCACACCCACTGCACTCCCTGCTACGCCGTCTTACGCATCCCCCTACGCACTTCACTGAACACGTACGCGGTGGACGC
>JAJYWM010000016.1 GCA_021791455.1 bacterium | reverse complement strand
AGCACCATGGTCCTCAACGCTCGGGGCTGTCCTTACAACTGCTCCATCTGTGGCGGCTCTCGCTCTGGATATGAGATCGTGGCGGGGCGCGCCCGCGCCGCCTACCGGTCGCCGGAGAAGCTGGTCGATGACATGCGTCGGATCTCGACATTCTCCAAGGCTCCAATCTTCATGGTGCACGACCCGAGGGTTGGTGGGGTCAAGCGGGCGAAACGAATCTTCGACCTAGTCAGGGCGGCTCGGATTCCCAATGAACTGACCATCGAGCTCTTCTATCCCGCGGGTCCCGAGTTCTTCGCGATGGTCCGCGACGCAACCAGATGGTGGAGTCTGGAGATCACCATAGAGTCGCCCGACCCCGAGATCCGTAAGGTGAACGGGAAGTTCCCGGTACCCAACGAGGCGGTGGAGGAGACCATTGCCGCGGCCCTGGCCCACGGCTGTCAGAAGCTCGACCTGTTCTTCATGGTGGGGCTGCCCCGGCAGACGCCAGCCGACGCATTGGCCACCGTCGACTACTGCCGCCACCTGGTGGAGCGATTCGGTGCCGACAAGAGGTTGCAGTTCTACGTCGCCCCCCTGGGCCCGTTCCTCGACCCTGGCAGCCGCGGTTTCGAGCAGCCTGAGCTCGGGTACCGTCGGCGCTTCACCACCCTGGAGGAGCATCGACTCGCGTTACTGGGTCCGACCTGGCGGGAGATGCTCTCCTACGAGACTAACTGGATGACCAGAGAGCAGCTCGTGGAGACCACCTATCAGGTCGCGGAGGGAATCAACTCCCTCAAGTTCGCCTCCGGCCTCATCGACCAGTCAACGCACGATACCGTGGCCGAGCACGTTGCCGCGGCGCGGGAGGTGCTGGCGGAGGTCGATCGCATCCAGCTTCTGCCGGCCGAGGCTAGGGAGGCGAAACTGCGGCAGCTTAAGGCCAAGACGGAGATCGCAAACACCGCGACCATGAATGGGAGTCGAGAGCTGAGGTGGCACTCGGCCACCGGGTTTCGAGTCAGCGCGATTCTGGCTCGACACCTTCTGGCCGCACTCCCCCGCGAGGCGGGCCACGGGGTGGCTCGATTCCTCGGCCACTACGACACGGCGGTCGCCCAGGTCGTGCGGCTCCCGCCAGCTCGGGATCTGCGCCGGCAGGCGGGCCCGGCGGGGCAAACACCACCGCAGCTGGGGGCTGTGCCAGTGCAGGGCGGTCACCACAGATGAAGAGGCGGCCATCCTGTGGGCCGCCAAGAGCCACTCAGGCGTCGGCCAGGGACTTCTCCGAATCGACCTGGACCGCCTCATTCGCAATCACGGCCGGGGACAGGTACTCCTTCTCCACCAGCTCGTTTTTCTGGTAGGTGAGGCGGAGGGTGCCTCCCTTGGCACACTGGAGACGGTGCAGAGCCCAGGGCGGTCTGCCCTCGGTCGCCGCCCAGAAGGCCTGGATGGGGTCCCCGTGGCTGATGCACACAAAGGTCGATTGAGGGTGTTGCCGCAGGCCCTCCTGGATGACGCGATCGACCCGGTCGTGCATCTCGGCCATGCTCTCGTCCCCGTGGAGGAGCCCCGGCCAGGCCATGTGCACCCACCAGCGCGGCTTCTTCCAGACCACGTCCTGGTGTCTCGTGCCCTGCAGGTAGCGACCGAACTCAGCTTCGATCAGATCCGGGCGCTCGATCGTGGGAACCCCCGGCGGGAGCTCGTCGCTGATCAGGCTGGCCGTCTCCAGAGCGCGTTGGAGCGGGCTCGTATAAATGGCCGCGACCGAAAAGCGGGCCAAAAATCGGCCCAGAGCCGCGCCCTGTGCCCTACCCTTGGCGCTGAGCCCGAAGTTGGGGAGGTGCCCGTACAGGACGCCATTGGGGTTTGCGACGTCGCAGTGACGGGTGAGGAAGCAAGTAGTCGTTTGAGGGCCGCTCACGGACTCCATGCTACGGACTTGGAGCCGGCCCAGGGTTCTGGCCGGTCCTGGCTCACCTCTCGTGAACAGTAAGCTGCGCTGGCGTCACAATTGACTGGCAGCTTGCCCCCTTAGCTCAGTGGATCAGAGCGGCGCCCTTCTAAGGCGACGGTCGGTGGTTCGAATCCACCAGGGGGTACGGCGAATCACTGAGGTGCCCGGCTGCGCCCCGCGTCATACTTTCTCAATGCCGGAGCTGATCACGCCAAGCCCCGCGGCCGCGGCCTCGGTGCGGGAGGCGGCGCGGCTGTACGGCGAAGATGCCATGCCGGAGTACGGGCGTCAGGTTGCGGACCTGGGCGACGACGAACTCGAGGCCTACGTGCAACGCCTCTTGGCCGACACCAGGGAGGGTACGCCACGACCCCCCGGCTATGTTCCCTCGACACATCTGTGGTGGGTGGAGGGGCACCAGTTCCTGGGGAGGGTTCATATCCGCCACCGACTGACGCCGGATCTGCTCACGGAGGGCGGCCACCTGGGGTACCATGTGGTGCCTCCCCACAGGCGTTTGGGGCACGGCACGGCGATGCTGGCCGCCGCTCTGCCGGTCGCTCGAGCCCTGGGGATCCCTTGCCTTCTGCTCACCTGCGATGCGCACAACCACGGGTCGAGAAGGGTGATCGAGGCCAACGGCGGTCTCTTCGAGGGTGAGCGAGCTGGCAGTCTGCGCTACTGGGTCCCCACCACATGACGGTTGGCCGAAGTGCCCGCCGCTGGCAGCCTCCGGTGGTGGCCGGGAGAGACCTGGCCCGTGGCCCCATGGCGTGCCCAGTTGGGACCTTGGGGC
>JAJYWM010000033.1 GCA_021791455.1 bacterium | reverse complement strand
CTTGGCCACCGGCGCGGGCAGCGTCGCCGCCGGATTCCCCATGAACTTCGCAGTGCTTTCGTTGGCGGGAGGAGGGGGATTCCTGGTCGCGGCCACGGTCGCCAGGGCCCGCGCCTGGCACTCGGAGCGGGCAACTTGACGGTTGACCGCGTCCTCCCAGGTCTCGACTCGGTCATTCACGCCCAGGCTCGCCTGCGAGTGATGGTGGCGCTGTCAGTGTTGCCTGCCGGCGACAGGGTGACCTTCCCCCGGCTCCAGGACCTCGTGGGGATGACCCCCGGTAACCTCTCCACCCACCTGCACAAACTGGAGGACGCCGGCTATGTCGCCATCACCAAGGCCTACCAGGGCCGCACCCCGGTCACCTACGTGAGTCTGACCAAGACCGGACATCGGGCGTTCGAGGACTACACCGCAGCCCTGGGGGAGCTGCTGGCGGCGGCCAACGGCCAGCCGGACGGAGGGCGGAGGTGACTGCACTTTCGGAGCGACAACGAGTCCCGACGTTCCTTCCACCCCCTGGGAGCTGGCGGCTCGAGTCCGAGCCCTCCAGGTCGACCGCTGGCGTCTGGACAACATTCGGCCGCGGGACCATCCGCCGGCTTGGCGCCTGCGACGCGAAGGCCCGCGTTCGACGATGGGTCGTGAGTGGCCCCGGGGCCGGCGTCAGTCGCCTCCTCCTTCAGGTTGGGGGCGCGGTGCACCTTCCGGCTGAGCGGCTCTTTCGCTCAGGGACTGCGAGGCCGCCCGCGCTCGCCGTACCCGAACCCCGTCTTATCGTCCGGGCCACGACGGTCCAGCCATGACCACCACACCCAGTGCGCCAGTTGCCGCCGTGGAGCTCCTGGAGGCTCGCAAGCAATACGCCCGGGTGCAGGCGTTGCGCGGGGTGAGCTTGACCATCGAGCGCGGCGAGGTAGTGGCCATGCTGGGGCCCAACGGGGCGGGCAAGACCACCGCGATCAGCCTGATGCTCGGCATGCGTCGCCCGACCGCCGGTCACGTTCGGCTGTTCGGCCGGGACCCGGGAGACCGGGCCGCCCGGAGCCGCTGCGGGGTCATGCTGCAGGAGTCGGGGGTGACCGACGTGCTGCGGGTGGCTGAGACGGTCGACATCTTTCGCGGGTATTACCCGAGGCCACTCCCCACAGCGCGGGTTTTGGAGTTGGCGGGGCTGGCGGAGGTGGCCAACCGCAAGATCAGCGCCCTCTCAGGCGGCCAGCGCCAGCGCCTCTACTACGCCCTTGCCGTCTGCGGGAACCCCGAGGCGCTCTTCCTTGATGAGCCCACGGCGGGAATGGACGTGGAGGCCCGTCGGTCCTTCCTCGCGGGCATCAGGGAATATGCCGCAGAGGGACGCACTGTGGTGCTCACCACCCACTACCTGGAGGAGGCCGACCAGCTCGCGGACCGAGTGGTGGTCATCGATCGGGGAATGATCGTCGCTGACGACACCCCGACGGCGATCAAGGCCCGAGTGGCCGGCAGGCGCGTCAGTTTCATGGTCGATCCCGCGCCGTCCGCAATCGACTTTGAAGGCCTGTCGATCTCGGGCCTCGAGCTCCGCGACCAATTCGTCCGATTCCGCAGCAGCAGTCCCGAGCAAGTTCTGGCCGCCGCGTTCCACAGGGGATGGGACATCCGGAACCTGGAAGTCGTCGGCGCCGACCTGGAAGAGGCGTTCGTCAGCCTCACAACAGGCCGCGCAGCCGACGTTCCCGAAGTGCAGGAGAGCCCATGAGCGTGAACGCTGATCTGCGGCCGGTGGCGATTCCTCGTCTCCTGGCGGTGCAAACCAAGGCGGTCCTCCTGGGCTACTGGCGCATCCCCCTGTTCGCCATCTTCACCATCGGCCTTCCGGTGATGTTCTTCGCCTTCTTCGGTCTGCCTCGGCTCCACCAGGAGATCATCCACCGCGTGTCCGTGGGGGCCTACATCCTCGCTTCCCTGTGAGCGTATGCGGTCAGCAACGTGCTGGTCTACAACGTGGGCATCGGCCAGGCCCAGACCAGGGCGCGCAAGTTGGACCTCCTGCAGCGGGCGAGCCCCCTCCCGAGCTGGGTTGCCATCGCAGCCACCATGGTCGGTGGCATGGTCCTCGCCACCATCTCCTTGGTGGCGCTGCTGGTGGTCGGAGCGGCGGCCGGGGTCAGCCTGCCCCTGACACACTGGCTGCTGCTCGTCCTGGCCCTCCTGTATGGAGCCATCCCCATGTTGGGGTTGGGGCTGGCCATCGGATACCTCGGCAGCACCGGCAACCTGGCGCCGGCTCTGGCGAGCCTGATCTACCTGCCGATGGCGTTCGCCTCCGGCATCCTCATACCCCTCTCCCAGCTGCCCTCGGTGGTGCGAGCGATCGCTCCCTACCTACCCCTGTACCAGGTCGGGCAGTTGGGCTGGAACGCGGTCGGGGCTGCCAATGAATCGGTGCTCGCGGCCTCGTTGTGGACCGCGGTTTGGGGTCTGGTCCTGGGGGCCCTAGCCGTCTACACCTACAGGAGTGACCAGCGCCGGAAGTTCGCCTGAGCGGGCGCGGATCGTGGCGGACCACGCGTGGGCATGGACGCGATGGCCAGGGACGATCTCCAGCTCCTCGAACCCCGCGGCGGCGAGGGCCTCCCGGTACTCGGGCTCCGAGAGCGCTCCCGCGATGCAACCGGTCCACTGAATCATGTCCTTCCTGGTCGCCTCATCCATGTCCGGGTCCGCGACCACGTCCGAGATGGCAAGCCGCCCGCCGGGGCGCAGGACGCGGGCGGCCTCGGCGA
>JAJYWM010000128.1 GCA_021791455.1 bacterium | reverse complement strand
TCCCGGGCTCGCCCTCCTCCCGGCCGATCTCGATCTGGCAGGCGCGGAGGTGGAGCTGCCGGCAACCCCTGGCTGGCAGCATGCCCTTGCGCGGCGGCTCACCTCGCTGGAGCCCTACTGCGACGTTGCTGTGATTGACACCCCTCCAGGGCTGGGTGTCCTGAGCTACACGGCGATGCAGGCGGCCACCGGGGCCATCGTCGTGTGCCCGCTGGAGTTCCTGGCGGTCCGTTCACTTCCCTACCTGGAGGAGACCACGGCGCGCGCTGGTGTGCGCCTCGTAGGGATCGTCCCGACCTTCACTAGCTCCTCGACCCGCCATGCCCGTGATGCTGCGGAGTCGCTCCGGGAGACCTATGGGGACGCGCTGCTGCCCCCGATCCCCCGGCGTGTCGCCCTGCAGGACGCCGCCCTGGCGGGCCAGCCGATCACGCAGTTCCAGCCCGGAGGTGACGCTGCCGCAGCGTTTCTCTCCCTGGCCAGGGAGGTACTCAGCCGTGCCTAGACCAAGCTTCCGGGAGCGGGTGGCCCGCGAGACCGCACCCCGCGGGAGGGAGGCCCTCTACTCCGCCCCCACCATCGATCCTGGCCGCCCCGGCGCCCAGCTACCGTTGACGGTGGACGATCAACCGTTGGTGTCCGGGCCAGAGATCCCGGCCCGGCGGATCCCCGGGGAGAGGAGGTGGGAGGCAGCCCACCAGAGGGTCACCTTCTACTGCCCCCGGGACCTGCTCCGGGCGGTGGAGCTGGAGACGGCCCGGTCCCAGCGGAGCAAGTCCCAGGTGATTGTCGATGCCCTCCGGGAGCACCTCGCTAGTTATGCCTAGCCCGAGGTGAGCGCTTCAAGCCAGGGGCAGCTGCTGGCGGCCAGCCTGGTCACCCTTGGCCACGAGACCAACCTGGCAAGGGCTCCCCTCTGGGACATACGGGCCCGGCCGGTGCAGCTCGAGCTCATCGCTCCAGCGATCCTCTACGGGCGGAAGTTCGTGCAGGTAGCCGGTCAACCGTTGACGGTCACAGACCAGCGGCTATTCGCCGAACTCACAACCCTATACGTGCGGGCGCAGTGCCCGGAGCACCGGAGGATCCCGTTCTCCCTCGGGTGGGCGGCCAGAGTCATCGGGCACGAAACCCTGGGAGGGGAGACCAGGCGCCTGGTGCGGGCGTCGCTCAGCCGCCTGCGGAGCGTGACCGTAGAGTCCGCACTCCGGGAACCGGATGGGCATGAGACGGTCCTTGGCTGGGGGCTAGTGGACCGGTACCTGACGACCTCTAGGGGGGGCGGCACGGGGTCTGTGACCCTCTCTGAGGAGATCGCTCACCTGCTCCAGGCGGGGAGCGTGACCTACCTCCACGCCCCGACGTGGGATGCCATCGCCCGCGAGGACACGGTGGCCGGGAGGCTCTGGACGTTCCTTGAAGCCGAGGACCTGAGAGGAGTGCGCCGCTACAGCCTCTTTGCCGGGCCGCCCGGAGGCCTGGATGAGGAGCGGAACATGCCCGCGATCGCGGACCTGCTGCGGCTCGACTGGAGCAAGCGGCGCAACGTGGCTGGCCGGGTGACGCTCGCGTGCGAGGTGATCTGCCGCCACGACCCGAGGTACTCACTGGAACTGGTCAAGAGCCACGGCACGGGAATGTGGCGCCTCGAGGCCACCCGCAGCCTGCGGGTGAGTGCATCCAGCTCAGATGGCCTCCCCAGCACGGTGCTGAGCGCGTGGCGCCACGCCCACCGGGGCCGCCGCCCCTCCGCCCGGCAGCTAGCCGCTCTGCGGGAGATCCTGTCGCGCCGGCCTGCCTCCTGGGTGGCGGCTCAGATAGAAGACGGTGGGGGAGATCCCTTCCGCCACCTGCTCGTGGCCGACTCCGAGCTGAGCCGGAGCCGCCTTGCCCAGGCGAGCTCTGCAGAGAAGGCGTGGGTAGCAGAGAAGCAATCGCTGGAGGCCGGGATGGAGGCGGTGGGGGAGATCATGAAGCGGATTGCCATGCAGTCCGGAGCCGCCCAGGCAACACCCACCCCTCCTCCGGGCACTGAAGAGGGGTAGGGAGTTTCCGGGGCGCAGGTAGGGAGTTTCCGGGGCGCAGGTAGGGAGTTTCCGGGGCGCAGGTGAGATCAAAAAAGGGGGGTACCGTCGTATCTACCGTCGTATCTACCGTCGAGACTCGCTGGCGCGAGACTCCTTTGTGGAAAACTGCCCCTCGCCTGGGCTGATGGCTGCCGGCAGCCGCTCCGCGTAATCACATTCACTCCCGCTCCGCCTCCCGACCCAGCTCATCTATGAGCGTCCAGCCGGGCTCCAGCTCCACGCGGGACTCAGGAGCAGTCTCCGCAGGCTCGGGTTCAGCCTCCGGCTCCGGGGCCAGCGCGGCCGGGGCGGCGGCAGCCAGCTCCGCCTGCTGGAGGAGAGTGGTGGCGGCCACGGCCGGGTGGGCCTCGGCCCAGCGGGCGGCCAGGGCCTGGATGGCCGCCTGGGTGTCCCCCTCGGGGGTGTCGAGGCTGCCGGAGTCGGTGATCACCACCGAGGTCTCGCGGGCCCTCGTCACGCCCACATAGCCGGTGGTCCGGTCGGTCTGCCAGCCGCCGCCGCAGACCAGGACCTCGGCGACGGTCCTGCCCTGGGCGCGGTAGAGGTGCTGGGCGTAGGCGAGGTCGAGGGCGGAGAGGTGCTCCTGGTCCACCACCCAGTCGCGGTCCCGGAGCCGCACGGTCACGGCTCCCGCCTTGGGGTCGGTGGCGACCACCACCCCGGTCTCCCCGTTCTCCACCCGGCGGACCGGCC
>JAJYWM010000213.1 GCA_021791455.1 bacterium | reverse complement strand
GTTTGATGGGAACCTCCAGCTTCTTGCCGCTCAGCGTCTTGGGGATCTCGGGAACCTGAATGACCAGGTCGGGCACATGCCGCGGAGAGACCTGCCGCCGCACCGTGGCCCTGACCTCGGCCACAAGAGCGTCGTCGAGCTCAGCGCCCTCCTCCAACACCACGAAGAGTGGCATGTAGGAGGTCCCATCGGGCCTGGTCACCTCTACCACCAGCGAGTCCCTTACCGCTGCCATGTCCTCGACCGCTCGGTAGATCTCGGCGGTACCCATGCGCACCCCGTGGCGGTTGATGGTCGAGTCGGAGCGCCCGTAGATGACGGCACCTCCGTCGCTGCGAACCTTGATCCAGTCACCGTGCCGCCAGACTCCCGGATAGTGCTCGAAATAGCTGGCCCGGTACCGCTCCATTTCCCGATCACCCCAAAGAAACAGCGGCATCGAGGGCATGGGCCTGGTGATCACCAGCTCCCCCACCTCCTCGATGACGGACAAACCCTGCTGGTCAAAGGCCTCGACCCCGGCTCCCAGGGCGCGGCACTGAATCACACCGGCCCGGACGGGCAGCCAGGGGCAGCCCACAAGAAAAGCGGTGCAGAGATCGGTGCCACCGCTCAACGACGAGAGCCACACGTCATCCTTGACCGCCTCGTAGACCCAGCCGAAGCCCTGCGGCGACAGTGGCGAGCCGGTAGACCCCACGAACTGAAGCGACCCCAGGTCCAGTTCACCGGCGGGCCTAACGCCTGCCTTCATCGAGGCCGCGATGTGCCCAGCAGAGGTGCCAAAGTGGGTGAGCCTCTCATCCGCAATGAGGCGCCACAGCCGTCCCGGATCAGGCCACCCGGGTGCGCCGTCGTAGAGGACCACAGCCGCTCCGACGAGAAGTCCACCGACCAGGTAATTCCACATCATCCAGCCGGTCGTTGTGAACCAGAAAAAGCGGCTGCCTTCCCCGAGGTCGGCGTGCAGGCCGAGGACCTTGAGATGCTCCAGCAAAATGCCACCCTGACTGTGGACGATGGGCTTGGGCAGGCCGGTCGTGCCAGAGGAGTACACGATCCAGAGAGGATGGCTGAACGGCACCCGGGTGAACTCAAGATCGGACTCCGAGCGCATCACATGAGACCAGCTGGTGGCGTTGGGCAACCACCCATCCCCATCGAAGGCCCTGGCCGCCATGACCACTCTGTGTACAGAAGGAAGGCCGGCCAGAAGGCGGGCACCAACTTCCCGGCGGTCGTAGGTCCGCCCGGCGTACCGGTAGCCGTCGACCACGACCAGCACCTTCGGCTCTATCTGCTGAAACCGGTCGAGCACCGCCCTCTCGCCGAAGTCCGGAGAACAGCTCGACCATATCGCGCCCACGGCGGCCGTGCCCAGCAGGGCGACGACCGCTTCCTCAATGTTGGGCAGGTAAGCCGCGACCCGGTCCCCCACCCCGACACCCGCCGCCCTGAGGAACGCGGCAAACGCCGCCACCTGGCGGCGCAGCTCCGCTCCCGTGGTGGCCCTCCTGGTGCCATCCTCCGCAATCGAGACAATAACGTCCCGGGCGGGGGCCACATGCCCAAGGGCATACTCGGCATAGTTGAGGCTCTGGCCGGGAAACCACCTTGCCCCCGGCATCTCTTGGGTCTCCAGAACCACTTCCGGGCCCACCGCCTCGCCCACCTCGAAGTAATTCCAGACGCCGGCCCAGAACTGCTCGAGATCGTCGATCGACCAGCGCCAGAGGGCTTCGTAGTCGGGGGCTTCCACCTGGTGTAGATCGCGCACCGCCTGGGCGAAGGAGGCCAGCCGACTGCCAGCCACTCTCTCCTTGCTGGGCCGCCAGAGGATTTCCCCCTCGGCCCTCACAGGCTGCGACAGGCTCATGGACAGCGCCGATGATAGGCCGGCGTGCCGCCCGAGCGCGCCTGATACTTCATCGCCGCCCGCCCGCTATCGCCAGCCCCACGCCGAGCCCGGCCGTGACAAGCCCGCTGATCCCGACCGCGGTCTCGGCCCGCTGGGACGTGCTGAGAACACGCCTCCTGACCCCGCTGGCGGCGACGGCCCAGATGCCATCTCCGACCAGGACCAGAATCACCCACACCAGTCCCAGGGCCAGGATCTGAAAGGCGACGCCGCCATGTGATGAAACCACGAATTGAGGCAGGATGGCACTAAAGAATACGGCCGTCTTGGGGTTGGTGGCCCCGACCACCAGGCCCTCCCGCAGAGCCCTCGGGTCGCCACCGGCATGCTCGAATGCCGCGGGCACCAGCAGGCGATGGCGCCCAATGAAAGTCCGCACCCCGACGAACACCAGGTAAGCAGCCCCCACCAGCCTGAGTGCGAGGAACGCCGCCGCGGAGGCCTGGACGATGGCCCCCACCCCCATGGCAACCCCCACCACTTGGAGATACTGCCCGGCGGTGTTGCCCACCACAGTCAGGAGAGCGCCCCTTCTCCCCAACGCGATCGCCCTGCTAAGGATGAACAGCACACTGGGTCCGGGGATCGCTATCAGCAGCACTGCCGCGATCGCGAACGCCAGCAGGTTGACTCCGTTCACGCGACGCCCTTCCTGGCGCAATCCACATGCCACGGTCCCCGCTGGAACCTCAATGGACCAATCCTGCTTCCATTCCCAGATCCATTCCCAGATCCATCGTTGCCGCAATGGCCCCACGCGAGGGCCCGACCGTGGCGACCCCAGTCACCGGTCCAGTGTAGAACCGCCATCCGGCACTTGGCCCACCCGCTCCGATTCCGGGTGCTCGACGGTGTCCCTGGTCCGA
>JAJYWM010000071.1 GCA_021791455.1 bacterium | reverse complement strand
TGGAATAGGTGCCCGAACAGGAAGTGAAGGGCGCAGCTGTGCCCACCGCTCTCAATCGAGAGCGTTCCGGTCGCCCGGTCCTGCTGCATGGTCTGGAGCAGTTCCGCGACGGTCGCTGGTCCGATGGTGCCCTGGTTTTGCACGGTGCGGAGTCACTCCTGGCGGCCCGAATTACGGCACGGACCGACCCTCCCCGGTTGGTCGGCGAGATACTAGCATAGGTGGCCACGCGTTCCGGAGGGGGATCGTCTGCCGACCCCACCCAGTCTGCCAGAATGGCCCCGTTGATCGAGGGAAGGAATGGGGCGGCGGCGTCCTCGGACTGGGACCAGTTGTTGGCGCCGTGGCCATGGGCCAACCTGCTCCAGTCGCGGGGCTGGGGAGAGGTGCAGGGGCGCGCCGGGTGGCGGACCCACCGGGTTCTGATCGAGACCAGGGAGGGGCCGTTACCGGTCACCGTTCTCCTCACCAAGACCGGCATTCCGGGCATCACTCGGCTCTACGTACCCCGCGGGCCCGTCTGCTCACCCGACGACTTCGAGGCGTTTGAGCAGGTTCGCAGCCGCCTGCGGGATCTGGGCCGGTCGTGTGCGGCTGCCGTCGTGGACCTGGAACTGCCCTGGCCTAGCGAGACGCTCCCAGCCGGGCATCCCGTGAGAGGGCTCCAACCGATCGCGGCGCATCAGCCCCTCGCCACCTCCATCGTCGACCTGCGCCCGGCGCCCGAGACGATCCTGGCCAGCTTTCACGCCAAGACCCGCTACAACGTCCGGCTGGCGGAGCGGCGCGGGGTGCAGGTTCGGGAGGTCACCCTCGCCGAGCTCAGCCGCTGTGTCCGGGCGACCGAGGCCCGCCAGCGCATCCACCTCCCGTCGGACGTGCATCTTGGTCACGTGCGAGCCTGCCTGGGACAGGCGGCGTCCCTGTTGGGAGCGGTGGTGGAGGATGAGGTGGTCTCCGCTGTCCTGTTGGCTCGATTCGGGTCCCAGGTGGTCTACCTCTACGGGGGTTCGACCGAGCGCCACCGTCAATCGATGCCAAACCACCTCCTGCACTGGCGCGCGATGATGCAGGCACGCAAGGAGGGTTGTGAGAGCTATGACCTGTGGGGCGTTCCGGAGGAGGACCGTGCCGACCACCCGTGGCATGGACTTGACCAGTTCAAAAGAGGCTTCGGCGGCACCAGGGTGGAGTATGCCGGCTGCTGGCGGGACCAGCTGCGCCCGCTCGGGCATCGATTGGTCGATCTCGCCGACCTGGCCCGCAGCCGAGTGAGGAGGGGACGGTGAGAAGAGATGGCCGCGGCAGCGACGAGGAGCGGGAGGTTCCTTACTTCCCCACCTATGAGGAGATCGCGTCAGAGGTGCTGGAGGGGATGGAGCGAGCTGGACTGGTGGTCCAGGACGTGGGCCACGACCTGGAGCCCAGCACCGGCGAGCGGACCTTCCAGTGCAGCGTCCGCCTTCCCACCAGCGACCCACCACATCGGTACCTGGCGACGATCCACTTTCACTGGGACGCCCTGCTCACCTACCTTGGCACCTACGGGCAGGGAAGTGAATGCGATCTCTATCACGAGGAAGACGAACCCTGCGTTCACCATCAGGCTCGCCCGGCGGTCGAGCTGGTCTCCGAGTACGACCTGGGCGACGGCGGTTATGCGCTGCGGGAGTTGAGCGAGGTGAGCGCCTGGATCGACACCGTGGAGGGCCTGCTGGCCCGATCGCTTCCCGCCCAGGAGGGGAGAGTGGTCCGCCTCGGGCTCACGGTCAGGGAAGGGACCATCTGGGTGGACCGTTTTGCCGCCGAGCAGGTGTGGTACCTGGATCTGACCGATCCGCCAGACCTGGACCCGGTCTGCCAGACCGTGCAGGCCACCTTGAAGGTCACGCCGGCCCTCGCCGACCGCCTCCCCCTGTGAGCGCTGCGCGCCGCTCCCAGGACCCTCGAAGCATCATCTTGGCGATCTCGGAAAGGGGAAGATCGTAGCCGGGAAGGCGCCAGGAGGGAACCAAGGCGGCGGCGCCTGCCAGGAGGTGCGGCCGCTCCAGGATGGCGGGGTGGGGGAGGGTCAGCCTGGGGGTGTCCGACAGTTCCCCCTCGACCATCAGGACGTCGACATCCAGCGTCCTCGGGCCCTTAGCGACCCCACGCCGGCGTCCCGCGAGCTGCTCTGCGGACTCCGCCCTCAGCAACCAGTCGCCGCCCCCGAGGTTGGCGCGTAGCAGCAGCAGCTGGTTCAAGTAGTCGGGCTGCGGTGGAGCTCCCCTGGGTGCCGTGTTCCACCTCGGGGTAGTCTTGACCAATCGCACCCCCGGGCCGATAAGGGCCGAGGTACCCAGGTCGAGCCAGCGCTCGCGGTCGGGCAGATTGCTGCCCAGTCCCAGGACGACCAGGCGCCCCTTGGCCCGACCGCTCAGCGTATCAGCCATCATGGGCCCTTTGTGGAGCGGTCCGCCGCGGCCCGTATCCTGTCCGCCACGAGCAGGGTGTCGCGCATCTCGGCGACGTCGTGAACCCGCACCATCGCGGCGCCCGTCCACGAGGCCCAGGCCACGCTGGCCGCGGTGCCCAGCAAGCGCTCCGAAACCGCCCTGTTGTTGAGCAGCCAGCCGATCACCGACTTGCGCGACGTGCCCACGAGGAGGGGCCTGCCGAAGATCGTCAGCTGCTCCAGTCGAGCCAGGACCGCCAGGCTCTGAGCGGGTGTCTTGCCGAATCCGATGCCAGGGTCGAGGATGATCCGAGCCAGCGGGATCGAGGCCGAACGGGCGAGCCGCAGAC
>JAJYWM010000159.1 GCA_021791455.1 bacterium | reverse complement strand
GTGGCCGGTTAACTCTGGCTCAGGCCCATGCCCGTCGTTGGCGGGATGGAGGCGGAATTCGGCTGCACCAAGAGTCAGCTCCGCTCGTCGCTTGGATTGGCGAGCCTCGTCGGGACGCTACCGCCCTGGCCGGGACATGAGGCTCGTCGCCTTCTTGGCCCTGGGCGCCGTCGGCGGTTTCGCGTTCATGCTCGGCGTCTCCGACGCGCCCAACGCCACCGCCTCCCTGATCGCGGCTCGGGCAGCGTCCTACCCGAGGGCCATGGCATTCTCATTCACATTCCACGTGATCGGAGGGCTCCTGGCGGGACAGGCGGTGGCGCTGACCATGGTGACCCTGGTCCATCTGCCGGCTACCCAGATAGCCGGCGCCTACTTGGCGGGCAGCCTGGCGACCATATCGTTCACCTTGGCGGCGACCCGCCGGGGCATCCCGGTCAGCGCCAGCATCGGCTTGGTGGGAGGGCTGACCGGCGCTGCGGCCGTCATGGGGGGCCTGGGCGCGGTGGGCTGGGGCGGACTGCAGGGGTGGCGGCCCTACGGAGTCATAGGGACTTTGGCAGCCGTCGTCCTGTCGCCAGTCCTTGGAGCCGTGGTGGCCGGAGCACTCCGATCTGGTCTGCAGCCAGTGGCCGACCGAGCCAGCCGCGAGTCCCTGCGCCCGGTGAGGGCGCTGATCTGGATCTCGGCCGCCCTGGTCGCTCTGGCCGACGGCTCCAACGATGGGCAGAAGGCGATGGGGCTCGCGACCGGGATTCTGGTCGCTGGAGGTGCCATCTCCAGATTTCAAGTCCCGTTCTGGGTTACAGCCGCGGTCGCCATTACCCTGGCCGCCGGCACTGCCGTCGGCGGTCGTCACATAGTTCGCACGGTCTCCACCCGCTTCTATCGCGGGGGACCGCTCGACGGCCTGGCCGCCCAGACGGCGGCAGCGGTCACGATCCTTGGCGCCAGCGCCGTGGGAGCTCCTGTGAGTACTTCCACGATTGTCGCCGCGGGCATGGTGGGAGTAGGGTCCGCAAGGCGTCGGCACCACGTCCATTGGCCCACGGTGGTACGGGTGGTCAGCGCCTGGCTGATCACCGTGCCAGCGTGCGCCATTCTGGGAGCGGTCCTGGCATCGATCGGAATCGCCGTGGGGGGCCGCTGATGAAACGCACCGGAAGAGCGTGGTGGCGGGCCTGGATCAACGGATCAGGGCCAAGTCCGCTCTCCCTGCTGGTGGCGCAGGGGGACCTGACCGAGCAGGGGATGCGGCACTTTGCAACCTGGTCGGCCACCGGCGCACCGGCCTCATCGGCGGAGGTCCGCCGCTACCACCTTGACGGTTATACAGCCAGGCGCACCCTCCTTGCCGCCCTGCAGCAGGCCCTATCCACGCCCTTGGACCAGGAGGACATCTTCACCCTCTCAGAGCGCCTCGACCGGGTGCTCGACGAGGCCAAGGATGCAGTCCGCGAGAGCGAGGTCCTCAACTGGAGCCCGGACGCCCACGTTGAGCGGATGGGGCGGCTGCTGGCCGACGGCACATCGGCCCTGGCCGCGGCCTTACGCTTGCTACCCCACGACATGGTGGGGGCCGGGAGCCAAGCGGACGCGTCCACCGTGGCCGTCCGCCACGTGGAACATCGCTATCGCGAGGCCATGACTGAACTCCTGCAAACTCCCGATCTGCGCACGGTGCTGGCCGCCCAGGATGTGTATCGCAGGTATGTCCTCGTGGCGGGTCACGTCGTATCGGTGGCCGACCGACTCTGGTACTCGGTGCTGCGGGGCGGGTGACCCTACCCCAGCCCGTCGAGCGGTAGCTCGGTGCTCGTCACCCCCTGGCGACGCTCGCTCTCCGCTGCCCGGAACGCCCGCTCCCAAGAATCCGTGCTCTCACGCAGGCATCCCTCAGGGTCCAGGCCCAGGCTTCGACCCCGCCCGGCCAGGAAGAACAGCAGGTCACCCAATATGCGCGCCGTCCCCTCCGACCCTGGCTTGGCATCCTCCAGCCGAGTGAGAGCCAGCTGCGGCGAGGGCTCGCCTGGACTAGGCTCCGCAAGGTCTGGGTTGGCTCTGGCAGCCCGCCGTTGCACGGACGCCGCCCGGGCCAGGGCAGGAAGGGCCCTTGGGATCCCGTCCAGGGCAGAGGCTCTGCCGGGTTTCTCCTGCGTCTTGACGGCCTCCCAGTTGCGCAGGAGCTCTTCCGAGGTGGAGGCAGAGGCTCCTGCGAAGACATGCGGATGGCGCCGGACCATCTTGGCCTCCGCCATCCGCGCCACCTCTGCCAGACCGAAAGCGCCCCGCTCACTGGCGATGGCACACTGCATCGCGACCTCGACCAGAAGATCTCCCAGCTCCTCAGCTAGGTCTTGGTCGGTGCCGTGAGCGACGGCGTCGATGGTCTCGTAGGTCTCCTCCAGCAGGTAGGGGAGGAGACTTTGGTGGGTTTGCTCACGGTCCCAGGGACACCCATTGACCCTCCGCAACTGCGCCATCACCTCGAAGAGGGCAGTGATCGCCGCAGTCGCGTCGTCACTCATGCGACACCGACCGGGGCCATGCCCTCCTCGCTCCTCGCCCGAGCCATCCGCCGCAACAGGGTCAGTAGCAGGTCGGGCCAGCCGCCGCCCGCCTTGCTCGCATTGAACCGGAGACGGTTTGTCCCCGCTTCCGCCAGAGAGGGCATCCCGGCCACGAAGTCCGAGAGCGTGTGGCGATGTCCGGGATCGAAGCGGACCGTGATCCAGTCCCCATGAGTCTCCACCGCCGCAGCCCCGGCCGCAGCAGCCATCAGTCGCACCCGC
>JAJYWM010000158.1 GCA_021791455.1 bacterium | reverse complement strand
CCTTCCATCGGCCCTTAGAATGGTGGACAACCCGCAAGGAGGGAACGGCTTGCCGCAATTCAACCCCAAGCAGCTGCGCCAGCTGCAGCAGACCATGGCTCGCCAGTTCGAGCAGACGCAGAGCGATCTAGCCAACCGTGAGGTCGAGGGCTCGGCCGGAGGAGGCGCTGTGACGGTGCGTTGCAACGGGCAGCAGCGGGTCTTGGGGGTCGCCATCGACCAGGCCGTCCTGGAGGAAGGCTCCGAGATGGTCAGCGATTTGGTCCAGGCCGCGGTCAACGACGCCTTGGACAGATCACGGGAACTGGCCGCCCGGTCCATGGAGGCGATCCTGCCTCCAGGGATGCTGCCGCCGGGGGTGCTCTGATCCAAGACCGAGTGGCTGTGGCCTAGCTATGGGGCTGCTGCCCGAAGCGGTCGAGCGGCTGGCGGAACAGTTCTCCCACTTTCCCTCGATCGGACCCAAGACGGCCCAGCGATTGGCGTTCCAGGCCTGTCGCTGGCCAACTCCTGAGCTCCTCGCGATGGCCGCGACACTGGGGGCCATGGCCGAGGAGGTGGGGTACTGCCCAATCTGCTTTTTTCTGAGCGAGCGTGGCGAGCTGTGCTCCATCTGCCGGCAGTCAAGCCGTGACGAAGGGTTGATCTGTGTCGTCGAGGACCCCAAGGATGTGCTGGCGATTGAGCGCACCGGGGAATTCCGAGGCCTATATCACGTGTTGGGAGCGTCGCTGTCCCCGCTGGACGGTGTCGGGCCGTCTGACATCCATGCCGATGAGTTGGTCGAGCGGGTTAGTGCCGGAAAGGTACGAGAGGTGATCCTGGCTACCGATTCCGACGTGGAGGGAGAGGCGACCGCAGGGTATCTGGTGCGTCGTCTTCACGGGCAGGCACTTCAGGTCACCCGGCTCGCCCATGGTCTGCCGGTCGGTGGGGAACTGGCTTACGCTGACGAGCGCACGGTGGCGCGAGCCTTCTCCGGGCGCCAAGCGCTCGGAGGGGGCCAGCCTTGATGGCCCCCCGGTGTTCAGCGCTACTCCTGCCTCCTGGCGAGAGGCGTGAGCCGGGGCCACAGGTAGACGAAGGCATCTTCGACCTCCAGAGTTGCGAGGTCGGCGAGTGACCCGTCCTCCCTCAGCTCTGTGACCAGGTCAAGAAGGTCGCCTTCTCCGTGCGTTCTCAGGTACTCCTGCACCCTGGTCCCGTGATCCCAGAAGCGAGAAAGCAGAGTTCCGAACACCCCCAGCTCATCCTCGCGCGGGCCCACCATCGCCACCTTGGTGCGGGCCGCTTCGCGTCCTGACAATGGGCTGAAATCGTGACAACCGCTCCATAGGGGGTCGGATCCCGCGAAGCGGACCACGGCGACCGGGCCCAGGCGGATCACCGCTGAGCATTGCAGGCATGGCTCTAGGGTGGTCGTCAGCACCAAGTCCTTCGGCGCCCCATAGCTAAGTCGCGCAACGACATTAACTTCGGCGTGAGCCAGGGAGGAGCCGCAGACCTCACCCGCCGGGGCGCTGGTGTCCGTTACCCGATTTCGAGCCGCATGGACCAGCGTTCCGTCGGGGCGCCAGGCACAAGCGCCGACGCCTATGTTGCCGGTGCGGAAGGCCTCCCAACCCTGCCGGAACGCCTCCTGCCACGGGATGTCCAGATCCCTCCAGAAGGCCCGAGCCGCTCGCTGCCCGACTTCCTCTCCGCCAATCGGGCTGATCACGGTGGCGATGATACGGGCAGGCGTGTGCTGTCAGCGCGTCCTGTGCCATCTGGGCGCGGCATGACGGAGACCTCGGCGACTGCCAGCTCAAGACCAGTGCCGACAAGGTGCGGGTGGGCACCGCGGGAGTGGTCCGGGCGTCCCTTGCGGTGGATACTGGGACCGGCGCCGTGCGCTTCGGCAATGTCGACGGCCCGGCCCTGGTCAGGAACTCAAACGGATCGAGGTGGGTTGGTGAGGCCAGGGGCGACCGGAGGCGCGCGCGGCGAACGGCAGGATCACGGTGGACAGAGCCGGAGCCCCAGTCACGGCCCGCCCGGGGTGTGGCGACATCCTGATCGGTGAGGTGAGGAGTGGCCGAGTTACATCGCCCACCCCTCCGGGGGGAGACAGCGGTTGGGCTCGTCGGCGGAGTGGCCACCTGGTCGGATCTGCAGACCCGAGCGGGCCAGGTCATCAAGGGGGCGCCCGAGACGGGGCCCCGCGCAGCCCGCTCAGGCGGCTGTGCGCGTGGTTGCGGGGATCTCCTTTGGGGACATCACGGCGCACCAGGCATGACTTCGGGTCCGACGGGCGTAGGCCCGAACCCAGCCCGTGGTGTGGCCCCCTGCACCCGGGCTCCTCTTGCCCAGTTGGGCCGTGGCAGGGGTCCCAGCTGTGCCTGGCGCCCTGGGCTCGGCTTGAAGCCCGTGGACCCCGGACACGCTGATCTGGGGGCCACGCCCCGGGCCGGGTCCCAAATCGGGGTCGAGAGCAAACTGAGATCAACCTTGACCTGGAGAGGGGGCTGGTCTATACTTCACAGTCCGCGCCAAGCCCGGGGCTGGGCGCCGCTGTTTCCCCTCTCTTGGGGGAGGAGCCCGCACCTTGACAATTGAAGAGTGGAGACGATTCTGTATCCACATGCCCCTTGGGAAGGGGCCCAAACAAATTCTTTGCCACCTACTCGGCTTCGGCCGGGTTGGTAACGACGGAGAGTTTGATCCTGGCTCAGGATTAACGCTGGCGGCGTGCCTGACACATGCAAGTCGAACGAGGCCGCAAGGCCTAGTGGCGGACGGGTGAGTAACACGT
>JAJYWM010000004.1 GCA_021791455.1 bacterium | reverse complement strand
ATCCCGGCAAGGGAAAGACCATTCAAGAGATAGCGATGCTGGCCCACGGGACCCTGGAACTGCCCGACGGAGTGGAGGGTCACCTGGATGCGTCCGTGGTGTACGACCCGCCGAACCTGACGTATCCCTACGGAGCCTACATCTGCGTGGTGGACCTGGACCCGGGCACCGGCAAGGTTACGGTGGAGCGCTTCATCGCGGTCGATGACTGTGGCCCGCGGGTCAACCCCATGATCGTGGAGGGACAGGTGCACGGCGGCCTCGCGGACGGCGTGGGCATGGCTCTCATGGAGGTCATCGCCTTCGACGAGAGTGGCGTCTGCATGGGCTCGTCCTTCATGGACTACCTGTTGCCCACTTCGATGGAGTGCCCGAGCTGGGAGCTCGGTGAGACCGTCACCCCTTCGCCGCACCACCCGCTCGGGCTCAAGGGAGTGGGGGAGTCCGCGACGGTGGGCTCGCCCCCGGCCGTGGTCAACGCCGTGATCGACGCTCTGGAGCCGTTCGGGGTCAGGCACGCGGACATGCCGTTGACGCCCGCTCAGGTCTGGTTGGCGATGCGAGGGAGGCCGCAACGGACGGATATCGTGGCCTCGTGACCGCAGGGGCCCTGCTGGGCCGAGAAGCCGAGCTCCGCGGGGACAGGATTCCATTCGTTCGCGCCATCGTGGTCGCGGCGGAGCGGCCCACGTCGGCCAAGCCCGGCGACCAAGCGCTCATGCTCGCCGATGGCACGATTGAGGGGTTCGTTGGAGGGAGCTGCGTGGAATCCCATCTGCGCACGCACGGCCTGCTGGCCCTGGAGAGCGCGACCGCGACCCTGCTGCGCGTCAGCCCCGAGCCCGGCGACGACCGCCAGGGACGGGTCAATGTGATCAACTCCTGTTCGTCTGGGGGGACCTTGGAGATTTTTCTAGAGCCTGTCTTGCCGACGCCGATCGTGGCGGTGCACGGGACCAGCCCCATCGCGATGGCCCTGCTGGCGGTCGGCAGGAGCCTCGAATACCAGATGATGGGGGCGGACCCGGCGCGCATCGCCGAAGCCGACGCGTTGGTGGTCGCCAGTCACGGGCAAGGCGAGGAGGAGATTCTGGAGGCCGCGCTTACGCATGGTGTCCCCTACGTGGCGCTGGTGGCCAGCCGCAGACGGGGGCAGGAGGTGGTGGCGTCCCTCAGAGTGTCACCGCAGCTGGCAGCGCAGGTGCACACGCCAGCGGGATTGGACATTCGCGCCCGAGGTCCCCATGAGGTGGCGGTGGCGATCCTGGCGGAGATCATCTCGCTCAGGCCCCGCGGCCAAGGAGAGGCGCAAGTCGTAAGCCCGGCGCTGGCGATCGACCCGATCTGCGGCATGGAGGTGGCCGCCGTCGCCACCTCACTGCAGCTAGACCACCTGGGACACACCTATTACTTCTGCGGGCCGGGGTGCCTCAAGGCTTTTTCGGCGAATCCACCCGCAGCCGATCCTGCGTGACCTGACTTCCTTGGCGAGCACCGTGATCCCGGATGTCGAGACCATGGCCGAGCGCCTTGAGGAGGTCGGCTACCTGGCCGGCCCGGGGCTGGCCACCGCCCTCTTTCTGGCGGTGAGGATGCCGCAGCCCCTGCTCTTGGAGGGGGAGCCTGGAGTGGGCAAGACGGAAGCGGCCAAGGCGCTGGCACAGGTGCTGCAGGCGCCGTTTCTGAGGCTCCAGTGCCACGAGGGGGTGGATGCGGCAGAGGCGCTTTACGAGTGGAACTATCCCCGCCAGCTCCTGGCCATAAGGGTGGCTGAGAGTCAGAGTCGGGATCTGGCGGAGGCGGACCTGTTTCAGCGCCGGTACCTGATCGCTCGACCCCTGCTGGAGGCACTGGAGCACCCCGGCCCGGGGCCGGCCGTCCTCCTGATCGACGAGGTCGACCGTGCCGACGACGAATTCGAAGCCTTCCTGCTGGAGTTGCTCGGTGAGTCCAGCGTGTCGATACCCGAGCTGGGCACCGTGAAAGCCACGGTGGCGCCGGTGGTGATCCTGACATCCAACCGCACCCGTGATCTTCATGACGCTCTCAAGCGCCGGTGCCTCTATCACTGGATCGACTATCCGGGCCAGGCCCGCACCGTGGCCATCATCTTGAAACGGGTGCCGCAGGCAAGCGAGAACCTGGCCCAGCAGGTGGCCGCGGCCGTCGAGCGCCTGCGCTCTCTGCGGGTGCAGAAGCCACCCGGGGTCGCCGAGGCGATCGACTGGCTCGGAGCACTGCAGGTCCTCGGGCTCGAGCGCTTGGACCAGGACGCGGCGGCAAGGACTCTGGGGTCGGTTCTCAAGTATTCGGAGGACCTTGAGTCGGCCTGCGAGCGTGGGCTCAGTTGGGTGGTGGAAGGCTGAGGGGAGACGGCAACCGCCAGGACCTGATCCTGCTCTCCAGGGTGAGCCTGGCGGAGGTCGTGGCCCGTCTGGGCGACGAGTTGCGCCGCGGGGGGCTGCCGGTGACCCCCGAGACGCTGGGGCGCTTTGCGCTGGCGATCTCCCTCGCGCGCCCGCACTCCCTCGACGACCTGACTCTGCTGGGTCGAGCGACGTTGGCGTCCGACCCGGCCGAGCTGGTGACCCTCGACGCCCTGCTTCAGCGAATCTTTGGAGGCGTCTGGGATCCCGCCGGGCCTCGCGGGGACCTGACGACGCCACCCCCACCCACTCCGGGGCCAGGTTCTGTTGAAGCGGGCCAGCCCGTGCAAGGGTCGGCCGGGTCGTCCCCTCGATCTGAGGCAGAACGTTCAGAGCCAGCCGACCGGGAGTTTCCGCTGGGCCTGCTGGC
>JAJYWM010000112.1 GCA_021791455.1 bacterium | reverse complement strand
TGGCCGCGGTGGTCTCCACCCCCTTGGTGCAGAGCACGTCCTTGTAGGCGACCGGGATCCCCAACAGGGGTCCGCCTCCGTCAGGCTCCTCCCGGAGCCGACGGTCGGCAGCCTCGGCCTGCGCCAGCGCCGACTCCTCTGTGGTCCTGAGAAAGGCACCCAGCCGCTCATCGTCCGCGTGGATGGCGCCCAGGGCCGCCTGAGCCAGCTCCACGGCCGAGACCTCCCGTCGGCGCAGCCTGCGGCCCAGCTCCGCGATCGGCTCTTCGAGCAGGCTCACTGGATGGCCGGCACCCGCAGGAGCCCGGCCTCGGTGGTGGGCGCGTTGGCGAGCGCCTGCTCGGCGCTGAGCCCGGGCACGACCACGTCGTCCCGCATCGCGTTGCTGAGTCCGCCGACCTGGGTCGTGGGGTCCACCTGGCTGATGTCCGCCTGAGACAGCTTGCCCACGGCCTCGATTATGTCCTTGAGTTGGGCCTCCAACTCGGCCAGCTCATCGCCAGTCAGCCCCAGCCTGGCCAGCCGACTCAACCTGGCAACCTCGTGGCCCCCTGGTCCCTGCCGCTCCCCGGGCCCCGTGCTCTCAACTCCCACTGATCAGAGATTATAAGAAGAGGGATGAGTGATCCAGAGTCGTCGCAACCGGGCCCGGACGACGCCGACCCAGTCCTGGCGGCGATGGAGGCAGCCGTTCTGGCCTTCGTCGCCGCCAGCGACGCCCGCATCCTGCTCGACACCCCGGGACGGTTGGGGGCCAACACCGTCACCCGCACCAGGGCCATCTCCGGCGCTCGGCGGGCCAGCAACAAGGCCCAGGGCAAGGTCGAGGCAGCGGCCAAGGATCTGGAGGAGGCAAGGGACCGTTGGGGGGCACTGGCCCGCGGGCTGGCGGCGGACCGCGATGTGGAGCCCCACGCCCTGTCCGCGCTCATGGGGAGGGCAGCCGCGTCGCTTGCCCTTCAGGATGCGGTCGCCGCCGCCAGGCGGGCGCTGGCAGCGGCAATGGAGGAATCCGATCGGCCGACGGCGAGGATCGACCGGTTGCGGGAGGCGCTCACGGCCCTTGAGGAGTCGGCGCTCCTGTGACCTTCCCCCCCGCCGACTCGGTGCTCTGTGCCCCCCCGGGACCCAGGATCTCCGCCAGGCTGCGCTGAGGTTCGGCCAGCCAGGTCAGGAACTGCGCCTCCGAGAGCACCGGTACGTTGAGCCGCTCCGCGCGCTCCAGCTTGGCACCGGCTGCCTCACCGGCGACCAGGGCCGTGGTTTTGCGGGAGACGCTGCTGGAGGCGACGCCGCCCAGGCGCTTTACCTCGGCCTCGGCCTGCTGGCGGCTGAGGCGGCTCAGGGTCCCCGTCAGGACTATCGTGAGCCCGAGCCACGGGCCCTCCGTCCGGACCGCGCCAAGCGGCTTGACACCGGCCAAGAGCAGCTGGGAGATGAGCGTCCGCCCGCCCGCGGCGTGCAGGAAGCGATGCACGGATTGGGCCAGCACCGGGCCGATGCCGACCACCTCCGACATCTCCTCCGGAGAGGCCTCCAGGATCCTCTCCAGGGTCCCGAAGTGCGCTGCCAGCAGTTCGGCGGTTCGCTCACCCACATGGAGGATCCCGAGGGCGTACAGGAATCGCGCCAGCGTGGGCGCCCGGCGGGCGCGGATGGCAGCCACCAGCTGCTGCGACGACCGCTCACCCATCCTCGGCAACTGGCGAAGGTCAGCCTCGGACAGGGAGAAGAGGTCGGCCGGACTCTTCAGCAGCCCGCGGCTGACAAGCTCCGCCAAAATAGCGGGGCCGCAGCGGTCGATGTCCAGGGCGGAGCGGCTCACCATATGCTCCAGGCGTCGCTGGACCTGCGCCGGGCAGAGGGGATTCACACACCTGGTCACGGACTCACCCTGCTCCCGCACCAGCTCCGCCCCGCAGGAGGGACAGGCGGAAGGCATCTGGAACGGCTCCGCATCTGGTGGGCGCTCCGCCAGCACAACCCTCACCAATTCAGGGATCACGTCCCCGGCCTTGCGGATGACGACCAGGTCGCCGACCCTGACATCCTTCGCGCGTACCTGATCCTCGTTATGAAGGGTGACGTGGCTCACGACCGACCCCGCGACCAGAACCGGCGCGAGGACCGCCAAGGGGGTCACGGCTCCGGTCCTTCCGACGCTCACCTGGATCTCCAGCACGGTCGTCTGCCGCTCCTCCGGGGGGAACTTGAACGCTATGGCCCACCTGGGCGCCCTGCTGTCGGCGCCGAGCTCCTCCCGCCAGCGCACCTGGTCGACCTTGAGCACAACCCCGTCGATCTCGTACGGCAGCGTATGGCGCTTGCCCTGCCACTCTTGAAGCAGTTCTTCTACGCCCTCGCCGGCTCGCAGGAGCCTACGCTCCTGGTTCACCGGCAGAGCCATCGCCTCGAGCCAACCTAGAAGCTCCATCTGGGTCGAGACGCCGGGGGGAAAGGGGTCACAGGCGTAGAAGAAGGCGCTCAGGTGCCTGGCTCGGGTCACCGACGGGTCGAGCTGCCGCAGGCTCCCCGCGGCGGCGTTGCGGCAGTTGGCGTAGAGGTCCAACCCGCTCGCCTGCCGTTGCCGATTCAGCTCCTCAAGGACCTCCTTGCGCATGTAGACCTCGCCCCGGATCTCAAAGCCGCCCTTGAGCGCCTGCCCGGAGGTGGGAAGCCGCTCTGGGATGCCCTCCACCTCCCGGACGTTGGCGGAGATCTCCTCTCCTGTCTCCCCGTCGCCCCGGGTCGCCCCCTGCACCAGAGCCCCGTCGCTGTAGGTGAGACTCACGGCGAGGCCA
>JAJYWM010000081.1 GCA_021791455.1 bacterium | reverse complement strand
GAGGCCGTCGAAGCCGGCCTTTAGAGTGGCCGCCAGGTCCATCTGGAAGCCGAGGTCTATGGACGGGCCCTGGGCCCCTCCCTTGCCATCCTTGCTCATGAGGCCTCTCCGAACACGTCCTCGAACTTCTGGCGCTGCTGGATCCGCCGCCGGTTCTGAGCGGCCAGGGATCTGCCGGCCCTTCTCGATTCTACGGCCTCCCGCCGGCGACGGGCGCCCTCGGTCCGCTCGTAGTCAGAGATGGTGGCGGAGTCCTGCCTTCCCTGGGTGATCGCCCGCTGGGTGCGGACCCCTTCCTCCTGCCGGCGGGCCCTGGCCCGGGCTGCCCTGAGCTGAGCCCGGCGCAGCGCGGCTTGGTGGCTCTCCTGAGCCGCCTGGCGGGCCTGGCGGGCCTGCGCCTCACTGGCCTGGGCCTGGCGCTGCCTGCTCGCCTGACGCTGCCCGGAGACGGCCCTGCCGGGGGCGGCCGCTGCTCCGACCACCGCCCCGAGGCCGGCCGAGCCGAAGGTCTTGGAGGTGGCCCTGCCGAGCTTGGTCTCGGCCAGGGCGCCTACCACCACCAGCCCGAGCCCGACGGTAAGCACCAGCCCCCCGCCGATGATCAGCAGGGCGCCGTAGAAGCGGTAGAGCCCGGCCTCGGAGAAGATGCAGAAAGGGCCGACCCCAAAGGCACAGCCGGAGGCGGAGCTGCTGCTCGATCCGGACCCGGTGCTGAGGCCAGGCCCACCGATCCCGCTCCCCCCGGTCCGGGTGGCGTACTTCTGCCAGCTGCCGCTGGTGATCCCGGCCTGGATGGCCGCCGGGTTGGTGCCCCAAGTGCGCAGCTCTCCGCTTGCCGTGGGCACCAGCGTCTGTGAGGCGTTGCCACCGGCGAAGGCGGCCCGGATGGCCGGATAGTAGCTGAGCTTCAAGGTGGCCACCGTGGCCTGGAGTCCCTGGGCCCAGCTGGTGTACTTCTTGACGCCCGGACCGTTGGTCGACACCGCTCCCGGCTCGGGCATGGTGGTGTCGAGCGGGTTATAGGCGTCCGGGTTTTCCCAGTTGCCACCCTCGGCCTGCTCCCAGGACACCATGGCCGCGATGTTGCTCTGCGTGGTCGGCCAGCCCATGGCCGTGAGCAGGGCGGTGGCGAAGAGGAGGGGAGTGGTGTCCGCCGCGGTGGCCGCCGCTGACCCGCCCCCGCCGGTCCCTCCGACGATCGTTCCCTGGCCTGCCCCGGTGAGCATCAGGAAACCTCAGAGGCCGGATGGCGTACTCGTAGGAGATCAGGAGGGCCGTGCAGGCGATGGCCGTCCCCCAGAAGGGGAGAGCCGACCCGGCCGCCAGAGAAGCCCCGAAGCCGATCCCCAGGCTGGCCACGGTGGCGATCACCTCCCCCTGGCGGATCCTCTTCACGTTGCCGGCATGAGATCCCTGCTGGTGGAAGAAGTCCGAGGAGATGGTGAACATCGAGGGCAGGAGCCCGGAGTAGGCGTTGAAGGCGTCCCCCATCGAGAGGATCGTGATCCCGATGGTCCCGGCGGTGAGAGCCGCGCCCTGCCGCGGGGCCACGCTAGCGCCTCTTCCGGGTCTTGCCCTGGGCCTGGCGCATCTCCTCCTCCATGACCAGCTGCGCCGCCGGGATCCGCTGCCCCCTCGGCTGCCTGAGGCTCAGGCTCGGAGATGCCCCCCTCAGCATGGGATTGTTCTCGGCTGCCATCCGCTGCTGCGGGAGGCTGGGGAAGACCCGGTAGGGGTAGGAGGCGCTCACGATGCCGCTCCGTTGTACACCGGGGCCCCGTTGACCGGCTGAGGAGACGAGGAGCTGAGTGGGTAGGCCGGGATCACCGGAGGGCTGCTCGCCGCCGTTGGAGCCGACGGGTTGCCCGCCGTCCCGGAGGGGACCTGCATGTAAAGAGGAGTGCCAGGGGCGAGGCTGGCCATGTTGGAGGGCACCGGGATGAACACTCCGGGCAGCACCTCATAGTAGACCTGCACCCCTGAGCCCTGGATCGACTGGTACTCCTGGGGGTCGATCCACTCGTACTCATTCCCGGTGGCGTCCGTGATCGGTCCGGCCGCCTGGGCTGCCGAGATGGCCGCCTGCTGCTGCTGGGGCGTGTCGGTGGCCCAGTTGGATCCGCCGGCCCACCATCCGGAGCCGGACTGCACCTGGAAGGGAAGGGAGGGATTGCCCGGACTGGCCGGAGTGGGCTGGGCCGCCACGGGCTGCGCCGGAGTGGGCGGAGCCGCGGGCGCTTCCGGCCCTCCGGGGTTCACTCCGGATGGAGTCGTGCCCGTGCCTCCGGAGGGGGACGTGCCGGCGCCTCCATACCCGCCATAGCCGAACCCTCCCGGGCCGGTGCTAGAGGGAGTCGTGGCGCCCGTCGTGGTCGTGGGAGCGGTGGTTGACGTGCTGGAGGTGCTGGAGCTCTTCATCCTGATGTAGATGAAGATCACCGCTCCGCCACCCACGATGGCCACCCAGGCCCAGATGGGGAGGCCGGCCTCCTTGCGCTGCCAGAAGCCGCCCGCGCCTCCTCGAGGCGCCGCGGCAGGCGCTGTGTCCGCCATCATGTACCTCCGGGGCCGAAGGTCGGCCAGCTGATCTGCTGAGGCGGCCAGGCGGTCACCTGACTGCCACCGATCCGCGCCGGCCGCTGACGCACCGGGTTCTCCGACCAGGCCTGCATGTCCTGGACGGGGACGGGGTTGTCAGAGAAGGTCCGCAGCTTGCGGGCATAGCCGGGAGCCGGCTTCCACCAGTCCAGGGTCGGCTGCCACCAGTGGGGACGGGCCTGGACCTTGGTGAGCCGCGGAGCCCCGGGCACGAGCTCCAG
>JAJYWM010000321.1 GCA_021791455.1 bacterium | reverse complement strand
GGCGTGCCCGCGGACCTGGCCCCGGCCGGTCGAGGAGCCGGCGGAGCGGCCACGCCCCCCAGACCCAGCAGGTGGCGAATACGCTTCAGGGCACGATGGATGAGCAGCTTCACCGCCTCCACCGACTTCCCCATCAGCAGGGAGATCTCGCGCAGCTCCAACTGCCTTCCATAGCGCAGCCAGAGGGCCCTCCTCTGAGTCGGAGGCAAACTTCGCGAAGCCTCCCACACGGACCCCAGTTCGGACTTCAGTACAACCGCTTCGAGGGGATCCGGAGCAAGTGACCTAAGGTCAGAGGCGGCCTCCAGAGAACAGGTCGGGCGCCGCCGCCGGTAGTGGTCGGCAATGCGGTGCGCAGCTATCCGGTAAAGCCACGGAAGGGGCGTATCGTGGAGCGCCTGGTAGGCCGTGGCATGTCCCACCGCCCGGCAGAACACGTCCGCAACCAGATCCTCTGCAATGTCCTGGGTGGCCACGCGCGAGCGCACATATCGCAGGACCGCCTGGTAGTGGTTGCGGTAGAGCTGTTCGGCGTCAACCCCTAGAGCCGCCGCCCCCGCTGCCCGTTGGCTCTGAGTCATTGCCACCACGCGTAACTTGACGTTTGCCGTTGTCTTGCTGCTGTAGTTCATCACCGACCTCCCTCGAACCGCAATGCATCCTGGCGACACACCGCGTTGCGTCAGCCACCGTACCACATCAGACCGCTTGCGTACAACCAGGAGGTACAATCAAAACCCCCATGTTTTTAAGGCTAATAGATAGAGTGTAGGACTGTTCGCATGGCGGCTAATGTGCGTCATGAATAGTGTTAGGCGTTGATGTTTAGATGGTGAAATTGGCAGTTACACCAACATCTTGTGTGGTGAACAGTTCGCATAGCTAAACAACCGCGGGGACCGCGGACGAGCGCGCAAGTGAAACCCCGCCGGCGCTCCCGCGTTTTGCCATCCCAGACAGAACAGCCAGCCCGGGCGCGGGCTTTCCACCCTCGGCATCGGGCCAAAGGAGCGCTGACCGATGACAGAGACGACATCTAGGAGGTTCGTATGAGCATTAAGGTGAGCTGGAGGGCCGATGGAGCTTGGTCTCACCCAGCCCCGGAGCCAGGGCGCAAGCCGGGCCATCTTCTATCCCCACGAGCCAGGTTGGTCGCCATAGATGAGTGCCTGAACCAGCTTGAGGAGCGGCACCTCAAGGGCGGATACATAGGGCGACAGGCGGCCTGCCACCGTGTCGTGGCCGCCTTGGTCGCAGCCACCGGCGGCGCGGCCCCCGAGGGCGTTTGGTGCGCGCGCACCTCATATGCCCTCCACGCCGCTCTCCTCGACTGGCAGTCGGCAATCCTGGACGAGCTCATCCCCCAGCGCAAGGAACGCTTCCCGGATCTGGTCTCAGAGCACGACGAGTGGGCGGTACCCCGACTGCGGCGAGTCAAGCGGCGCTTCTCCCGGCCCCGGGCAGCCGCGACCGGCTTGGTCGGATCTGCATGAGGCGCACCAGGTGGCCGACAGGCAACCTGTGCCGGACATCAGCACCTCTTGAGTCCAGTGCCAAAGGGGAGGGCGGACCGTGGCCCGCCCTCCCGCCTTCGGTCTGTTCGAGCCTTGATTCAGGCCTGGGTAGGGTCGTTCTCCCGGGCCACCGCCTTGACGATGTTCTCGGCGACCTGCTCAATACTGAGGCCATGTGCGGCACCGGCCGCGGTCAGGTCGTCGATCGTGATGTCACCCTCCTCATGGCGCTGGTACAGTTCCGGGCATCCACAGCTCGCGCACATCAGTTGTCCCTCCTGTCTGGTGCCCAAACCCTCGCGACCGCGGCACCCTCGGTCGGGGCAAGTAACGCAGCCGCAGCGCTGGCGTTTCATGGACTGGCTTGGAGGCGATACCGGACAGCCCGCCGCGCCTACTGTGGCCGAGCGGTGAGCGGGGTCTGTTGCCCGCGCTGGACGCCCCATGAAGGCCTTCTTCAAGGACGGGTCTTCCAAGTTGCGCCGGGCGAGCAGACGACGTCTGGCGGGATGGCGGCAGCCCGGACGGACTCGACACGGCCGACTGGCGGCTCGAGCAGCAGCCCGTGCGGCAAACCCCGCCGGCGGGGTCCCCATGGGGACCACTGCCCCACTCCCACTCCCGCTACCCGCGGCTGCACAGGGGCCGGCCGCAAACGGGCAGGAGAGCATCCGGGCCTGGACGGTTATTGTCAAGGGGCATGGGGCGGTTCCTCTTGCCACCAAGCAGCCCACGCCTAAGGAGGCCACTGTTGATCTCAGGATCGAGGAGATGATGGAGTTGCCAGGGCCCCAGGCGGACGCCTTTCCGACCTCACCGGCACCACCCGGCGACACCGAGAGCCCGACGCGACCCACTCCCAAGGCACCTACGGTGGAGGAGGTGGACCTCGCCTCCGGCCCCAGAACATCCCCCCCAGACAGCGCTGCCCACCCCAGGGCCACGTATCGGCTGCAACTTCGCAATGGAGTGGACCTTGCTCGAGTGACCTCACTGGTTCCATACCTGGCCCGGCTGGGCATCAGCCATGCGTACCTGTCACCGATCTTAGAGGCCGCTCCCGGCAGCGCCCACGGCTATGACGTGGTGGATCCTGAGGCTGTCGACGACTCGCTGGGTGGAGTGGGTGCGCTCGGCAGCCTCCAGCGTGCCTTGAGCGCCCAGGGCCTTGGCATTGTGTTCGATCTGGTCCCCAACCACATGGCCGCCCTCCCAGGTGCGAACCGCTGGTTCACAGACGTGCTGACCCGCGGCAGGCGCAGTCCGGTGGCGCCCTTTTTTGACATCGATTGGAGCCGACCCGACCCTGC
>JAJYWM010000446.1 GCA_021791455.1 bacterium | reverse complement strand
CGCGAAGCTAATTGAAGAACGGCGCCTGTGCCAGCGACCGCGTCTCGGAACGGTGGGGCCACCGGTCTTCATGGAGATTGCCCAGACGATGCTCCACCCACCCGCCTCAATGCGACCACTCTGGCCATCGTTGATCGCGAGGAGCACCCGGTGAACAGGTCGCTCATCGGGCGGGTCAGTTCAATGCCCAGCTACCCTATCTCCTGGCAGCGCTGACCCGGAATAGACTGCGCCCATCCACTTGGTCCCGGGTGGAGCGGACACGGAAACTGCGAACCGACCGGGAACTCCCGGGCCCGACAAGGTGTCGATCTCGCTCCAATTCGCACCCGGAGCGGATGCGCATTGCACCGTAAGTCCAGATCTCCCTGACATTGGCAACGGGCCCACGAGATCAACCTCCACCGGCCCCTGGCCGACACACGTTGCCGCGATTGTGTAGTCGGCAGTAGAGAGGTGGATCACGGAACCCTGCACAAGGTTTCCAACCCCGCCCAGCAGTGGGGTGAGCTGCCTGGTGCTACTGGGCAGTTTGCTAAGTGCAGTCGGGCCCCCGGTTCCGCAGCCGGCCAGGCACAAACCCAACGCAGCCAGCCCAATTGTCCAACCGCGCCGCCGCTTGTGAAGAAATCCCAGGGAGGAGCAGCGGCGAGGTCCCACAGAGACGGTCGGTATTGCCGAGGCATTGCTGAATTGGTTGCCAGACTGGGCCCGCCCAGTCAAAGCATTGTCCGGATTCGGCTCCGCGCGATTCATGTTCAGAACCTGATCAACATTACTGGTAGCGAAGCATCGTACCACCCCAATCCGACTCCCCCGGGGCGATGGGCCGAGACTCGCTTTGACTGAAAGAATTCGATTAACTGACGGTGAAACCCACCACGCCAGACAAGGCACCGGGAGGCAATCCTCCCCTCCCACCCATTTCCTCGGTGTCGGTCACGTCATCGGTACCAAGCGAAGTAATGGGTGTGGGCCGGCGCTGTCGGCGGCCCAAAATGCGTCAAATCACCGCGGGATGCGGCCTCTCATGGCCCGGAGTTGGATGGGCTGGAACAGTAGTCCGCTCCGCCCTCGAAAGCGGCCCTTGTTCCGCTCCCCCCGGGGTTGAAATTCCACAGGAAGCGGTCCAGACCGCCCCCGCACCCGGACTGACGATCGCCGCTGCCCGCGCCACGATCGCAGCCGTCTCGACAGGCGGCGCCCCGGTGGCGGCGAGGTGGAGCAGCGCCCAAGGCAGGTGCGGCCGGCCATGGTCGCCACGGCTGGCTCAGGCATCGAAGAGGCCATCGAGCTGGCGGTAGCGAGCGCGCCGACGCGCGGGGTCGAAGCCTCGGTCCGTCAGCTGCTTGACTCGTGCGACCAGGCGGGGCCGCAGGATTGCGGCGGTGGCGTCCCAGTCGGTGTGAGCGCCGCCGGCGGGCTCGGGGACGATCTCGTCCGCAATGCCCCATTCCAGCAGATTGCTCGCCTCCAAGCGCAGAGCCGCCGCCGCATGCTGCTTCTGGCCCGCGTCGCGGAAGAGGATCGCGGCCGCCGCCTCCGGCGACGCCACCGAGAGGAAGGCATGCTCCAAGACCATGACTGAATCCGCCAGCAGGGTGGCCAGCGCTCCGCCACTTCCCCCTTCACCGATGACCACTGCCAGGTAGGGGGTGGGCAGGGCCAGCTGAGCCTCCAACGTCTGGGCGATCGCCCATGCCTGCCCCCGTTCCTCTGCCGCGACCCCGGGGTACGCCCCCGGGGTGTCGATGAAGCTCACCACCGGCAGCTTGAGTCTCCCGGCCAGCGTGAAGAGCCGCTGGGCCTTGCGGTAGCCCTCCGGATGGGCCATCCCAAAGTTGCGCCGACCGCGCTCCTCAAGAGTTCGCCCCTTCTGGTTGGCCACCACCGCCAGGCGCTGGCCCTCCAGACGAGCCAGCCCGATCACCATGGCCCCGTCGTCTCCACCCTGCCGGTCTCCGTGCAGCTCGATGAAGTCATCCAGGCATCGCTGGATCAGGTCGAGTGCGTAGGGGCGGTCGGGGTGCCGAGAGACCTCCACATGAGCCCAGGCGGCTGCCGCAACCTCCTCGTCCGCCCGGACCCCAGGATCCGTTGGCGTCATGCCAGGGCCCGGTCGCTCTCCCGGGGCGGGGCAGCCAGCACCGCCAATAGCCTGCCGAGTTCCGCCTTCAACTCCCGGCGGTCCACCACCCGATCGATCAGGCCGCGGGCATGGTGGAACTCAGAGGTCTGGAAGCCCGCCGGCAGCTGCTCGTAGGTCGCCTGGGTGATCACGCGGGCCCCGGTGAACCCGATCATCGCCTTGGGCTCGGCCAGGATCACATCGCCCAGCGCGGCGAAGCTAGCGATGCTCCCACCCATGGTCGGGTCGACCAGGATGGAGATGAAGGGGAGGTGCGCCTCCGCAAGCTGGTGGAGGGCGGACACGCTCTTGGCCATCTGCATCAGGGAGAAGACGCCCTCCTGCATCCTGGCGCCACCCGACGATGTGACGCAGACGAAGGGAAGCTGCTGAGCCGAGCTGTGCTCGATCGCACGGGCCAGGCGCTCTCCCACCGCGGTCGAGAGGCTGCCCCCCAGGAATCCGAAGTCGAAGGCCGCGAGCCCGACCGGGTGCCCCTCGATCAAGGCGGATCCGGTCAGCAGGGCGTCGGGCAATTGCTGGCGGGCCCTCGCCTCATCTAGCCTCTCGGTGTAGGCGCGGGTGTCGAAGAATCCCAGGCGGTCGGTCCCGGCCAGGGTCCCGTCCCACTCTTGGAAGGTGCCCTTGTCAGCCAACTGCCTGATCCGCTCGTGGGCGCCGATCCGGGCATGGTGGGAGCATCCGGGACAGACGTAGAGACTGCCGGCCACCTGGGCGGCCGGGTAGGTGGCCTTGCAGGCCGAGCAGACAAAGCTGGAAGTGTCCCCAAGTGATTTGGAGCGAATGTACGCGGGACTAATCGACATCAGCGTTCTCCCTCACGAGTGTCCGTCTCGGTGGCCGGGCCGGCCCGTCGGCCCACGCTGGCCATAGGTCTCACGCTCACATAGTCCCTGGCCGCGGGAAAGGTTACGAGCGAGCCCCAATCCGGCCGAGTGCGTAACCTTGACCGAAGATTGAACCTTGCAGACCCCATGGGATCGGTTTGGCAGGCACCCTCTCCGGAGCTGGGCTGTCGCATCATGGCTCTGGGGACCGCGCTGCCCCAGACCCGGGTAACCAACTCTGATCTGGAGGGCTTTCTCGAGACCTCCGACGAGTGGATCTCGAGCCGAACTGGGATCAGGGAGCGTCGCTTGGCACTTCCCGGTGAGACCCTGGTGGGTCTCGCGGCGAGGGCGGCCGCGGCGGCCCTCGCCGCGGCTGGGATTGGCCCCCAGGCCGTCGACACAGTCATCTGCTCGAGCAGCTCACCCGACGAGACCTTTCCCTCCCTGGCGTGCCGGCTTCAGGCTGAGCTGGGTTTGCCCCATGGCCCTGCGTTCGATGTCCAGGCCGCCTGCTCGGGGGCTGTCTACGGCCTCGCGCTGGCCCAGTCATTGATCCAGACAGGCCTCAGCCAGCGCGTGCTGGTCGTCTCCGCCGAGATCTTCTCCCGTCTGGTGGACTGGTCCGACCGCTCCACCGCGGTCCTGTTTGGGGACGGCGCGGGCGCGTTTCTGGTCGGGGGTCCGGAGGCGGCGGGCAGTCAGGTGCTGGCCATCGACCTGGGTGCCGACGGATCGGGGGCGGCGGCTCTGGGGACGCAACCGTTCTCGCAGACGGCGGGTGCGGAAGTTGCTCTGCCGGCCTACACAGCTGCTCCCAGGTCCCTGGGGCGGGTGATCACGATGAACGGCCGAGAGGTCTTCAGGTTCAGCACCAAGATTCTGGAACAGCTGGTAGTAAGGCTCGCTCAATCAGCCGGCGTCGAGGTCGACCAGATCTCGCTGGTGGTTCCCCACCAGGCCAATTCCCGCATCCTGGCGACTGCTGCGGGACGCCTCAACTTTCCCATCGAGCGCTTTTTGACAAATCTGGACCGGACCGGCAACACCTCTTCGGCGTCAATTCCCCTGGCTCTTGCCGAGGGTGCCCTGGAAGGTGCCTGCACCCCAGGCGATCTGGTGGGCCTCATCGCCTTTGGGGCCGGACTGACCTGGGGCGGGATACTTCTGCGCTGGGGCGACACCGCCGTCTCGGTCGACGACCCGGCGGGGCGCCAATGAGGGTATGGATGGGCTGGCCTTCGCTCGGCTCAGAGCGGGCAGAGGGCTGCCGGTGACCGCCGCTCAAGGTGCCTCGCGGCGAGTCGTGGTGACGGGCCTCGGGGCGGTCACGCCGCTGGGGATTGGGGTCGACGCCACCTGGGCTGGGCTGTGTGCCGCCAAGAATGGCATTGCCCGGATTCAGTGCTTCGACCCGGCTCCTTTCGCGTCCCAGATGGCGGGCGAGGTCCTGGACTTCGACCCTGGCGACTTCATTGAACGCAAGCAGATAAGCCGCACGGCCCGCTTTACCCAGTTCGCTCTGGCGGCGACATCCGAGGCGCTGACCCAGTCGGGTCTGAGCATCGATGACGCCAACCGTGATCTGGTCGGCGTGATTGTGGGATCTGGGATCGGCGGGCTCAAGGTTACCGAGGAGGCTGCCTATACCCTGGCGGACAAGGGGCCGAGGAGGCTCAGCCCATTCACCGTGCCGATGATTCTGGCGGACATCGCCGCGGGAGAGATAGCCATGCGCTTCGGGGCCAGCGGTCCCAACTTCGCGCTCGTTTCGGCCTGCGCCAGTGGGGGTCACGCCATTGGGGAGGCGGGGGAGATTATCCGCCGGGGGGACGCCGTCGCCTGCATCTGCGGCGGCACGGAGGCTTCCATCACCCCTTTGGCCGTCGGTGCCTTCAGCTCCATGCGGGCCTTGTCCCAGCGCAACGACGATCCGGAGCACGCCAGCCGTCCCTTCGACGCCGGGCGCGACGGCTTTGTCATTGCCGAGGCGTGTGGCATCCTGATCCTTGAGGAATACGAGCACGCCCAACAGCGAGGGGCCACCATCCTGGCCGAGCTCGCCGGTTACGGTGCCAGCGCCGACGCCTACCATCTGACGGCGCCGGAACCGACCGGCAGAGGAGCTCGCCGAGCCATGCAGCGGGCTTTGGAGAAGGCGGGAGCCCTGCCGGAGGACGTCGACTACATCAATGCCCACGGGACATCGACTCCCATGAACGACGCTGCCGAGACCATGGCGATCAAGCAGGTGCTGGGCCAGCGGGCGTACGAGATCCCGATTTCCTCCACCAAGTCGATGACCGGACATAGTCTCGGGGCTGCCGGGGCCATCGAGTCCGTCTTTTCGGTGATGGCGATCTCAGACGGCACCGTGCCACCGACCATCAACTATGAAACCGCCGACCCGGAATGCGATCTCGACTTCGTCACTACGGGAGCGCGCGTGGTCTGGCCCAAACTGGTGCTGAACAACTCGTTCGGCTTCGGGGGGCACAACGCCTGTCTGGCCTTCGCCCGCCTCGACCCAGAGCGCTGAGCAGAACCCGCCGCGGTTGATCGGCGGCGCCGCTGGGTCCGAGCGCAGAGCTCCGCGGCGGGATGGCCCGTCGGCAGCTCCGGTTGTGTCGACCCTCCTTAACTGCCCCATAGCTTTTCAATAGCTCCCCCTTAAGAGCCATCCCGCAACGATGGACCGGTTCGCTCCGGACGGCTCCGGGGCCCGCCTGGTTGAGGGAGTCGAGGATGAGAATTACGGGGCTGAGATCGCACCACTTCAAACGACCTGCGCGCTGGCGGCCGACAGCACTGGCCATGGGTGGGTTGGCGCTCATCCTCACGGGTTGCGGCACCACCGCGGCAGCCCACGCCTCGGCCAAGAAAGTTCCCCTGATCGTCTACGCAGCCGAGGGCTACGACGCCAACACCGTGGCTGCCTTCCAGGCCCGGACCGGCATCCCAACGCAGCTTGTTGATGACTCCACCGGGCCCTTGCTGGCCAAGATTCAGGCCGAGGCCAACAACCCTCAGTGGGGCCTTCTCTGGGTTGATGGCGATGAGGCATTCGCCGCATTGGACAAGCAGCACTACCTATTGCGAGGGTTCGAGCCCACAGTGGCTTGGACGGCCGCAGCTCTGCGGGTCTTGCCTGCGGACCACAGCTATGTGCCCACCGGCTTCACCGCGATGCCGGCGGTCGTCTACAACCGTCAGGTCGTCTCCACGCCCCCCACCACTTGGCAGCAGTTGCTAGAGCCGCAATGGAAGAACGCAGTCGGGATGAACAATCCCGCGGTGTCGGGGCCGACCTACCCGTTCGTGGCGGGCATGATGCAGTACCTGGGAGGCGTGACCAAGGGGGAGTCGTACTTCGAGCAGCTCAAGGCCAACGGGCTCAAGATTTACCCCACCAACAAGCCCACCCTGGCGGCCCTAATTCAGGGCCAGATCAAGCTGGCCCTGGTCCAGAACTCGGCCGGGATCGGGGCCGCATTTCAGGACAGGAGCCTCAAGCTCGCCTACCTCGATCCCGTCACCCTGCTTCCCTCCATAATCGGGATCGACGGCAGGGCCTCGGCCCAGGAACAGGCGGAAGCAAAGCAGTTCGTCGACTTCGTCTTCTCCTCCGCAGGGCAGCACCAGCGGCTCATTGGCGATCCCCACGGTGACTCCCTGTTCTGGCCAGTAGTCAAGGGGTATCCGCAGCTGGCCGCCGTCCCCCCTTTCAGCTCCATCCCCTATCAGATCCTCAATGCCTACACTTGGGGGCCGCGCGAGGCGACCATAGACGAATGGTTCTCTAACAACATCGTCGCCTGAGCAGATGTCTGCAGCCAGACCTCTCGGGCGGCTGACCCGACTTCACCGGGGGCTGTCGTCGACAGCCCCCGGCCTGTTGCTGGGGGCCGTGCTGCTGCTGACTCTCGGTCTTCCGGTCGGACTCTTTTTGGTGGTGGCGGTGAGCCCCAGGCTCTTCAGTCAGGGCACGTCTTGGCTCACGGGGGCCGGGTTCGTCGGCGCTATCCGGGGAGGAGCGCTGCCGGGGCTGGTCAATTCGATGAGCGTCAGCGCCGTGGCCGCTTGCGGCTCGCTGGCGGTAGGTCTTGCCCTAGCCTGGTTCACCTCCCGGTCGACTCTCTGGGGTCGCAGGCTCTGGCCGCTTTTGGTATGGGCGGTGCTCCTGGCCCCGTCGTATCTGATCGCGCTGGGCTGGGAGCAACTGCTCGCGAACCACGGATCCTTCTGGGAGATGGGCCTGCGCCTGCCCTGGCTGTCATCCCTCTTCTTCGGCCCGGTTGGGGTGGTCTTCATCTACATCCTCAAGGGGGTTCCCTTCGCCTACCTGGCAACCTCCCTGGCCATGTCCGCTCTGGGCGGCGAGTTCGAGGATGCTGCCCGCATACATGGTGCCGGACGGTGGGGAGCCTGGCGGGTACTGCTGCCCATGATTGCGCCCGCAATCTGGTCGGCCCTGGCCGTCGTGTTCGCGGAGACGATCAGCGACTTCGGCGTGGCCTACACCCTGGCGGCCTCCAGCAAATTCCAACTGGCGACCTACACCCTCTTCGGGGCAGTGGACAACTTCCCCAGTCAGTTTCCGGTGGCGGCGGCGGTTGGATGGCTGCTCATCCTGGCCGTGGGAATCGCTCTGGTCTTGCAGTCGCGCGCCCTCCGAGGTCGGCTCTACGGCTCCTTGAGTGGGCGCACCCGAGCCCCCAGCAGGGTTTCTCTCAGACCATTTGGCCAGGCCGCGGGGCTCGCCCTGGTGGCCGGATACTTTCTGCTCTCCCTGGGGGTGCCTGCCCTGGGGGCGGTGGCCGGCTCGCTCTTGAAGCCCGCCACCCATGGGTTCGCCATCGCCGGCCTCACTCTTGGCTACTACCAGGCGCTTCTGCACGATGGCGCGCTGCTCACCCCGCTCGCCTATTCCGCCGAGATCGCGGCGGTGGTGGCGACCCTGGTGGGCTTGGTGGCGGTGCCCGTCGCGATGTATCTCACGAGGAGCCAGGGGGGCTTGGCCAGCAAAGCGGTCGATCTGCTGCTGCTGGGGACGGTCGCTCTACCCGGGATCGTGCTTGGCGCGGGCTACATCTTTGTCTACAACCTCCCCGAGCTCAACGCCATCGGAATCCGCCTCTACGGCACCACGGCGCTGCTCGGCATGGCCTACTTCGCGGGAGCCCTGCCGACGGCGGCCAGAGTGCTGGTGGGTCCGGTGGCACAGGTGGACCGGTCGCCGGTCGTGGCGGCTCGCGTTCATGGCAGCGGGGCCTTGGGATCCATACGCCATGCGCTCGTACCGGTGGTCAGTCGCAGTGTCCTTTGGGCGTGGATACTCACCTTCACAGGGGTCATGTTCGAACTGCCGGTTTCCCAGCTTCTCTACCCGCCGGGCAGCCCCACCCTTTCGGTTGCGATCACGAGAGCGCTTGGGCTTGACTTCTACGGCCCGGGGACAGCCATGTCGGTGGTCTCGGTCGCCTTCGCCCTGCTGGTCGTCGCCACGGTGCTGCTGCTGTACCGCTGGCTGACTCCCCGCGGCTGGCGTCAGGTGGGACTGACGAGGTGAGACCCCAGGAGGGGAGACCTCAGGCAGCCCTTGAGCTCGTGGTGGAGGCGCGCCGGCTGACCAAGAACTACCAGCGCAACCAGGTGTTGAGGGGTGTCGACCTGACGGTCTCCAGAGGGTCCTTTCTGGTGCTCTTAGGCCCGTCCGGGTCCGGCAAGACAACCCTGCTGCGATGCATCGCCGGCACCGAGAGACTGACCTCGGGGACCCTCAGCATCGGTGGCCGCGAGGTTGCCGGCCCCACCTCGCATCTGGCGCCCGAGAAACGTCAGCTCTCGATGGTCTTTCAGGACTATGCCCTCTGGCCCCACATGACAGCTGCCGCCAATGTCGCCTTCGCCCTCCGGCGCCTTTCCGTCGGGCACTCTGAGCGCCGCCGCCGGGCCCTGGAAATGTTGGAGCGCGTCGGGCTCGGCCATCTGGCGGAGCAGTACCCTACCCGGCTCTCGGGTGGACAGCAGCAAAGAGTAGCCCTGGCCAGGGCATTGGTCGCCGGCATGCCTCTGCTGCTGTGCGATGAGCCGCTCTCAAGTCTCGACGCGCACCTTCGGGAACAGATCCGCGTCGAGATTGCCACCCTGGCCAGGGACAGCGGCACCACCGTGATCTACATCACCCATGACCAGCAGGAGGCGTTTGCCCTGGCCGACCAGCTGGCGGTAATCGACCAGGGTAGGATCTGCCAGAGCGCCTCTCCTGAGGAGGTCTACTGGCACCCCGCCGATCCATTCGTCGCCCAGTTCACCGGTGTGACCGGGGAGCTGCGGGGAGTCGCAGTGGGTCCGGTTCGGGAGAGGTTGTGCAGAGTCCGAGCCAGCACGGCGGAGCTGGTGGCGACCGTCGTCGAGCAGCCGCTTCCTGGGACGGCGGTGTCGCTGCTGCTGCGTCCCGAGTCGCTTTCGATTTGCAGTTCGGAGCGGACCGATGGGATCCTCTACGGAATGGTCAAGGACTGTGCCTTTCACGCGGGGGCCTACGATCATGTGGTTGAGACTGCGGAAGGTGCCCAACTGGTGGGGGTGCGATCCTCGGCGCGGGCTGGGCGCGGTGCGAATGTGGTGATCGCAGTGGATCCGGCGGGTTGTCTGGCCTTTCCGCTGAGTTCATCTCCGGAGCCCGTCGCGGACCTCACGGAGGTGGCACAGGACGAAGCGCCCGAACCCCTCCCGGTCGCCCCGCCCTCTCCGCCCCCCGCACTGGACCGCCATCGATGACGGCAACGGTCCTGGTCGCCCTGTCCGTGTTCGGTGCTTGCTCGGTTGAGATGGTCGAGGCCTTGACGATAGTCATGGCGGCGGGATTTACCCGAGGGTGGCGCTCAGCCCTCGAGGGAGCTGCCCTGGCCGTCGTGTGCCTGGCCATCTTGGTGGCGGCTCTGGGGCCGGCCCTGGTCCACTTCATACCCATCAATGTGCTTCGTCTGGTGGTAGGCAGCCTGCTCTTGGCGCTGGGTCTGCAGTGGCTGCGAAAGGCCCTGCTGCGCGCCAGTGGCTACCGGGCAAAGCACGATGAGGACGCCATCTATCGCCGCGAGGTGGAGCGACTCGCGGGCGTACCTCGCGCATCGACAGGGCGCGATGCAACCGGTTTCGTCATAAGCTTCAAGGGGGTCTTCCTGGAGGGCATGGAGGTCGTCATGATCGTGCTCACCCTCGGTCTCAGCTCCGGGAGGCTCCTGGTGTCGACCGCGGCGGCGGCCGCGGCGGTCGTTGTCATCGGCGGCATCGGAGTCCTCGTGGCACGGCAGCTCAGCGAGGTGCCCGAGAACGCGATGAAGCTCGGGGTAGGACTGATGCTGGTGACCTTCGGCACCTTCTGGGCAGGGGAGGGGGCCGGGATCAGCTGGCCTGGTGCGGATCTCGCCCTTCTCATTCTGATCGCGCTGTACGGCGCGGTCGCTCTGCTGGCGTACGCCCTCCTTGAACGCGGCCGGGGCCAGACCGTCGGGGCCGGGGCGGCATGAGCCTGCGGCGCGGTCTGCACACCTTCGGTCGCTTCTGGTGGGACTTCATAATCGGCGACACCCCAGAGCTGGCGCTGGGAGTCGCGGTGATCGTGCTCGGAGGGTGGCTTTTAGCCAAATCGAGCGCCGCGCTCGCGGTCGGCCTGGTCCCGCTCGGAGTGATCCTCCTGCTGCTCGGGAGCCTGCGCCGCGGAGCGCGCGCCGGCTGACTGACGGCGCTCGACGGGCGGTGATTCCACGGGGGTCAACTTTCGCGTAATCACCCTGGGTTCCACCGGCCGCACAGGTGAGGATGGACTTGTGAGGTTCAGCGGCCCGGCTACAAGGAGGACCGGGGCACTGGCAACACCGAGCAAGTCGGTGCAGGTCGGAGGTTTCGGGAGGCGCGATCATGAGGCGCAAGACGTTCGATGGGATTCTGACCGCAGGAGGCGCTCTGTTGGCGCTGGTCCTGGTGGTCGCGGGGGCGCTCCTCATGTGGGGCGCGGTGTTCACGCAGAACGAGGTTCACTCCCAATTGGCGGCGCAGAAGGTGTACTTCCCGACCGCGGCGGCGTTCGCCCACGCCAAGCCGGGCACGGAGATCACTCCCGGGATGAAGCCCTACCTGTTGCAGTACGCTGGGCAGGAGGTTCTCACTGGAGCGCAGGCCGAGGCCTACGCCGATCACTTCATCGCAGTGCACCTCTCCGAGATGCCTTACCACGGGGTCTACTCGCTTATCAGCACCGCGGCACGCGCGGCGACTCCGGGAACCGCGAAAGCCGCCCAGCTGTCGGCGCTTGAGACCACCTCATTTCAGGGCACCACGCTGCGGAGCATGCTGCTGGAAGCCTACGCGTTCGGCACCATCGGCTCGATAGCCCTGATCGCTTCGATCGTCAGCTTCGTGCTCGCCGCTGTTTCGCTGCTGCTGACATTCTTCGGGTATCTCCACTGGCGGCGCACGTCTCCCACAGTTGAGATCTGACCCAACCTTTGGGGGGCATGGTCCCCAGGGAGGGGAAAAAGGGGTCCCGGCGAGAGGCCGGGGCCCCTTCTGTGTTCGATGCTTTCGCGGATGGGTGGATGGGCGTCGACCACCAGGAGCTCGCATGCTACCGGCGGGCGCGGGGCCGCGGGCAGGGATCACCGTGGGATGGGCTGGTCCGGTATCCGGTGCGGCAGCATTGGGCGACACGTCCCTGGGTCTCAGGGGCCGCTCCCTGCGGTGTCAATTCCCCCGGCTAGACGACTGGCCCAGTTGAGCAGCCATGGCCCAGACTGTGGCGGGCGGAGTCACTGGGGAGGAGAGCCCTCGTCCCCTATGCTGATCAGATCGTCGAGCAGTCGCCGCCACGGCACCGACGACCAGCCCACTGTTGCGGCGGCCCTTTCGGCAACCCTCAGGGCCTCGTAGACCCAGGTGATCTCAACCGCGAAGTCGTTCGAGACATGCAACCCTGACGGTACCAACTGACCGAGAGCGGTCGCCGCGGTCCCCTCGACCAGACGCACCGCCTCCAGAGATCGCTCCGCGTCAGCCGCCAGATGCCGGTGGGCGGGCAGCCCGACGATCTCCTCCGACCACTGGGCGCATCTGAAGGCCCGCTTCCACTCCGCCTCCTTGGACGAGGTTGTCTGTGCGGCGCGCTCTTGGTACGCGGCAAGGTCCGATAGGTCGGCCTCGGGTAGGACCTCCCGCAGGCCGTCCAGCAGGTGCGAGAGCATGAAGCTCGGGTGTTCTGTCATCAGCCAAACTTTAGCCGCTTGGGGTGCGGGAGCATCGCGGGTCATGGGAAAGCGCTTACTTTTGTTGGCCACCCGTGCTTACTTTGACCTGGCCACCGGCAACTCATCCTCGACATGCCTCAGCCTGCTCCGGTCCGAGGATCACCAGGATCTGTTGACAGCTGCATATTGAGGTGGGGCGGACCGCAGAACTGTTTTCATGCCAGCTCTGGTGGACTTCCCCCGCCCCACTCCCACCCCTGGCCGCTGTCCGGGGCTCGTTCAAGGAGGTCCCCCAGCTATCGTCTCGCCGGCAACCGCCTCGGCTCAGACGCCCGCCCAAGGGGCCGGTGAGACAGGCCCCAGCGGCAAACTGGTCGACTACGCATCGGGCCCGGCCCGGTTCGCCGGGGAACCTGGGGGTTCCGCAGACTGGACCCGGCCGTCCAGAGCCGATCACAACTCGGACCGAAACTTGGGCTCATGGGCAGCCGGGCTACGCGCCTTGAATCCATCCCGGTTCAGCGCTTCTCCGGCTGATGGGGCGGCTTACGGCGAGTTGCGCTCCGGCGGTACCACCTTGTGGGCGTCCAAGCATGTGGACCCACGGGACGGTAACTGGCAAGCGCTACCCCCTTGGCGGTCCCTCGGGGGAGAAGCGGCCCAGGGCATGTGATTCCACCGGGCCCATCGCGGGCACAGAGTCATCGGACGCGCGAATCGCGAGCCATCCGACGCGGTAGGTGCCAGGGCACCGAGTTCTCTCTCTCCCTACTGCACGGTGGCGCAGGCGGCTATTGATGCCGCGTGGTCGGCGACAACTCCTCGGCCCAGAGCGATCAGCTCCATGACCCGCGGGTCGGTGACGCGGTAGTAGGCGTACCGGCCGCTGCGCCGCAGGCCCAACAGCCCGCACGAGACCAGACACGCCAGGTGTGCGGATACCCTTCCCTGGGAGATCATGGTCTGGGCCACGCACTCGGTTCCAGTCCGCTCCTCACTCGCGCAGAACTCAAGCAGGCGCAGTCGGGTGGGATCCCCCATCGCCCGGTAGAAGCGGGCCAGCAACTCTTCCCCGGCTCTCTCGGCCGCCGCATTGAGTGCTCTGGTCGGCGCGTAGGAGGTCGTCATGAGGCACAGCATGACAGCTTGCTGACATCGCGGTCGAACCCCTGGGCCGCGAGCTTGATGGCCTCAGCCATCGTGAGGTACGGGCACCAGGTCGTCGCCAGTTGGTCAACGGTCATCCCCGCCTCCAAGGCGTAGGTTGCGGCCAGCACCATGTCACCGGCGCCGTCGGCGAGGATGTGGATGCCAAGAACTCGCCGGGAATCCGCGTCGGCGACGATCTTGATCACCCCTGTGGTGTCACGGTTGACGATCGCGCGGGGCACGTAGGCCAGGGGCACGACCGAGCAGGTGCAGCGGATCCCGGAGTCGGCAGCCTCCTGGTCCGTCAGGCCAACCGCTGCGATCGCGGGGGTGGTGAAGGTCACCCGGGGAAGGTGCCGGTAGTCGATCTGTCGGTCACCGCCGAAGAAGGCGTTCTCCACGACGGCGGTGCCGTGGGTCCCTGCGACGTACACGAATTGCGGTGCTCCGGTGACGTCGCCCGCAGCCCAAACCCGGGCGGTGGTGGTGCGCAGCCCGGCGTCGACCACCACCTCTCCCCTGGAGCCCAGCTCCACCCCAATCTGCTCGAGGCCCAGCTCTTCGGTGGCGGGTCGACGCCCCGTCGCCATCAGCAGCTGATCCGCCCTCAACTCCCGGGGCGCGTCGCCTCCCAGCTGCAAGCGGGGACGACCGAGGTCCCATTTGACCCCTGACAATGGCGCCCCCGTGATCACCTCGATCCCCTCCTCGACCAGCATCTTGGCCACGGCCGCGGAGATCTCCGGCTCTTCGGCCGGCGCGACCCGAGGTAGCGCCTCGACCAGCGTGACCCGGGTGCCCAGTCGGGCGAAGAGCTGGCCCAGCTCCAACCCCACGTAGTTGCCTCCAACCACCACCAGCGACTTTGGCACCCGCTCCAACTCCAGAGCGGTGGTGGACGTGAGGTAGCTGCCGTTGCCCAAACCTGCCACCGGCGGGACCCAGGGCCTGCTGCCTGTGGCGATCAGGTAGTGATCGGCCTCGATCAGATCCCCCTCAACCGCCAGCGCCGGTCCGGGCACGAAACGACCCCGCCCCTTCCTGATCTCCCACCCATAGGTCTGGGCCAGGTCCAGATACTTCTCCTGACGCATCGCGTCGACGATCTCCCTCTTGCCGTCGACCAGGGCAACCATATCGACCGGCCCCGCCTCCGTCACGATGCCCGGGAAGCGCTGGGCCATCGCGACCCGACGGGCGTCGGCGGCTGCGAGCAGCGCCTTGGAGGGGATGCAACCGACGTTGACACAGGTTCCCCCGATGGTTCCCGCTTCGATCATGAGCACCTGCAATCCGCGACTGCGCGCGGCGATCGCCGCGGCAAAGCCGGCTCCTCCCGATCCCACTATCGCCAGGTCATAGCGCATGGACAAGCTCTCCACAATCCGATTCTAATATGCGAATGATAGCATATATATCGGTCTAGACCTTCCCCCTATCGGCAGAGACTACGGGGCGGGCTCCATGCCGTTCGCCTCGCGGACACGACTGCTGGGCATTGACGATACCTCCGTCTGCACCCCATTTCCCGTGCCCCGCCGCCGGTGGGCGAAACGAACTTGGCAGTTCGCTGCGAGCCGCCGCTTCAACACATCGGGCCTGTGCTGACCACGGTGGTCAAGTCGTGGGATGGGGGCTCCGGCACCACCTTCGAGGGAACGCCTCGCATCGGCGCGGCCTCGGCGTCGCGTACGCGCCAGCGTTGAACAGCCACTTGCCACTCATTCAGAGCCATGGGTACTCGTAGCTCAGGCTCAACCTCCTGAAGTGAGGTTGGTACCGGAGATCATATGGTCGATCCAGTCGTCGCCGACTCTGGAGGCCAGGTCCGCACTGGCGGTGGCGGTGGGCCACGACCGCATGTCCGCTGCGCTCTCCTCCCGCGCGACAAGCACTTGCTCCGCCTCCTGTTGGGTCAGTTTCTGCAGCAGCCCATCGCCGTTTTCGCCGTCGGCCCCGTGTGCGTCCCTACGAGTTCGCGCGACTTGGCCGCGGAACGGATGGTGTCGCGGCCACGTGGTGGCGCAGGTTCGGGACGATGCCCGTGGTGTCAGATAGGGCCACATCCGCTCAACGCCCGGAGCTGGCTGGCCAGCTCTTTGTGCTCGTCCGCCGCGTGCTCGGAGTTGGTCAGGGCGTGGCTCATCGACGAGCATTCGAACAGCGCGCACGCGTTAGACGCCGCTGAGCGTCCGTACGGTCGCGGCCCCAGGTGCTTGTAAATGAAGTCGTGCCCGGACGCCAGCGAGTCTTGCACGAGGGTGGGGACGTCCGGCGACTCGGGAAACCGCTTGTCCAGACTGGAATAGCGCGGGGCCGACGGCAGAGTGTCGGCCACCTCTTGTCAGTGTGCAGCCGGGTCCCCCGGCACATACTTCGCCTTGGGGGCGCTCCAACCGAGGTCCATGCCCCCCTGTGCCGGTTTCTGCTCGGAGGCCCGTGCCCCATCACCTTCCCAATCGCCGTCAGCATCCGCGCCTTTCTGCAAGCAGGAGAGCCAGGGCTCGAACCGCGAACCTCTGGAGTAAGAGGGCGACCAGAGAAATTCACTTGCGTCCGCCAACGTCTGTTTTGCCCTCGCATCGACTCGCAGACTGCCCCTTAGAGTCCGCCAATGTTCGACCCAGTGCGTGCCGTTGCCGTCAAGATTTCTGTCCGACGCGGGGCAATTGGAGGCCGGTGGCCGGGCCGTGGCCCGCTGCCACGGTGACAGGCTCAGGCCCCTGAACCGCCAGCTGAGCGGAGCTTCGACTATCGACAATCCGATATAGTGCGATCATGGATCATAGCCGCCATTCGAGTGGCTTGGTACTTCGTGAGGCCCGGCTACGAGCTGGCCTCTCCCAGTCCGAGCTCGCGCAACGGGCTGGGGTTGCCCAGAGCGTGATCAGCATGTATGAGTCCGGCCGCCGCCAACCCTCGCTGCGGACTCTGGCTGCCCTGGTAGCCCCAACCGGTCTGGATCTCGTCCTGGACCTACGACCCGCACCTGGCCTTGACCGCCTCACAGGCCCCCATGGCCAGCGCGTTCTGGCGGCGCGGTCACAGCTCAAGACTGTGGCAGCAAGATACGGAGTGCTGGGCCTCGCGGTTTTCGGCAGCGTGGCTCGCGGCGAGGAACGTCCGGACAGCGATGTGGACCTGCTGGGCGAGCTCCCCACTGGGATGGGTCTCTTCGGACTCGGCCGCTTGCAGTCGGACCTCGAGGCGGTGGTTGGCCTGCCGGTTGATCTGATACCGGCTGGCGACCTCAAGCCGAACCTGCGGGGCCGGGTGGTCGCCGATCTAGTCCCCTTGTGAGCCGTCACGACGCCGAGCGGATCCAGGACATCATCGCGGCGATAGATGCAATCCACGCTCATCTGCGGCGCGGCGACCTCGCAGACGGTCTGGTGTTCGATGCCGTGCGCGTGCGCCTAATCGAGATCGGCGAGGCAGTTAAGGGAATCGGCCCAGAGTTGCTCGCCTCGGAAGCCGAGATTCCTTGGGCAGCGGTTGCATCCATGCGGGACCATCTCGCCCACCCGTACTTTGACACTTCCCACTCCATCGTGGCCGCGACGGTGGCCGAGGACCTCCCGTCCCTGGAGCGGGCGGTGCGTCGACTCATCGCGAGCATCAGCGGCCGATTGCCAAAGAGCTAAGCCTGGCCTGGTGTCCCGGCGCCAAGGTCTTGATGGTGGCTGGCGATTACACCCGCCGGGGAAGGTGCCGGCGAGCTGGTGCTGAGGGCGGATGGTGTCACTGGCCCTCCTGGCCGGCGACCACGCGGACGTGTGGCACCACGAGTCCCTGGCTCACCTCAACCTGGAATTTGCACACGCGGTCGTTCCGGCGCTGGCCGCGGAAGTGGTGACGGAGCTCGATGCTGTCGCGATCCGACTAGGGGTGCCCAGACAGATCATCCTGCGGATCTCACGCCACGTGTACGAGCTGTCGATGGGAGACGGAAGGTCGCAATTCGCCGGCATCGCACACCTCTCCAGAGTCGGCGACGACTTGACCAATTGGGTGGTCTTCGAGCCGACGCCACCTGCCCTCAACAGCCGGACCGCGGTAGTTGCCACCTAGCCGATTGAGGTTGACGACGGCGCCTACCACGCCAACATGGAAGGGCAGGCGTCGGCGCTGGCCCAACCAGCACCGTAGATTGCTCTAGGGGCCGAAGCTCGCCCCGAGCAGTGCTACTAAGCCGAGCGTGAGTTTCCGGACTGAACGGTCGCCTCGGTGATGTAGGCGAGGTAGGGATCGCCGAAGAACCCCTGGACG
>JAJYWM010000372.1 GCA_021791455.1 bacterium | reverse complement strand
GGCTGGCCGGGCGGAGCGCGAGCTCCGCGGCGGAGCCCACCTGGGCGAGCTCGCCCCGGACCATCACCCCCACCCGATCGGCGAAGGCCTGGGCATCCTCCAGCTGGTGGGTGACCAGGATCGCCCCTCCCGGCAGCCGGCCCACCTCCTCGACCACCAGCTCCAGCAGCTGCTCGGCGAGTGGACGGTCCAGGGCGGCGAACGGCTCATCGAGAAGGAGCAGACGGCAGCCCGAGAGCAGCGCCCTCGCCAGGGCCACCCGGTGCCTCTCCCCCTGGGACAGCGCCCGGGGCCGGGCCGATAGCAAGGGGGTCAGGTGGAGCCGGCCCGCGAGTCCCTCCGCGGCTGCGCCGTCGGCGCCTTTGGAGTACAGGAGATTCTCGCGGACCGTGAGGTGGGGGAAGAGGGCCGGCTCCTGGGTGACCAGCCGTATGCCGCCGGCACCCGGGTGCGGGGGAGCAAGGCGCTCCCCGTCCAGGACGATCGAGCCGGTGTCGGGCGGGAGGAGGCCGGCCAGGGCCGAGAGCACCGTGGTCTTGCCGGCACCGGAAGGCCCCACCAGGGCCAGGCGCTGCCCGCTCTCGAGCCGGAGCTGCACCCGGACCGGGAACAGCCGCCGGCGCACCTCAAAGTCTGCGGCCAGCACGGGCGCTCCAGAAGTAGGCGACTAGGGGCAGCGGCAGGGCGACCAACACCAGCACCAGAGCGAAGGGAAGCGCCGAGCTGAGGCCGGTCTCCTGGAGCGTAGTCCAGATCTGCAGAGGGAGCCCGAAGGGATGGTAGGCGATGATCAGGACCGCTCCGAAGGCCCCCATGGCCCGTGCCCAGGTGACCGCCAGCGCCGATGCCAGCTGGGGGGCTGCGAGGGGGAGGGTGACGCGGCGGATGGTGCGCCACCGGCTGTCACCGAGGAGGGAGGCGGCGCTCTCCAGCTGCGGGTCCACAGCCGAGAAGGCCGCCTCGGCTCCCAGGATGTAATAGGGGACCGCCTCATACACCTCGGCCACCAGCAGGGCGAAGAAGGTGTCGGCGGCGGTGAGGTGGAGGTGGGCGAGGGCGCCTCCGATGGGGGTCGCCGGCCCGACCATGAAGACCAGCAGGAGCCCGATCACCAGAGGGGGCATGAGCAGCGGCAGCAGCACCGCTCCCTCCACCACCCGGTTGAGGGGCATCCGCCGGCGTGCCAGGAGATAGGCCAGAGGGGTCCCCCCCACCAAGATCACCAGAAGCGCCAGCGCCGAGGCCTCCACCGAGGTGACCAGGGGGTCGAGCGCTCCCGGCGCCCGCAGCGCGGCGACCAGCTGGCCCGGGGAGACGTGGGCCAAAAGGGTGATGGTGGGGCCGAGCACGGCTACCCAGACCAACAGGGCCGCCAGGACGGCCAGGGAAGTACCTCTCCGAGCCGGTCGCACGCCGGCCAGGACGCTCACCCGGCCAGCTTAAGCACCTGGTCCGGGGCGGCTGAGGCGTGTCCGAGGATGCTCAGGGGCACCGTCGTATACCCGTCCCGGGCCAGGATCTGCCGACCCGGGGGCGAGATCAGATATTGGATGAAAGCCACTGCCGCCGAGCGGTCGTGATCGCCCACTGTGGTGGCCTCCAGAACCAGGGGAAACCCGTGGACCAGGGCACCGGTCGAGAGTTTGAGGCTGGCCCGGGCATAGGCGCCGGCCATCGCGGGGTCACCGAAGTCGAGCGTGGACGGCAGGGGAACGTAGGGCAGGTGGAGCTGCTGCGCCTGGGAGCGGAAGGCGCTGGCCGCGTCCAGCTGCCCCGCCTGCAGCTGGGCTTCAAGCGCCGTCTCGGGGTAGATCTGGGAGGACCCGCCGGCCAGGTCGGCGGACACAGTGGCCGCTGGAACGCCCAGCTCCAGCTCCGCGAGCTGGAACATCATGGCAAAGTCCTGGCCCTGAGGGTCCGTGGCGGGGTCCGTGCGTCCCAGCCGGAACCCCGGCTCCGCGAGCAGCCGGAAGAGGTCGGTGATCGGCAGCTTGCCGGAGGCGATCTCCGCCAGTTCGCTGGCATGGGGTCCGTGGGGGTAATAGGCCAGAACCAGCGGGCTGCTGGCGAACTCCACAGCCCATGAGGTGAACTTGGGCTCGAGCAAGGCGACCGGCCCAGAGCCGACCGAGAGGAACACGTTGGGGGTGATTTCTGCGGCGCGGATCTCCTGGGCCAGCCCCAGGGCACCCGCCCCCCGCCCCTCGTACTGGTAGCCGGTGTGGTGGGTGAAGGCCGGCCCCAGGTCTCGCTGCATCACCAGCTCCAGTGAGCCGGCATAGGCGACGTTGGCAGTCCCCGAGACGCGCGCCGGCGTGGACCCACAGGCGGCAAGCACGACGGCGAGCCCAACGGCGACGGTCACGGCGGGGACACGAGCTGGCACCCTTGTAGTGTAGCTTGCCTTATGCTAGTTCTGCTAGCGCACTGCGTGTTCGGTCGCTCTGGTGACCAATGAGCTCCCGCCGGCACACCATCTCTTGGTCCCGAGTGGACGTACACTCGTCCACCTCGCCACCGCGCGCGCCGCCATGGTGATCTCGGTTAGGGTCTTCGCCCCGGGGACGCGGGGGGCGACGCCTACCTGGGGACCAGCAGCCGGAATACACCAGCAGCGGCTCAGGCAACCGGTCCAGTTCGCCTCCCTGCTGGTAGGCAGCAACGGGCCGGAGGCGAACAACCTGGGGACCGGCCTGGGAGCGGGAGGCATCACCCCGATCGCCGTCGACGGCCGGAGCTTCCCCTACGGATCGGACCCCGCCGTTATCGGGGCCCACAAGGTCGGAGCCGTCATCTGCAACGGCCAGTGGGTCCAGTTCAACATCCAGGTGCCCTCCGA
>JAJYWM010000449.1 GCA_021791455.1 bacterium | reverse complement strand
CTGGTCGAGGCCCTCGACCAGGGCCCGATCATGGCTCATCAGCAGGACCGCCAGCCCCATCTCCTGCTTGACGGCCTGGATGCTCTCCATGATCTCCTGGGCGACCGAGGCGTCGACCGCCGTGGTGGGCTCGTCAGCGAGAAGGAGCTTCGGACGGCACACGGTCGCCATCGCGATCAGAACCCGCTGCCTGAGTCCGCCGGAGAGCTGATGCGGGTATCTGCTGGCCACCTCGGCTGCCCCGCTCACTCCGACCTTTGCAAGCGCTTCCACCGCCCTCTCCAGTGCTTCCTTGCGAGGGACATGGAAATGCACGCTGGCACCCTCCGCCACCTGGTCTCCGACGGCCATCGTCGGGTTGAGGGCTGCTGACGGATCCTGAAACACCATGGCAATCTCGCTGCCCCGAATGGCGCGCATGCGACGTTCTGGAAGACGGATCAGGTCGACTCCCTGGTACTCGATGCGCCCAGCGGCAAAGAGCCCTCCGGGCGGAAGAAGCCTCATCACCGAAAGCGCCAGCATGGTCTTGCCGCAGCCCGACTCGCCCACCAAGCCCACGGTCTCTCCAGACTGGATCTGCAGGCTCACCCGGTCGACGGCCACCACCTCACCGCGATGGAGGCGGATGTGGGTCGCCAGGTCCTCAATCTGCAACAGCGCTGCCATCAGCTCCCGGGGCGGTCCCCCAGCGCAGATCTCGGAACATCCAGCGAGGCGGGATTCGCGGTTTGGGACATGGCTCTTGCAGCCACCCTCACAGTGATTTACCTACGCATCACAGTCTAAGCCGCACGGGCGGACCCGGGACGGAGCCCTGGTCTCCGGAGCTGCTGGCCCCTGGCCGCCACCCTTCCGATCACCACCGGTGCGGTCCCAAGAGGCGAACCGCCTCCTCGCTGTTAGCGGTAGGCTTGGTGCGCCAGGCAGCACGCGAAGGAGGTCTTGCATGAAGGCGATCATCACGACGCCGGGGAAGAAGGGGAGTGTCCACCTCGGGGACATTGCAGAGCCGTCGGGGTCGGGGCAGGTCCAGTCGGCTGACGGCAAGCCGGCGGATGGTGTCGAGGTCGAGGTGGTCGAGGTGGGAGTGTGCGGAACCGACCTGGAGATCGCCAACGAGGGCTATGGAGCCCCTCCCGATGGGAGAGACGTACTGGTCATGGGCCACGAGAATCTCGGTCGGGTGGCGCGGGCGCCCTCCGGAAGCAAGCTGGAGCCGGGCCAGCTGGTGGTAGCCACGGTGCGGCGGCCATGCCCGGAGCGATGCGCCCCTTGCGCCAACGGTCAGAGCGACGACTGCCTGACCGGCAACTACACCGAGCGGGGGATCAAGGGGCGTGACGGCTACATGGCAGAGCGGTACGTGGAGTCTGAGGACTACCTTATTCCGCTTCCGTCAAGGCTCAACCGGGTAGGGGTGCTGATGGAGCCCAGCTCCATCGTGGAGAAGGGCCTGATCCAGGCGTACGGGATCCAGCGGCACCGCTTTCCGTGGGAGCCAAAGAGGGCCCTGATCTGCGGCGCCGGCGCCATCGGTCTGCTGGCCGCGATCTCGCTGCGGCTGAGGGACCTTGAGGTGTTCATGGTCGCCAAGGCCGAACCCGACTCCGCGGCGGCGCGGGTCGCCAAGGAACTCGGTGCCAACCTGCTTGACGCCGACCAGCACCCGGTCGGGGGACTGGCCAAAGAATTGGGCAACATCGACTTGGTCTTCGAGGCAACCGGCGTGTCCGCGGTCGCCATGGCGGCCATTGCCGTCACCGGGCACGACGGGGTCTGCTGCCTGAGCTCCGTGACCGCCGGCGCCAGAACCGTGACCGTCGACGCCGATGCGCTCAACCTGGACATGGTCCTGGGTAACAAGCTGGTCTTCGGAACGGTCAACGCCAACCGGACCCACTTCGAGGCGGCCGCCCGGATGCTGGCGGCGGGGGTCCGCCGCTGGCCCTCCGTGCTGGAGCAGATCGTCAGCCGTCGCGTCCCGGCGGAGCAGTTCCAGGACGCGTTTGCACGCCAGCCCAACGACATCAAGACCGTTATCACCTTCGCGGGAGGATGAGCGTCATGTTTCCACAGGGACGGGGCCAGTTCAGCCGCCAGGCGCACTGCGATCTACCGGAGGGGACGATCGAAGAGGAGTTCGCCCGGCAGGGATTCTTCGGACCAGCGTCGCACCTTTACCACAGCCACGCTCCGACCGAGTGGTTGCGCATCGAGGGTCCGCTGCGGCCGCGCGCCTACGACCTGCGCCAGGTGCGGGCCAAGGACGCGTCGGATGCGGCCGCCAGCCTCACCCCCATCCTCGGCAATGACGATGTGCGCATCCACGTCTCCCGTCGGGTGGAGGCGATGCCCTACTGCTATCGCAACGCGGACTGCGACCTGATCTATTTCATCCATCGCGGCAAGGGGCGCATGGTGACCGACTTCGGCAGGCTCGACTACGAGCAGGGCGATTACCTGGTCCTCCCCCGCGGGACCACACACAGGATCTTTCCCGAGGGAGGGGAGACCTTCATGCTTGTGATCGCGTCCTCGGAGATGCCGGAACTGCCGCCCGCCGACCGCATGGGACAGCATTCACCCTTCGACCGCGCGGTATTGCGCCTGCCCGAGCTGCCGATGGAGGCGAGCGCCCCAAACCCCTCAGGAGAGTGGGAGATGGTGATCGAGCGGGAGGGGGAGTGGACCAGGGTCTTCTACCCCTTCGACCCCCTGGACACGGTCGGCTGGAAGGGGGACCTCAGCGCCTTTGCGCTCAACGTGCGCGACATCCGGCCCGTCACCTCGGGACGGTTCCACCTGCCCCCATCGGTGCACACCACCCTGCGCACCTCCGGCT
>JAJYWM010000408.1 GCA_021791455.1 bacterium | reverse complement strand
CCCCCTCCCCGAGACGCTCCTTGAACCTGTCGGTAGCAGCCCGCAGCTCGACCTCGCTCCAGGCCTTGACCTCGTCCTCCCTGGCGGCGATCCGGGCCACGGTGTTGCGGTGGTTGCGAACCTCGCCCCTGGTGGGATCGTGGATTCGGCTGAGGACGCTCATCTGGCCCCTCCCCCGTCCCAGTGCCCCGGGCTCTTCTGACCCCCGAGACGCCCCCGCGACCCGTCGGCCACAGGCCGGAGCTCGTCCCCGACCGAGAGTGACCCTCGGTCAAGGACCCTTGGGAGGCGCTCAAGCCTGGTCTGCCACGGAAGCTCGGGAATGTCGCCCGAGGTTCTGTCCGGCGCGGCGATCTTGGGCCGCGCACCTGGCCCCACCGACTGTGTCATCGCCTGCGATTATCCCCCGGTCGGCGTCGGGGCAACCGCCGGCCCTGCCGGATCGACCACGTACGCTGGCCCGGTCCCCGCTCCGCCGACCTCCATCCAGCAGGTCCTGGCCCCTTCGACAACCAGGAGGAGGACGGCAACCGGCGTCAGTCCGACCCGCAGTAGGTGGAAGGGCCACACCGCGGGCAGAATGACCAGCGCCAGAAGACAGAGCCCGGCGCCAAAGCCGGTCAGGCGCTCGTCCGTGCGCCAGTGCCAGAGGCCGACCCCGAGCAGCGCAAGCGCTGCCAGCCCCAGCTCCCAGGGGAGCACCCCGGCGGGCCAGATCAACAGTATCCAGACGACGACCACAAGCGCCAGACCGAGGCCGTGGCCATGGATTCTGCGGGCGTCCCGTCCGACCGTGAGCATGAACAGCGGCAGCAGCAGGAGATCGTCATTTGGATGGGCGTAGGGGGTGACCGCAAGCCATACCGCCAGGGGCAGCCCGACCCCCCAGGAGATGCGGCCAACGGGGCTGACCCGGCTCCAGTCCGGCGCCAGCATCATCCAGACGGCGAAGGCGAGGAGCCCCAGAAGCGCCGCTGCGAGCAGGGCCAGACTTCCGGGCGCCAAGAGCCCCGTCCCCAGTCCAAAGCCACGGGGGGCGGCGCCAAGGAGCCCGGGAAGGCCCGCCAGATCCGGCTGGAGGCCTCCGACACCATCGGCGAAATGGTGCAACGCCGTGAGCCAGCTCCCCAGGAGTTGCGGGCTGGCCGCCAGGCACAGGACGGTCACCACAGCCCAACCGCCGGCGAACCAGAGTGCGCGCCTCGGTCGCTCCCAGAGGGCCAGGAACAAGAAGATGGGGGCGGGCCAGAGCAGATCCGGCTTGACCCATATGAGACCAAGGACCAATCCGCTGAGGAGGGGGCGGTCGTGCCAGGCCAGCAGCATCCCCCCCGCCAGCACGGCGAACATGAGAGCGTCAAACTGGCCCGCACTGAACCCCAGAATTGAGATCCAGGAGACCAGGACCGCCAGGGCCAGCAGGGCGCTCCTGGTCCAACCCAGGTCCCTGCCCATGAGGATCAGGGTCAGCAGCAGAAAGCCCAGCCCCAGCGCGGTCCAGAGGCCGTAGCTGACCCAGAAGGGCAGTTTTGTGAGCGGCTCAAGGATGGCTGCCGTTATCGGCAGATAGGGGAAGCGGTCCAGCGCCGGCTGCAGGCTGGGATAGTGAAGCACCATCTGCTCCACTCCCTGTAGGGCGTGGAGCCGGTAGGGATCCTGACCGCGCGCCAGCATCCGGGCGGCCGAATAGAAGACCCGGAAGTCATCCGCCAGGCCGTAGGGACGGGGCGGGAAGAACCGCGTGGCCGCGTAGACCGCAAGGCCGAGGCTGAGTCCCACCGAGATCCCTATCACGAGGATCCGCAGCCGCCTGGTGCGTCGGTCGAGAAGTTCCTCCAGGCGGGCCGATCCCGGCGCCGAAGTCACTCGACAGCCAGAGCGGCCACTGGGTCGATGCGGCCAAGCTGGCGGGCCGGAATCGTGGCGGCAAGCAGCAGAGCCACGAGGGTGGCCAACCCGAGCACCAGCAGGCTGGCCGCCGAGACGGCGAACGGCAGCGGAAGCCCGGGGGTGGAGGCCGCACTCACCTCGGGCCAGACCAGCCCGACTCCACCTGCCAGGCCCAAGCCGCAGCCCACGATCGCGATCGCCACCGCCTCACCCATCACGCAGCGGAACACGGCTGCGCGGCTGAGCCCCACCACCCTGAGGAGGGCCAGGTCGCGGCTCGACTCCCTGGTCTCCAGGATGACGGTGTTGATCGCGGCCAGGATGGCGATCACCACCCCCACCAGGGCCAGGGCCCCGATCGCGGCGATGTCGTGCTGGATCGCCTCATTCACACCAGCCTCGACCGAGGCCACGGTCTCGCTCTCCAAGCCGTAGCGGAATCCCGCCAGGTTCACCGCCCTGGCCGCTCCCTTCCCGTGGACCTCCATCTGCAGGACGTTGAAGCCCGCGGCCTGGCTCCCGAAGTCACGCTCAGCGGTCGTCTGCGAGATCAGAATGCTCTCGGCTCCGGATGGTCCGGGCAGCGTGTGACTGGCGATCCCCGCCACCGTGAAGGTGGCGGCACCATCACTGGTAACCACCCGGACCCGCTCTCCCTTGACCATTCCCGTCTCCTGCGCCAGCTGCAGGGGCACGATCACAGAGCGTCCGGCCTGAACTCCGGCAAGGGCGCTGGAGCGGTTGCCGGCAACAAGGGTCAGCGCTCCGGAAGCCTGGTAGGCCCTGGGCGAGGTGGCGGCCAGGGCCACCGCCACGTGTCCGATGCGGGCGGTCAGGAACCTGACGGGCGCCACCTCGCCCAGGCGTGGCGCGCCGGCACCGCTGCCGGTGGCTCTGATCACATCTCGCTCGATGGCGTCCCCCTGAGCGTTCGGGCTGACCACCAGGTAGTTTCCCACGAACAGGGTCTT
>JAJYWM010000263.1 GCA_021791455.1 bacterium | reverse complement strand
CTCCGTGAAGGTGAGAAGGTACCCGAGGCCGCTTTGAAGGCGCTCATCGTCGAGGCCGTGCGCCTTAACGTCCCAAGCCTGCGAGCCGTAGGCGAGGCAAACGGCGAGGAGCGGGTGGCTTCGAAGGTCAAGAAGGGCACGGCCTACCCTGCTGCAAGGCGCCGAGAAGGCGGAACGGCCTCGCCCCTGGACGGTTACGCTGGCCCTGCGGGCAGCCAGCAAGTGCCCGGCGGGGTGGTGCACGAGCTCCCCGCTGACTTGCGCGAGGGGCTGGTCGCCAACCCTGTGGCACTCGATGCTTGGGTGCATATCACGCCTTTGGCCCGCAACGAGTTCATCTGCTGGGTAGAGGATGCCAAGCAGGAGATGACCCGGCGCCGGCGCATTCGTCGCACCCAGGAGGAACTGGAGGAAGGCCAGCGTCGGCCCTGTTGCTGGCCAGGGTGCAGACATCGCCAGCGCACCGGTAGGTAGAAGCCGACGCACGAGCGACAAACGCCCAGGTGATCAAACCCCTGGTCGGCGACCACTGCCTGTGTTTTCGGCCTACCGTACTACCCCTGCCCTGCCCTGCCCTGTTCTGGCTGGCTTGGCTCGCTGGTTGGGCTGGCTTAGAGGGTGGGATTTGACCCACGGTGGGTTGCCCCACACACGATTTCCAATCCCATAAGGCCAGTCCGTGGGAATCCGAGGAAGTACATCCGCGCAGGTCAGCGCCAATCTGAGTTCCCCCAACATCCGGCACCGACCACACTTGTCCGTCCTGTAGGTGGAGGTGGCGCCTCGAAAAGCCAACCGAGAGCGACTGTCGCCGGTCGGCCCATCTACCTGGGCGAGCGCAAGCCGGCCATTCCCACCTGCCGGGACGAGGTGACGGACGCGCTACAGGTGGTGGCCGCAGGTGGGCGAGGGCGCTCGTTCACCGTGGAGGAGGTCTGCGCCACGATGGCTGCGACCGGTACTTGCTGGCCTCGGGCAACGGTGGCGAAGACGATGTTGCGAATGACCCATCCGGCTCGTCGGTCTCTGCGGCTCGAAAGGGTGTCTGCCGGTCACTACCGCCTTGCCACCCCGTGACCGTGGTCCGAAGAGTTTCGCGGTACGATACCGTGGTGTCGGAGCCTGACCTGTGGATCGAGCCGACGGCTCGACGCCATGGGGTAGGTGACGAGGACATACGACACGCGGTCATGCACCCGGCCTACGTGGGAGACGACCCTGACGCACTCGACCCAGACATTCCGATGACGCTGTTCCTGGGCCCCGACCACGCGGGGAACCGACTGGAGCTGGCGGCCCTCATCGCCGACGACGGCACGGTGGTCGTGGTTCATGCCATGCCGATGCGAGCGAAGTACGCCCACCTCTGGCCCGGAGAACGGAGATCCCGACAATGACCACGAAGCGCCCACCCCTGACGATCGCCGGCCGTCTGGTCACCGACGAACTGGTCGAGAAGGCAGCTGGGAAAGCCGAGGCCGGCTTCGACGCAGAGCGACTTGTTCGCAGGCCTGGCGGCCGTCCCCTCCTGGGTTCGGCACCGGCCGGGAACATCTCGGTCCGGTTCCCGCCCGACCTACGCCAGCAGCTTCAGGCGCACGCCCGGGCCGAGCACGTGGCGGAGGCGGAGGTCATTCGCCGTGCCGTGCACGACTACTTGGAACGTATCCAGGCCAGTTGAGCCATTCCTTGCGAACGTCACCGGTCTACGCCTGCCGGAACCGCCAGACCAAGGGCACCTACGGCTGTCGAAGCACGCGCATCCCCGCCGAAGACCTGGAAGCCGCTGTCATCGACGACCTGATCCGCACTCTCTCCCGGTCCGACCTGTTCGAGCGTGCGATCACCGCGGCGATCGCGGAGGTGATGGACAGCCGTCCCAGCCTCGAAGCCGAGCTGGCCAGCACGGAGGCCCAGCTACGCGACACCGAGACCGGTCTCGACCACTACCTGCGAGCCTTCGAGACCGGCGAGATGCCTGCAGCCATCTGCTCGCCCCGGGTGACGGAGCTGACCCAGCGTCGCGACGAGCTGGTCGCCCATCGCAAGAAGCTGGCCTGCCAGATCGAGGCAGCCAACCCGCAGCTACCGACCCCCGAGCAGCTCCAAGCCCTCTGCGCAGAGATTCGCCGGACCATCGAGGACGGCAACCCCGACGCCGTCAAGCAGCTGCTTCGCGAGCTGATCGACCGGGTCGAGATCACCCCCGACCGCCATGCGTACCCCTTCTTCTGGGTGCCGGCCGGCTGCGAGACCCGCCCGGCGAGCGGCAAACCAGCCCTGAACGCGCCGCCGGTGCCCGCCCATCAGGGGGACACCGGTTGGCTTTTCGTTACGTCAAGTGGTCAGTTTGGTGGTCAAAATATGGAGGAAAAGGGCCGACAGCGCTGACGCGCTGCGTGGTCGCGGTAACGTGGGGTCGCAAGCGTCAGAGGTCAATGCCAGGGTCGGCGGAAGGGGCCGCCCCTGCGTCATTGGCGGGGCCGGTCCCTATTGCCAACTGCCATTGCCCAGCCATCTGGCGGAGCCGCGCCCGGTCTTGTCGGTTCAGGCTCGGTTCCCCTGCCATGAAGACGAACGCCTGACCCACAAGGGCGGCAACTTGGGCGAGGGTGCGCTGCGAAGCAGCCTTGATGACGGCGGCCGCACCCGTGGCACCGGGCAAGGCCAACAGGGTGTGCAGCTCTTGGCGGTCCTTTCGGCCGGGCAGGCTGTCGGGCCGGTCCAGCAGGGCGGCGACCTTGGTGGCCACGTGCGCGGGCACGTTCAGCAACCGGCGGCCGCCCATCGTCTCGGCGTACGGGACGAGCGCTTCGACACGCAACTGTAGGTTGGCCCCCAGGCGGGACTGGAAGGGGGCGT
>JAJYWM010000094.1 GCA_021791455.1 bacterium | reverse complement strand
AGGGCAGGAGCCGCTCAATCCTCGATCGGGCGCCCGGCCGGGGCGGAATCCCCCTAAGCTCGGAGTCAGCAGGAGGAGATGGTGATCTCACTAAGCCGAGCGGCAGCAGAAGTACCCAGAACGGCACCTCAGCCGGTGGTGGCGGAGGGCGCGTTCCTGGCGAGCTCGCCCCAAGACGGTGGCGGGCCTCAGGGGATGGTCGGGTGAGCGAACCTCGGGTGAGGCTGGTGCTGGCCGATGTGGACGGGACCCTGGTGACCCCGGAGAAGGCCCTCACCAGCAGAGCCATCTCCGCCGTCCTGGCCCTCCACGAGGCGGGAGTGATGTTCGCCGTCACCAGCGGGAGGCCACCGAGGGGCATGTCGATGCTGATCGAGCCGCTCCACCTGAAGACCCCCTTGGCCGCGTTCAACGGCGGCCTCATCGTGGACTCCAAGCTTGCGGTGCTGGAGCAGCGGGTGATACCGGAGCAGGTCGTGGCTGACCTGGTCAAACTGCTCCAAAAGAGGCTCGGGGAGGTCTGGCTCTATCGGGGAGCCGACTGGTACGTCCAGGACCCACGCGGCCCGCACGTGGCCCGGGAGACCAAAACCGTTGAATTCCAGCCCCAGGTCGTGCGGGACTACCAGGGCATGGTCGAGGAGATAGCCAAGATGGTCGGGGTCAGCGACGACGAGGATGCGATCGGGGCCGCGGCCAAGGTGGTGGAGGAGAGGTTCGCCGCCCATGTCTCCTCGGCGCTCTCCCAGCCCTACTACCTGGACATCACCCATCCCAGGGCCAACAAGGGGGAGGTGGTGCGCTACCTGGCAGATGCCTATCACGTACGGACGGACCAGATAGCGACCATCGGTGACATGCCCAATGACGTCATGATGTTCGCCGACTCCGGGCTCAGCATCGCCATGGGGCAGGCGGACCGCGAGGTGAAGGAGGCGGCGGACCAGGTTACCGCGAGCAACTCCGACGAGGGCTTCGCCCAGGCCATGGAGCAATTCATCCTCGCCTGAACCGGGCTCAGCCCCTTTGCTCCGCCCCCGACACGAATTGCCCGAGGGCCCGCGCCTGGCGAAGGCGGCTCGGCTCGTGGACATACATCATGTGGCCCGCCTCGTAGCTGTGGGTCTCGATCCGGGAAAGCAGGGAGCGCGGGACCTCCAGATGGGAGAAGGCGTACTCCGCCGCGAAGTAGGGAGTCGCCCCGTCGTAGTAGCCGCGGGCCAGGTAGACGCGCAGATGAGGGTTGTGACGCATCGCCTCGCTGAGCCACGAGGCCACGGAGACGTGCCGCCCCTCGAATTGGGAATAGCTCCAGGGTTGGACCCTGTCGGTGAGGACCTCGTAGGGGAGGTCCGAGTGGTAGTTCAGGTCGCGGTGCATGTAGTCGTTGAGGGCTGCGGTATAGGGCCCCATGATGGCGACGTGGCTCGGGTCGTGGGTCGGCCGCTCGCCGCCGGAGTCGGCCTCGAAGCCTAGGAAGCGGCCGTCCAGGCGGCCCACGACCTGGCCCCTGCCGCGCAGGAGCTCGCGGAAGAACCGCTGATGCTCGATACGCAGGTTGACCTGGTCGATGTACTCCCGGGACAAGCCGGACAGCTGGGCCAGGCGGCCCACCAGCGCCTCGCGTTCGGCGTCTGGTAGCCGCGAGCCCTGGGCCAGGGCGTAGGGATACTCCCGGGAGGCCAGCGCCTCCGCTTCCCGCAGGACCTCCTGGAGAGGACGCTTACCGTGCAGGCCGTGGTAGTTGGCGATCGCCGCGTAGGTTGGCAAGAAGAGAGCGGGGGGCAGGTCGTTGCCCTCGGTGAAGCGGATGGTCGCCATGTCTATGACCGAAGAGATCAGCATGATGCCGTTGAGGTAGAGGCCATGGCGTTGCTGCAGGTGATTGGCGAGGGCGCTGGCGCGCAGGGTGCCGTAGGACTCGCCGGCCAGAAACTTCGGCGAGAGCCAGCGCTGATTCCGGCTGGTCCACAGGCGTATCAGCTCCCCGACCGACTCCAGGTCACGCTGGAATCCGTGGTACTCGCCGGACTGCCCGCCCTTCACGACCCGCGAGTACCCGGTTGAGATGGGGTCGATGAAGACCAGGTCCGAGTGCTCCAGGAGCGTCTCCTCGTTCTGGCCGAGGCGGTAGGGGGGTGGCAGCAGCGCCCCGGCGTCTCCCATCAGCACCCGGCGCGGCCCGAGGAGCCCCAGGTGGAGCCAGACGCTGGACGAGCCCGGGCCGCCGTTGAAGGCGAATGTGACAGGACGCGAACCTGGGTCGGCGCCGTCCTTGGTATAGGCGCAGATGAACATCTCGGCCTTGGGCTCAAGGCCCCGGAAGCGCCTTCCCTTGGACACCTCCTCCCGCAGCACCACGCGCCCGGCGACCGCGGTGTAGCTGAGCTCACGCCCCCGCAACGTCATCGAGTGGTGGGTCTCCACCAGGTCGTCGAGGGGGGCTTTTGAACCCGACCCAGCCTGCACACTGTCCCCGGCGGTCGGGTGTTGCTCTTCGCTCAAGGCGCTTCTCCCAAGGCGTCGCCGACTCTTGACCAAGGGGGCGGCACCGCAGTCAGGCCACGGTGGCGTCCATCGCCCAACGATAACGAGCCCCCCAACCCCGCTGTCGCCAAGTGGCGACCGGGTCCGGCCGAGGATGCGTCGTCGAGGAGCGACTGGGCGGCCCCCTTTGTGCTTCGCCGCCGCCGCCGGCTCGACCCCGCCAGGCCCGGCCCTGACCGGCACCGGCGATTCCAGGCGGGCCGTATGTCGAAAAGGTGCTATCTTAGTGATATCAGATTATTCGCGCAGTGGAGGTGGGGGCGTTGAACCAAGACCCAGAGGAAGCTGGCCGGGGTCGTTTCGGGGTCAGGGGATT
>JAJYWM010000381.1 GCA_021791455.1 bacterium | reverse complement strand
GGTGGCATACTTCTGCCAGCTGCCGCTGCTGATCCCGGCCTGGATGGCCGCCGGGTTGGTGCCCCAAGTGCGCAGCTCTCCGCTTGCCGTGGGCACCAGTGTCTGTGAGGCGTTGCCGCCGGCGAAGGCGGCCCGGATCTGTGGGTAGTAGCTGAGCTGCAAGGTTGCCACCGTGGCCTGGAGGCCCTGGGCCCAGCTCGTGTACTTCTTGACGCCGGGCCCGTTGGTGGAAACCGCTCCCGGCTCGGACATGGTGGTGTCGAGCGGGTTATAGGCGTCCGGATTCTCCCAGTTGCCACCCTCGGCCTGCTCCCAGGACACCATGGCGGCGATATTGCTCTGGGTGGTCGGCCACCCCATGGCCGTGAGCAGGGCGGTGGCGAAGAGGAGGGGCGTGGTGTCCGCCGCGCTGACGGCCGCTGACCCGCCCCCGCCGGTCCCTCCGGCGATGGTCCCCTGTCCTGCCCCGGTGAGCATCAGGAGACCTCAGAGGCCGGATGGCGAAGGGCGTACTCGTAGGAGATCAGGAGGGCCGTGCAGGCGATGGCCGTACCCCAGAAGGGGAGAGCCGACCCGGCCGCCAGGGAAGCCCCGAAGCCGATCCCGAGGCTGGCCACGGTGGCGATCACCTCTCCCTGGCGGATCCGCTTCACGTTGCCGGCATGCGATCCCTGCTGGTGGAAGAAGTCCGAGGAGATCGTGAACATGGAGGGAAGGAGTCCGGAGTAGGCGTTGAAGGCGTCCCCCATCGCCAGGATCGTGATGCCGATGGTCCCGGCGGTGAGAGCCGCTCCCTGCCGCGGGGCCACGCTAGCTCCTCTTCCGGGTCTTGCCCTGGGCCTGGCGCAGCTCCTCCTCCATGACCAGCTGCGCCGCCGGGATGCGCTGCCCCCGGGGCTGTCTCAGGCTCAGGGCGGGAGACGCCCCCCTCAGCATGGGATTGTTCTCCGCCTCCATCCGCTGCTGCGGAAGACTGGGGAAGATCCGGTAGGGGTAGGAGCGGCTCATCTTGCCACTCCGTTGTACACCGGGGCGCCGTTCACCGGTTGAGGAGACGACGAGCTGAGTGGGTAGGCCGGGATCACCGGAGGTGTGCTCGGCGCAGTCGGGGTGGAGGGGGCCGACGGGTTGGCCGCCGTCCCGGAGGGCACCTGCATGTACAGAGGAGTGCCGGGAGCGAGGCTGGCCATGTTGGAGGGCACGGGGATGAACACCCCGGGCAGCACCTCATAGTAGACCTGCACCCCCGAGCCCTGAATGGACTGGTACTCCTGGGGATCGATCCACTCGTACTCGTTCCCCATAGCGTCCGTGATCGGACCGGCCGCCTGGGCCGCGGAGATGGCCGCCTGTTGCTGCTGGGGGGTGTCGGTGGCCCAGTTGGAGCCCCCGGCCCACCATCCGGACCCGGACTGCACCTGGAAGGGAAGGGAGGGATTGCCCGGACTGGCCGGGGCGGGCTGAGCCGCCACGGGCTGCGCCGGAGTGGGCGGAGCCGCGGGCGCTTCTGGCCCTCCAGGGTTCACCCCGGAGGGAGCTGTCCCCGCGCCCCCGTATCCGCCATAGCCGAACCCTCCCGGTCCAGTTCCGGCGGGAGACGTGGCGCCCGTGGTGGTAGTGGGACTGGTGGACGTGCTGGACGTGCTCGAGCTCTTCATCCGCATGTAGATGAAGAGGACGGCCGCTCCGCCACCCACGATGGCCACCCAGGCCCAGATGGGCAGGCCGGCCTCCTTGCGCTGCCAGAAGCCGCCCGATCCTCCACGAGGCGCCGCGGCGGGCGCTGCGTCCGCCATCATGTACCTCCGGGGCCGAAGGTCGGCCAGCTGATCTGCTGAGGTGGCCAGGCGGTCACCTGACTGCCACCGATCCGCGCCGGCCGCTGACGCACCGGATTCTCGGACCAGGCCTGCATATCCTGGACGGGTACGGGGTTGTCAGAGAAGGTGCGCAGCTTGCGGGCATAGCCGGGAGCCGGCTTCCACCAGTCCAGGGTCGGCTGCCACCAGTGGGGACGGGCCTGGACCTTGGTGAGCCGCGGAGCCCCGGGCACGATCTCCAGTGGAGCGGTCCGCGGAGTCGGGTCCTTGACCCGGCCCATGGACGCCACGGCGGGCCCGAGGCCGCCACCGGAGGCCTGCTCTCTGGTCGGAACTGTGACGACAGGCGCGGATGACGGCGGCTCGGGCGCGCCGATGGGACCCCACTGGGCCCGATAGGCGCCGGAGAAGAGGGAGGCGCCACGCGAGAGCGCGGGCTGAGTCGTCTGTCTCAGCCCCGGCGTGATCTGGATGGCCATCAGCCGGCGGTGTACCGATACTGCGGAGCCTGGCCCAAAAGGCCCTGCTCAGAGGGAACCACCAGGCCGGAGATCCCGTTGAAGGCCGTCGCCGATCCCTGTGGGTGGATCAAGAAGTCGGCCACGATCAGGCCGACCACCACCAGGCCGGCCAGGCCGATCACCGAAGTGGGCCGCAAATCAGTTCCTCCTCTATGCCGCCGGCGCGGCCGCGGGTGTGGTCGGCTTCAGTCCTGGCGGGATCACCTGCGGGGAGGCGATCACCGCCGCGATCAGGAAACCCCAGGCGGCCAGCGCCGCCGGGGTGGGTGCCACCTCGGCCACCAGGCCCAGGACCGCCATTATCACCGAGTCCCCCACCAGGACTCCGGGGATCGGCATCCCCTTGCCGGCCCGAAGGGAGTCCACGGTGGAGATGGTGAGAGCTGTCATCCAGGCCAGCAGGACACCCTTCATGCTGAAGTGGGTCCGTACTTGCTGGATCCGAACGGGTTGGTGCCCGTCGAGTTGCCGCCCGGCACGGTGGATCCCGGTGGCGCCCCAGGGTTGCTGACACCTCCCGGAG
>JAJYWM010000026.1 GCA_021791455.1 bacterium | reverse complement strand
TCTCAAATCGGGCGGGCACGGGTGTTCTGGCCGACCGGGCCGGGACAGTTTGACCCCCAAGTTGACCCCCAAAGCCGACGCTGCCATGATCGCTGGGTGGATCGCCCGTCACCTGCGGACTGTGCTGCCGCCATCGCCTCACCCGGGACCCCGGACGAGCTGGAGAAGGCAGGGCGTATGGTCGCCAAGCTTCCCCGCCGCCATCGGGTCGCCTACTGGCAGCTCGTGGGCCGCTACCAGCTGCGGCAGGCCGAGCTGGAGGCCCCAGAGCCTGCCGGGACCGCCTACGGGCGATCCTGAGAGTCTTCTGAGCCGCTGTATCGCGTTCTAAGGCCCGGAAACCCGCCTAAGGGCCCCTTACACCCCGAGAGACGGAAGTTGCGCCAAGCGACCAATCCGAGGCGCGGCCCCGAAACCGCCGAGCTCCGGACCGAATGGATCCCCCATCGTGGGGGATCCCCCTCTTAAACCTGGATCCACCGGCCGGGTAGGGGTAGCCGGCGGGGGGTGGACGAAGAAAAGGTACTCGATGCTGGGATAATTGGTGCTGTCAAGACGCCAATCGGCCCCAGCCAAGGAGCACCTTTTCGATGCAGCCATCATCCCACACTTTGGACCGTCTGGGGGTGGAGTTCGATGACCCTCACCTGGTGGCCAATGCCGGGCTGCTCCTGCCTGCCACCCTGGCTCAGCACCTGGGGTTGAGGGAGGTGGTCGAGCAGCACCTGGACTTGGGCGATGCCCCCGGGCGGGCCAACGTCGGGCCCAAGGCGATGTCGCTCATCCACTCGATGCTGGCCGGTGGTGACAGCATCGATGACACCACCGTGCTCCGGGCCGGGGCCACCCAGGGGGTGCTGGGCCATGCGGTGCTGGCGCCCTCCACCCTGGGCACCTTCTTGCGCAGCTTCACCGTGGGCCACGTCCGGCAGTTGGACGCGGTGGGGCGGGAGATGCTGCGTCGAGCCTGGGAAGGGGAGCGGGGCCCTGGTGCCAGGGCGCTCACGATCGACATGGACTCCACCATCTGCGAGGTCTTTGGGCTGTTGAAGCAGGGGGTGGGGTTCGGCTACACCAAGGTGCGGGGCTACCACCCGCTGCTGGCCACCAGGGCCGACACCGGCGAGGTGCTCCACTCCCGACTGCGGGGTGGAGCAGCCTTCACAGCCCGGGGAGCCGCTGGGTTCCTGGCCGAGACCTTCTCCAGGGTGCGAGCCGCCGGAGCCACCGGTCAGCTGACCCTGCGGGCGGACTCGGGCTTCTACTCCAACGCGGTGCTCACCACTGCCGCCGGGCGGGGGTGCGGTTCTCGGTCACCGCGCGCCTGGACAAGGCGGTCCAAAGGGCTATTGCGGCCATTCCCGATAAGGCGTGGGTGCCGATTCCGTACTGGTCGAGCTCGGGCACCTTCGGCGAGGACGAGCAGGGACAGCCCATCTCCGGCGCCGATGTTGCCGAGGTGCCCTACACCGCCTTCGGCAAGAAGGGGATGCGACTCCGCCTGATCGTGCGTCGGGTACGGCCCACCCCGGGGAGCCAGCTGGCCCTGTTCACCGAGTTCGGCTACCACGCCCTGGTCACGGACCGGGAGGGCACGACCTTGGAGCTGGAGGCGGACCACCGCCGCCATGCCGAGGTGGAGGCTGTCATCCGCGATCTCAAGGAAGGAGCGGGATTGGCCCATCTGCCTTCGGGGCGATTCGCTGCCAACGCTGCCTGGCTGGCCTTTTCAACCATGGCCCACAATCTGGCCCGCTGGGTGGTCGAGATCGGCCTGCCCGAGCAGCTGCCAGCCTGCACCACTACCGGCCGACTGCGCCGTTGTCTGTTCTCCGTCCCCGGGCGGCGCACCCGCTCCGCCCGTCACGAGACCCTGCATCTGCCCCAGCGCTGGCCCTGGCAGAAGCTGTCCCTCGGCGCCCTCGAGCAGATCCGCGCCGCCACCTGATCGTACCCCTCGAACACCCCGCAGAGCTCCCCAACCGGCGCCAGCATGCCCTGAATGCCCCTGCTGAGCCTGGCTCAAGGCGATTCCCGGGCTGCCATCCCCACCACGCCCCAGTCCTGCCCCGTGGCGACGGCCCGGCCGGCCCTCCCAATGCCGCCGACGCCTCGGCGACCTCCTCCCACACCCCCCTCAACACCCGGTCGGTGGATTCAGGTTTATTCAACCTTCGCCCCCGCACCCCCCTATCCACAACTACTACTGCAATGAACTCCTCTCGGGAGGAGAGATTCCAAACTCGGGAGTCTCCATCAAACCCAGGGCGGTCCAGGAGTGCTCAGCGTGGAAGAGAACCAAGAGCATCTGGAGCGCGGGGCACGACTGGACAGAGTGTTCATCCTGAAGAGCAGCGCCCAAGACTTTGACCCCCAGGCGATCGTGACCGCCTACAAGCAGCTGCTCTGGGTGGAGCGCGCCCTTCGCACCCTGAAGAGCTTCCTGCGGGTGCGGCCGGTGTACCACTTCACCGAGCGGTGCATCCGGGCCCACATCTTCCTCTGCGTGCTTGGGCTGCCTGATGGAGAACCATCTGTGCCAGCGGTTGCTCCAGGCCGGCGCTCCCTGCAGCGCTCGGGCGGCGCTCAAGGCGCTTGAGCCACCTCGGGTGGTCACCTACGACCTCCCCGGCATCCCGGTCGCGATCCGGGCCTGTACCCGGCCCACCCCCGAAGCGCTGGCCGTAGCCTCGGCTCTGGGCTACACCCTCCCCGCCCGCCTACCCCTCGCCGCCGCCTGACCAGGCCCCCCCACTTCCGAAGTCGCCGTTGTGACACGACTCACCGGATCCGATCTCACTTTGGCCGGCTTGCGTCAAAGTCGGGCTCAGAGCGCCCGCGAGGTTGTCGGCCCGCTAACGGGACCT
>JAJYWM010000371.1 GCA_021791455.1 bacterium | reverse complement strand
TCACCAGGAGAAACAGCAGGCCGCCGTGCGCCGCCACGACGATCAGGGCCGCCAGGGCTCCTCTTACGAGATCCAGGGAAACCAGGCGCCTTCGGCGGTCCCCGGTATCCCCAAGGCGCCCCCCTAGGGGCAGCAGGAGAAGCAGCGGTGCCGTCTGCACCGCCACTATCCATCCGACCCCGACCTCTCCGCCGACGCGGTAGGCGATGATGAGGAGGGCCGGCAGGGTCAGGAAGTCCCCGTACCAGGAGAGCACGCCGGCGAGCCACATCGACCGGAACCCCGGCACCCTGAGCGGCTCCCACCTGGGACTACGGCGACGGGTCAAGCCTGACCACCTCCTGGGTTCGAAGCGCACAGCCACCGGAACCGTCGGTGCAGTCTACCCGGTGCCACCAACAGAGGACTCGGCAACAGACCATTTCCCAGCCGGCCGCGCACCGGTCCCGTCGCGGCTGATGTTACGGATCCGTCACCTCAACTTCAGGCGCCCGCGACAACTGACGCTCCGGTAACTATCATTTTGGCGAAGGGTTCTCGTGCCAGACATTTTGGCCTGGGACATAGCAATGCGTCGAGGGAGTTGACACACATGAGCACTTGGGACCTTGTTGAGTGGGGCTGATCTGAAATAGGGTGGCCGGTATGGCCTCCCCATTCAGTCAGAAAGAGAGCATCTCCTCAGTGGGGTGCTCTCTTTCTTTTGCTATCGCCTCTAGCTCGGCGTCGCTGATCTTGTCAAACGCCGCGACGCACAGAGGGTCGAACTGGGTTCCCGAGCAGCGCCGCACCTCCTCTCTCGCCGCTTGAATGGACATCCCCTTACGGTAGGGCCTATCCGAGATCATGGCGTCGAACGAGTCCGCAATCGTGAACAGCCGTGCCCCCAGGGGAATCGCCTCACCGCTCTTCCCGTTGGGATACCCCTTGCCGTCATAGCGCTCATGGTGGTTGAGGATGATCTCACGGGCCTTCTCCAGCTGCCTGACATCCGCCACCATCATGAACCCGAGCTCCGGGTGGGTCCGCATCACAGCCCACTCCTCGTCGGTGAGTGGCCCCGGCTTGTGCAGGATGGTGTCGGACACGCCGATCTTTCCGATGTCATGGAGAAGAGCGCCATGACACAGCCGGGTCAGCTCCTCATCGTTGAAGTTCAGGTTGCGCCCCATTAGCAGGGAATAGTCGACCACCCGGCGGCAGTGCCCCTCCGTGTCCTTGTCCCGCAGGTCAATTGCCTTCGACAAGCTGATCAAGGTGGCGTTGAAGCCACTGCGCGCCTCCGCTACACGGGCGTGCTGTTCCCGAATCCAGCGGTTGGTTGCGGCCTGCACGATGGCGACCGGGGCTGCAAGCGTGATCAAAGCGGCGGCATCCTTTATGCGATAGCTGGCGGCCACCACTCCGACTCCGGTTAGTCCGTAGCCAATGTAGTAGGGCAAGAAAGCGATCACATTGGTTCCATATGCCCGTATGCGAAAGCGCTGCAGTCCCTGCTCCGCAGCGATCACAACCCCGACGAGACTTTGGTTGACGACCCAAGCCGCGCAACCCCCGACGGCACCCGCCGCCACCAACAGAATGATGTTCGGACCAGCGATCCGCCTCAAGAGGTCAAACGTTCCGTATGCGGAGGCATACACCAGTACGCTCATGGCCGCATTGAAGAGCGTCTTGATCGACACGCCGCGCTTGACCCAGGCGCTGTTGGCCATCGCCCCCAGCGTTGACGCTACCGCTGCGGCCGGGCCCAGCAGGTAGACGGCTCCGATGCTCGCATACGCCTTGGCGCTGAACAACACCTTGGACCGCCCCACCTGGATTGCAACTGGCCCCTGCCCCTCAAGCAGGGCAACCAATGCGGCCACCAGGAGCAGCATCGGCCAGTTGAACGGCGGCCTGATCCAGATCGCTCCGACCGCCGCCGCGAGGCCGGAGACCGTCCCCACGACCGCGTACACCGCTAATCTGGACGGCGTACCAGCAGGCCCGGGGACCTCTGCACTCACTACGGGTGGAAAGACCCGGCGAATAGCCGCCTCCGTCTGTTCGCTGCCAGGCGCCTGGGCAGACCCACGCCTGGCGAGTCGGGGAACGGTGCTCACCCTACGGCCTCGCCTGCTTCCGTGTGCGGCCCGGCGTCCTGGCCCGAACCAAATGTCTTATGCGGAACGCCACTGACCTGCATCCACCCTGGTACTCAATTCCACTGGTCATTCCTTCTAGCACTCGTCCCCTCCAGCGGACCAGCGCAGTCTAACCAGTGATGGCATACCCCGTGCCGCCATTCTGGGAATTGGCGCACACTTGTGACACGCCCGCCACACGCGCCACGGGGGGTTGAGGAGAACTGGAGGGCCTACTTCGCGTAGTCGACCGATCTGGTCTCCCGCACCACGGTCACCTTGATCGTCCCGGGATAGCTCATCTCGCTCTCAATCCGCCGGGCCACGTCCCGGGCCAGGATGACGGCGTGGTCGTCTGTGATCCTCTCCGGTCGCACCAGGATGCGGACCTCCCTTCCCGCCTGGATCGCGAAGGAACGCTCCACTCCATCAAAGTCGTTGGCGATCTCCTCCAACTTCTCCAGACGCTTGATGTAGCTGGCCAGAGTCTCCCGACGGGCCCCGGGGCGGGAGGCGGAGATGGCGTCGGCACTAAGAATGATGAAGGCAAGCACGGTGCTCGGCTCGATGTCGTAGTGATGGCATTGGACCGCGTCTACCACGTCGGGGTGCCGCCCAAGACGCTTCAGGATCTCCCCGCCGATGATGGCGTGCGACCCCTCAACCTCGTGATCTACGGCCTTGCCTATGTCATGGAACATCCCGGCCTCCTTGGCGAGATGCTCGTCGGCTCCGATCTCCGCAGCGATCATGCCGGAGAGGTAGGCGACCTCCTTCACATGGGTCAGGACGTTCTGCCCGTAGCTGTACCGATACCGCAGGGTCCCGACCAGCTTCACCAGCTCGGGGTGGATGCCCTGCAGCCCGAGCTCGAAGAGAGCCTTCTGACCCTCCTCGGCGATCTTGGTGGCGACCTCCTCGCGAGACTTGACGACTACCTCCTCGATCCGGGTCGGGTGAATTCGTCCATCGCTCAACAGCTTGGTCAAGGTGACCCGGGCGACCTCACGGCGAACCGGATCGAAGCAGCTGAGTACCACTGTCTCCGGAGTGTCGTCAATGATCAGATCGACGCCAAGGGCACTCTCCAAGGCACGGATGTTCCGCCCCTCTCGGCCGATGATCCGGCCCTTGATCTCATCGTTGGGAAGTGGCACCACCGACACCGACGTCTCGCCGGTCTGGTCGGCCGCGTGGCGCTGGATCGAGGTTACGATGACTTCCCGCGCCTTCTCCTCGGCCTCGGCCTTGGCCTCTCCCAGCACGTGTCTGATCCGCTCCGCCTTTTCGGCGGCCAGCTCGCGATCCAGTGAGCTGAGGATCTCCTGCCGCGCCTGATCGCGGGTAAGCTCCGCGACTCGCTGAAGCTCCAGCCCCACACTGTCGCGCAGAGCGGCGACCTGAGCCCGCTCCTCCTCGGCAGCTCGTAGCTCCTGCCCCACCGACTCGCTGCGCTGCAACAGGTCCTGCTGCTGCCGGTCGAGCTGCTCCTCCCGCTGGAGGATGCGTTGCTCCTGCCTGGTGATCTCCAGGCGCCGCTCCCGTAGCTCGTTCTCAAGCTCAGTGCGAACCTTGAGGGCCTCGGCCTTCGCCTCCAGAGCGACGGCCCGCCTCTCCGCCTCAAGCTCGACTCGAGCAACCCTGACCTCCTCCAACTCCTGGGAGGTGCGCAGCGCGGTCTGACGAGATGCGCGCAGGCCATAGACAATGGCCCCTGCCGCTATCACAGCCAATACGACGGCCAGCGCCAGCAAAGCGGCGATCATCGCGGTCACCTCGCAGTACCGAGGAGGGAGTTAGAGCACACCCATCCCAGGCGAAACCCTCCCATGAGGAGGGAGGAAAAAATCAACTAGAACCTGTGGCATTCTACCGCTTACGGGTGCCTCCGCAGGTCGCGGCGGCCCCGCGCAGCCACCCGGGTCAGGACACCGCTGCCCGCGGCGCCTCGCCTGTGAGGTCCGGGGTGGGCTCCACCGCCTCTCCCAGAACTGCCTGCCGCACCTTCTGAGCAATCTCCTGGGTCAATTCGGGGTTGCTCCTCAGAAGATCACGGACATTTTCGCGGCCCTGTCCAAGGCGGGTCTCTCCATAGCTGAACCAGGCTCCGCTCTTCTCCACCACGCCGGCCTCCAGGCCCGCGTCAAGGACGCTGCCGTGGAAGGAGATCCCCTCGTTGTAAAGCAGGTCAAGCTCGGCTGTCCGGAAGGGAGCCGCCACCTTGTTCTTGACCACGCGCACCTTCACCCGGCTTCCGACCACGTCCATGCCCTGCTTGAGTGACTCAATTCGCCGGATGTCGAGCCTGACTGAGGCATAGAACTTGAGCGCCCGGCCTCCACTGGTCACCTCGGGGCTTCCGAACATCACCCCGACCTTCTCTCGCAGCTGGTTGATGAAGATGACTGAGCAATTCGACCGGCTGATGGCACCGGTCAGCTTGCGCATGGCTTGGGACATGAGGCGAGCCTGCAGACCGACGTGAGAGTCACCCATCTCGCCATCAATCTCGGCCTTTGGAACCAGCGCAGCCACCGAGTCCACCACGACCACATCGACCGCCTGACTCCGGATGAGCGCCTCGACAATCTCCAGGGCCTGCTCCCCAGTGTCGGGCTGGGCAATCAGGAGGTCGGCCGTGTTAACTCCGATTCGGGCCGCGTAGGCCGGGTCGAGGGCATGCTCAGCGTCTATGAAAGCAGCCACACCTCCATCCCTCTGCGCTTCCGCTATCACATGGAGGCTGAGACTTGTCTTGCCGGAGGACTCTGGGCCGTAGATCTCGACGATCCGCCCCTTGGGGATGCCGCCCACGCCGAGCGCCAGGTCGAGGGTCAACGCCCCAGTCGAGATGACATCCACCCCCTTGAGACCGGTGGAGTCGCCCAAGCGCATGATGGCGCCCTTGCCGTAGCTCCGCTCGATTTGGCCCAGGGCTGCCGCAAGATTGCGTTCCCTCTCACTGCTCACCTTGTCCGACTCCTTGGCATCCCCTTTGGCGGCCCCGTTGAGGCGGCCGTGAAGCTCGAGTGTAGCGCTCATTTCGTGGTCTCCCGGTGGCTTGCTGAAATTGTTGTCGGGTCGGACTGCGATCGCCATTCGAGGCGGACCGAGAACACGCGTTCGCTATTGTAGCAGCACCTGGGCGGCTCTGTCGCGAGTGTCTCACACCCGCTTCGTCCCCTCAACCAAGGATTTCTTCCGCCACGAGGCGAAGGGCAAGTGCGACAGCCGCTGAGCGGTTGCCCTCCCTGCCACGATCCACCTCGAGCCGCTCGATTCGGGTGGTACGACTGGAGGCCAGGGCGACATAGACCAGGCCCGCTGGCTTGCGTTCCGAACTCGCCGGCCCGGCGACCCCGGTCACACCAACGGCAATGGTCGCCCCCAGCAGCGCCCGCACCGAGGACGCCATGGCTGCTGCCACCTGGGGGCTCACGGCTCCCCACCGTTCCAGGGTCGGGTGAGGTATACCGAGGAGGCGCTGCTTGACCGAATTCGAGTAGGTGATCACCCCTCCGAGATAGACCCTGGAGCTTCCCGGAACCGATGTGAGCGCCGCCCCCAGCAGACCCGCGGTGCAGGACTCCGCGGTCGCAATGGTGGTGCGATGGCGAGCGCTGGCCAGGCCGATCACCTTCGACGCCGACTCCAGAATTAGGGAGTCGACCCGGTCATCCGGGAGCGCCATCGTCACCTCCCAGGTTTGCTGACGTCAGAGAGCCGCGGCCTCCCCGGCGAGCCAGGGTGGGATCAACGGTAGTTGGTGAACTGCAGGGGGACCGGCAGATCCAGGGCCCGCAGGTCCTGGATCACAGCCTGCAGGTTGTCCTTGTCCTTGCTCACCACCCGAAGCTCGTCGCCCTGGATGCGGACCTGGACCTTGGGGTGCCCTGCCTTGATCCTCTTGCTGAGATCGCGAGCCGTGTCCTCGTCAATCCCCTTTTGGATCTTGATGGCCTGGCGGACGTTGCCCTTAGCCGCTGGCTCGGTCTTGCCCGGCAGAAGAATCTTCAGGGACAGGTTGCGCCGAACCAGCTTGCTCTTGAGCACGTCCAGGATCGCGTCGGCCCGGCTGTCGGATGCCGCCAGAAGGACTATCTCCTTCTCCTGCAGGTCGATGTCCGCGGTGACGTCTTTGAAGTCGTACCTGGTGGCTATCTCTCGCTTGGCCTGCTCCACCGCGTTGACGAGCTCCTGGCGGTCGAAGTCGGAAACCACATCGAACGAATGCTCACTACTTGCCATGGGAAAAGACTAGCGAGCTAGGGCTCTTCGTCGCTGCTGTCCAGCATCTGCTCGAACTCCGCCATGTTCATCAGCACCTCCCGCGACTTGCTGCCCTCGTAGGGGCCGACCACCCGGGCCTCGGCCAGCTGATCGACAAGGCGGGCGGCCCTGGTGTAGCCAACGTTCATCTTGCGCTGCAGGAGCGACGCCGCAGCACGACCCTCGCCGATGACGATCCTCCCCGCCCGTTCGAACAGCGGATCCCGCCTCGTCGCCCCGTCCGACGGGTTGGGGCTCAACGCGGCGGCCTGAAGAATCTCCTCCTGATAGGTGGGGCGGCCCTGGGCCTTCCACCATCCGATCAGCTGATCGAGCTCGCGATCGGAGACGTAGGCCCCCTGCAGCCTGGTGGCCTTCCCCGCATCTATTGGCAGGTAGAGCATGTCACCCCGGCCCAGCAGCTTCTCCGCCCCCATCTCGTCCAGGATGACCCTCGAGTCCACCCCGCTGCTGACGGCGAACGCGACCCTGGAGGGGATGTTGGCCTTGATCAGCCCGGTGATTATGTCGGCCGACGGCCGCTGGGTCGCGACGATCAAATGAATCCCGACCGCCCGTGCCAGCTGCGCGATCCGACAGATGAGGTCCTCGATCTCGTTGGCAGCCACCATCATCAGGTCAGCCAGCTCGTCGATCACGATCACGATCTTCGGCAGCGTCCGCAGTCCCAGCTGGGGTGCTCGCTCGTTGAACACGGTGATGTTGCGAGCCCCGTGCCCAGCGAACAGCTTGTAGCGTTGATCCATCTCTACGACCGCCCACCTGAGCGCCGCCACGGCCGAGTCCGGCTCGACCACCACCGGGACCAGCAGATGCGGCAATCCCGCGAAGCCGGCCAGCTCCACCCGCTTGGGGTCGACCAGGATAAGGCGGAGGTCACGTGGCGTCGACTGCAGCAACAGACCCGCCAGAACCGCGTTCAGGCAGACACTCTTGCCGGATCCGGTGGCGCCTGCGATCAACAGGTGAGGCATGGCCGCCAGGTCTCCGAGCACGGGATGACCGCTGACATCGGCCCCCAGAGCGACCGCCAGATGGCTCTTGAAGTCGCTGAACGTGGGCGCCTGCACGATCTCCTTCAGGGTCACCAGCTGCGCCGCCTTGTTGGGCACCTCGATGCCTATTGCTGATTTGCCCGGGATCGGGGCCTGAACTCGGATCGGAGCGGCCAGCGCCAGGGACAGGTCTGTCTGATAGGCGAGCACCCTCCTGACCGGCACCCCCGCCCCTGGCTGGAGCTCATACTGGGTCACCGTCGGGCCTGCATTGACTCCCATGACCTTTGAGTCGACACCGAAGTTGTTCAACGTCGCCTCGATCGTCCGGATCCTGGTCCTGATCTCGTTTTGGAGACGCTCCCTCTTGCCCTGAGCTGAATCCAGAAGGTCCAGGCTGGGAAGCACCCAGTTCGGCTCGGGGTCATCACCGTCCTCCTCGGTGAGGCCGGGCGTGGCTTCCCCTGATAGGGGGACCGGGATGGGCGCGACTGTGCCAGCAAGCTCGACGGCCGGAGCCGTCGGGGCAACATCCCTGGTCGACTCCTCCTCATCCAGCTCCTCGAAGATGCGCTGGAAGGGTTCGGGCGCCATCTGGTTCCGCTTCGTATCGCTTCCGGCCATGGAGCTGGGAGAGATTGCCAGGGATGGTGCCCCCGCTCCATTGATCGGGATGGAGGTCCGCTCCTTGCTCTTGTCAGGGGTCGTCTTGGGGGTGAACATGGCGGTCCCCGCAGACCCGAGCGTCGCCCCCATGATCTGCATGGTGCGTGAAACCGAGAGGCCCAGGCCTACAACCAGGCCCGCGATGCCGAGCGCGCCGAGCGCCACCAGGGCCGAGGGAGCACCGATGAGGTCAGCCACATGCAGCCCCAGGGCACGACCGACCATCCCTCCCTCCGGTGCGCTGGCGACCGCCGCCATGGAGATCGCGGCCAGGGAGGAGACGAGTATCGCCAGCAAGAGCTGACCCACGCTGCGCTCCGCTGATCGGCTCGAGATTAGAACCAGCCCCCCCACCACCAGCGCCAGTCCCAGTATCCAACCCCCGATGCCCACCACCCGCGACAAACCCAGTGCGAAATCCCGCGCCAGGGGAGCCTTTGGGAATGCCAGCAGGATTATGGCTATCACCCCGACCGCCAGCGCCGCGATCCCCCCGAGCTCCCGCCGCTGCTGGGGGCTCAGAGTCATCCCCGGCTTGGGAGCCGGACGCGCGCTCCTGCGGGTGGTCGGCCGCCGCCGTGGTGCCCTCTGCCTCGGGGCCGGGCGTCGCCTGGTGGTAGCCATCGCAAGCTGCCTCTACACCGGGTGGCGTGGTTGGGTCGTGGGGCATGTGTGCCACCCGCTGGGCGTCAGTCTACCAGCGAATCCGCACATCCGCTCGCAGTCCCCTTAAAGATAGGTGTCCAGCAGCCTCCAACCCAAGCTCGGCCCCGGTACCCGCGACAGAGTTTGGACGCGTGTGGTGAGGGCGCCACCCCCAGGAGAGGCGACCGTCAGTCGGCCCACCAGAGCACCCTTGGCCGGATCTATGGGCAGGTGCCCCCTTGTCAACGTCAGCCTGAGTCTCAGCCCCGGCCAACCCAGCTCCGAGATCGAGCTCTTAGTCACGATGGCGCTGGTCTCGCCCCACTTGGTCAGGACCTCCCCCACCTTGCCGTGACGCGGGACAACGATGATCGTCCGCAGGTGCGCCCAGGTCGCGGCCAGAATCCCCACGCTCTCATCCTCTGCTGCCTCTATCCCGGTATAGGCGTTGCCCGGCTGGGCCAGAACCGCTCCAACCAGCTCCGCCATCCTCCCCCCGACCTCTCTCTTGGCCGCGAAGACAAAGCATCCTCCCGCCACCTCGGTCCACCCTGTCTTGAGGCCGACAACCCCCTGTTGGCCCAGCACGAAGTCGTAATTGTGAACCGTGCCGGCCACTGGCAGCACCGCATCTGGCATGGCGACAATGGCGGCCAGAGCAGGGTTGTCCATCACCTGAATTGCGAGCCGGGTCAAGTCAGCGGCGGTGCTGACGCTGCCGGGGTTGAGCCCACTGGCGTCGGCGTACACCGTGTTGGTCATGCCAAGGCGCCGCGCCTCCTCGTTCATGGCTTGGACGAAGGCTGCTTCAGACCCTGACACCCACTGGGCGAGCAGAACCGCGATGTTGTCTCCGGACGGGAGCAGGAGGCCCTCCAGCAACTGCTCTTCCGAGATGTCCTCCCCAACTGTCACCGGCAGCACCGAATCCCCGCTCGCCTGATCAGCCTGGTACAGGGCTACGTCTCTGCCGCTGATCACCAGCGTGGGCCCGCTGCTGCCGGGTGCCAGGGGATGCGCCCTCACAACCAGGAGGGCGGTCATCAGCTTGGTCACGCTGGCGATGGCGACCGAGGTCTCGCCCGGGGTCTGCCCGACCCACCCTGTGCCCTCGAGATACAGCGCCGCCTGTCCCGTCGCCGGGTAGGGAAGCGCCAGCGGGCTGCCCGGCACGACGTAGGTGCTGGGCAGGGCCACGACCTCACGGGCGGCGGGCGGGGGCCGAAGCACCTGCGCCGCGGCCCCGGCCACGATCAGGGCTATGAGAGCGACCACTCCCAGGACAGGGCCCCGGCGCATCGGCTCAGACCCGCTCCACGATCGCCAGCACCCGAGCCCCGGTGACATCGTGCTGGTCGAGCGTCATTCTCAGCTCGGCAGCGATTCGGTCCGCAACGGCACTCGAGCTCGGCACCTCGTGGGCGCGCTGACGATGAAGTGACTGCGCCAAAGACCTCTTGGCGCCGGATAGCCACCCCGGCTGTGCGCCATCCGAGCAGAGCCCCGCACCCGCGGAGATCTCGAGCTCGACCAGGCTCTCCCCGGGCTGCCTGGGCAGCTGGGCCGAGGCGATCACGAGTCGGTCAGCGCCGAAGGTGGACGGCATGGAGTCACCCGCCTGGTGACCATCGGAGTCCAGGCACACCCGCCCTGTCGTCACCGCGCCGACCAGCGAGATCCCGGCTGGCCCGGCCTCCAGAACACTGCCGTTCTCCAAGATGGAGATGCGGTCCTCAGTGATCCCCAGCGAGAGTGCGAGAGCCCGATGGGCCTGGAGATGACGGGGCTCCCCATGGATCGGAGCGAAGAATCTCGGCGCAAGCAAGCTCAGAATGAAGAGCAATTCCTCACTGGCCGCGTGCCCGCTGGCATGCACGCCGTCGGCGGTGCCCGCCAACACCCTCACCCCCTGGCTCACCAGCCTGTTCACGAGGCGATTGACCGTAGCCTCATTGCCCGGTATCGGGTTGGCCGCCATCACCACGGTGTCGTTGGGATCGGCAGTCACGAATCGGTGGTCACCTTGAGCAATCCTGTTCAACGCGGCCAATGGCTCCCCCTGGGAACCCGTCGCTATGAGGCAGATGCGATCATGGGGCATCGCCTCCAGGTCGCGGGGCGACAGCAGCCCCTGCGCTGGCGCCTTCAGGAACCCGAGCCGGGTGGCTGTGGTGTAGTTCCGAAGCATGCTCCGGCCCACCAGGCATGACCTGCGCCCGGACTCCTCTGCCACCTCCAGAATCTGCCGCAGCCGAGCCAGATTGCTGGCGAAGGTCACCACGATGACCCGTCCCTCAGCTTCCCGCATGGCCCGCTTCAGGCCGGGTCGAACGCTGACTTCAGAAGGTGTCACCCCCTGGTTGGGAGCGTTGGTGCTGTCGCTCAGCAGGAGCAGCACCCCAGAACGTCCGAGCTCCGCCAGCCGGCCGAGGTCGGGCGGAGCCGACCCCACGGGCGTCTGATCCAACTTGAAGTCTCCCGTGTGGACCACGAGCCCAGCACTGGTGAAGATGGCGAGCCCACAGCTACCGGGAACACTATGGGTCATGTGGATGAACTCAACCTTCATCTCACCAGCGGATATGGTCTGACCGGGCCTGACGGTGACCAGATCCCCGCCTCCCGCTCGGCCGCGTCGCTCCAGCTTGTTGCGCAGCAGACCGAGGGTCACATCCGTCCCGTATACCGGAACGCTGATCCCGGGCAGGTAGAAGGGCAGGGCGCCGATGTGGTCCTCATGTCCGTGGGTCAGCAACACGGCCCGAAGGCGGCTGAGCCGGGTGAGCAGAAAGCTGATGTCTGGAAGGATGATGTCAACGCCATCCGCCTCGGTCTCGGGGAATCGGAGACCCGCGTCTATCATCAGCACATCGTCGCCGCATTCCAGCAGGGCCAGGTTCTTGCCGATCTCCCCCAACCCTCCCAGGGGAACAAACCGGACCACCCCCGGTCCAGGGGAAGCCAGGATGCCGGTCCTAGCCAGGGCCTCAAAAGAGGCCAAGCTGCTCCGCCTTCTCGGCAGTCGGAACCTCACTGGGAGGGGCGGCGGCCTGTTCCCCCTGGGACCGGTCAAGGTGCTGGCGCAGGTTTAGGAAGTCCTGCCTCAAGGTCGGCAGCAGCGACGCCTGATAGAGCGCCGCCGCCGGATGGTAGCAGGGCATGTAGTTGCGCTCCCCGACTTTGAGGAGTTGCCCGTGACAGCGGGATATCCCGGGGGCCCCAGGGATCATGCGCTGGAGGGCATGCCGCCCCAGCAGGACGATGACCCGCGGCTCGATGATGGCGATCTGGGCATCCAGATAGCTGGCGCAGGCCGCCACCTCCTCTGGAAGCGGGTCACGGTTCCCGGGAGGGCGGGACTTGATCACATTGGTGATGAAGATGTCATCCCGACTCAGCCCGACCCCCTCAAGGAGTTCGGTCAAAAGCTTCCCGGCGGCTCCAACGAAGGGGCGTCCCTCCTGGTCCTCGCGCTCACCGGGGGCCTCCCCGATGGCCATGATCACCGCGTCGGCCGGGCCGGTGCCGGGCACACCGTGAGACCGGGTGAGGTGCAGCGCGCACCCCCGACAGGCCTCAACCTGGGCCGCGACGGCGTCCAAGCGGGCCTGCCGGGATTGCAGCTCCATTCGACCCCGGTCAGGCACCTGCCGGAGATTGGGGCTGACCGTCGGCCACGACCCCCTGACCGGCCAGCTCGCTGATGGCGAGCTTGCGCGACAGGTTGACCCGGCCTCTGTCGTCTATCTCAGTGACCTTGACCATAATCTCGTCACCGATGTTGACCACGTCCTCGACCCGGTTCACCCGCTGCTCTGCCAGTTGCGAGATGTGAACGAGACCGTCCTGCCGCGGCAGGATCTCGACGAAAGCTCCGAAGGGCATGATCCGAACCACCTTGCCCTTGTATATCCTGCCCACCTCGACTGATTCGGTGAGATCACGGATCATGGCGACCGCCCTCTCCATGGCCTCCTCGTCGACAGTCGCCAGGAACACCTTCCCGTCGTCCTCGATGTCGATCTGGCAGCCCGTCTCCTCTTGGATCTTGCGAATGGTCTTGCCACCGGGGCCGATCAGGTCCCGGATCTTGTCGGGGTGAATGTGCATCGTGATGATGCGCGGAGCGTAGGTAGACATCTCCGACCGGGGTCCCCGCAGCGCGTCCTCCATCTTCCCCAGGATGAACATCCGGCCCTGGCGTGCCTGCTCCAGCGCCTGGCGGAAGATGGCGGGAGTGAGACCGCGCACCTTGATGTCCATCTGCAGTGCGGTCACGCCATTGCGGGTGCCGGCCACCTTGAAGTCCATGTCCCCCAGGGCATCCTCCATCCCCTGGATGTCGGAGAGAATGGCGTAGCGAGAGCTATCGCTCTCGTCGGTCACCAGCCCCATGGCGATCCCACTCACGGGAGCCTTGATGGGCACCCCCGCATCCATCAGGGCCAGGGTGCTTCCGCACACGCTCGCCATCGAGGTGCTGCCGTTGCTGGAGAGGATCTCGGTGACGATCCTGATGGCGTAGGGGAACTCCTCGACCGGAGGTACCATCACCTTGACTGCACGCTCCGCCAGAGCTCCGTGTCCGATCTCCCGGCGCCCGGGTGACCGCAGTGGCCTGGCCTCCCCGACCGAGAACGGCGGGAAGTTGTAGTGGTGCATGTAACGCTTGAACTCCTCCAGACCGAGGCCGTCGAGGCGCTGCTGATCTGACATCGTCCCCAGGGTCACAACCGACAGCGCTTGGGTCTGCCCTCTGGTGAAGACCGCACTGCCGTGAGTACGGGGCAGGACCCCGGCCTCACACCAGATGGGCCTGATCTCATCCAGGCGGCGGCCGTCAGGACGCAGGCCCTCATTGAGGATCGCCTGCCGCACGGCGGACTTCAAGACCGACTCGAAGGCACCCGCGATGTCCTGGTCCTGCCCAGGGAACCGCTCCCGAAGCGCTGCCTGCACGTCGTGCTTGACCGCGTCTACCTGAATGTCCCGCTGGGTCTTGTCGGCCTCCCGGAACGCCTGATTGATACGGTCGAAGGCAGCCTCGCTCACGGCTTGCTTGATCTCCTGGGAAACCCCGACGTGGGGGTAGTCCATGTCGGGCTTGCCCACCTTCGCCACCAGCTCCTCGATGAGAGAGATGATCTGCTTGATCCGCTCGTGGGCCCGGCTGAGGGCTTCCACGAGAGTCTCTTCGGACACCTCCTGAGCTCCCGCCTCGACCATGTTGATCGCGTCCTTGGTCCCCGCCACCACCAGGTCCAGGTGACTGCGCTCGAGATCGGGCATACCCGGGTTCTCGACCAACTGGCCGTCGAGCATGCCCATCCTGCAGGCGGCGATCGGGCCACCGTGGGGGATGTCGCTGATCGCGACCGCGGCGCCTGCTCCGATCAGGGCCAGGATCGTGGGATCGTGCACCTGGTCGGTGGAGAGCACCGTCGCCACGATCTGGACATCGTTGCGGAAGTCCTTGGGAAACAGCGGCCTCATCGGCCGGTCGATCATCCGCGAAGCCAGCGTCGCCGCTTCTCCCGGCCGCCCCTCGCGCCTGAAGAATGCCCCCGGGATGCGCCCGACCGCGTACATCTTCTCCTCGTAGTCACAGGTCAGGGGAAAGAAATCGATCCCCGGCCTGGGCGCCCGGCTCGCGGTGGCGGTCGCCAGGACGACCGTGTCGCCCTGGCGGACCATCACCGCGCCGTTGGCGAATCCGGCCATCCAGCCGGTCTCAATGCTTAGCTCCGCGCCGTCAAAGGTACGCGCAACGACTGTCTTTTCCATCGCCTTCCTCCCCGCGTCCGCAGGCGGGCCCAAGGAAGCTGTCCAGTCGCGATCCAGGCTGCGCGGTTAGGGATTGGGGATGAGAGTCGAGCCCAGGCTCGGCCCCAATCGCCAGTCTCCAACCGTGCCTGCGCCGATGCGTCCAGGCCAGCCGCCGCTCCCCGCCATGGGAGTCGCGGTTGATTGTGTGAGCCGCCGCCGTGGCTTAGAGCTGGCGTACGGCCGTGGGTCGAAATCAGTGGCGGAGCCCCAGGGTACCAACCAGGGCCCGATACCGGTCGATGTCGATTCGCATGAGGTAGTCCAAGAGCCGGCGACGCTTGCCCACCAGCTTGAGCAGGCCACGCCGCGTGTGATGGTCCTTGGGGTGCACCTTGAGGTGATCCGTCAGCTGGCGGATCCTCTCGCTGAAGATCGCGATCTGCACCTCGGGCGAACCGGTGTCACCCTCGTGGCGTCGGTGCTGGTCGATCACCGCCGTCTTGGCCTCACCTTGAAGCATGTTGTAACTGCCCTCCTGAAAGTCGCCACGGAACCCGCCTTCACGGACACTTTGTCTGCTCCAGCCGAATCCGGGTCCGTGCGAGCATACCATAGGGTCCGGCCGCCACCCTTGAGATGGGGTGGCTAGAGGGACTTGAACCCTCGACCTCCAGGGCCACAACCTGGCACTCTAACCAACTGAGCTATAGCCACCACGCGAACCGCAATTATAGGGCGTGCCAATTCAGTGAACTCCGGAGATGGCGCGGACTGGAGTCCCGCGGAGGTCGGCCACATGAGGCACGCCCTGCGCCTCGCCAGAGACGCGGCCAGGCGCTCCGAGGTTCCCGTCGGATGCGTCGCCGAGCTCGACGGACGGGTCTTGGCGGCCGCTTCCAACCGCGTTGAGGCAGCCGGCGATGCGACGCGTCATGCCGAGATGGAGGTCTTATCCGCATGTGCCAGGCGGCTTGGGGGGTGGCGACTCCCGGGCGTGACCCTGTACGTCACCCTGGAGCCCTGCCCGATGTGCGCGGGCGCGATTCTGTTGAGCCGCGTTTCACGGGTCGTGTACGGAGCGGACGACCCTCGCAAAGGCGCATTTCGATCCGCCTACGATGTCCTGGCCAACCCGGCCGGGAATCACCATCCGGCGGTCGACCGCGGGCTGCTCGCCACCGAGGCCAGCGCCCTGCTACGGGAATTCTTCAGCAACCTTCGCCAGCCTTCGGGCGCCCCGGTCAGCCGGTCTCCTCTAACCGAACCGAGGCGGCACCCGCCGTGAGGCGGACCATGTACGAGGCAATACCGCTGGCGGGGCTACCAATTGAGTAGAGACGGTCTGCGCCCCGTGCCTCCACTGTGACCGCGGGCCTGGGCTGGCCGGAGCCGCTTGTCGCGGCGATCGTAAGAGGAGGGTAGCCTGGTCCCACCGTCGCCTCCAGCGGTGACCCGACCGGGACTTCAATGGTGATCCTAGTGGCACCCCCGCTCACCCTGACCGGCACCCCGGCGGCGCGAGGCGTGGGCAGTTGGAACATCATGGTGTAAGCCCCCGCGCTCACGTCGATGGCGCCCACGCGCAGGGAGCGCAGGCTCAGGATCATCGAGGTCGCACCGCCTCTGAGATCGAGGGTCCAGACCCTGCGGGACGAGAGCCGAATTGTGAGACCTCGGGAGTGAGATTGCCCGTCCACGGCGGAGACGGTCACCAAACCGCCCCCCGACTCCTTCACGCGAAAGCCAGTCCCCGCCGCCAGTTCGACGCCGCCGGCGGCTCCGGGCTCGGCCCCGCCGGTGATCACTAGCGACTCGGTCCCGCTGGCCACAACCAGGGTCCCACCGACAATCGGGCCCGAGCCTGTCGGGCTCTGGCGGACGCTGTCATGATGCGTGCCAGTGGGCTGCTGTCCGCACCCAGCCAGAGCGACCGCCGCCACGGCCACCAGCAGAGGCACCAGGAGTTCCCAACGTCGGATGGACGCGGCCAGCTTAGACTTGCCTGCAGAGGAGAGGTGTCCGAGTGGTTTAAGGTGCCGCTCTCGAAAAGCGGTGTGGTCTAAAGCCACCGCGGGTTCGAATCCCGCCCTCTCCGCCAAGGGCTCCCCATTGCTCATCCACCCGCCCCCAGGATGAGTCGCCCGTATCGTCCAGGCGCCGGAGCGGTCCGTGGCTTATCCGGTGCCCACCGCTTTGATCTCATCCCATCAGCCCCGACACGGTTCGGCCGCGAGATCTCCACTCCAGACCGTCGCCCACCCGGCGGGCCATAGGGAGCTTGCTTGTCGGCTTGACGAGATCGGCAATGCGCGACACCCAGGCATCTTGCATCACGGGATGCTTGAGTGCTGAGCCAAGATCCCCTCCCGCCCCCGGGGCCGGGTTCACGAACCCGCGAGCCTTAGAATCCTGCTGCAGGATGGAGCGGTCGCCTAGTGGCCGAGGGCGCGGCACTGGAAATGCCGTAAGGGGGCAACCCCTTCGAGGGTTCGAATCCCTCCCGCTCCGCCACCAGGGGCGCACCGCTCCATTGCCACCGACCCAGGATCGACGCGAAGTCGAGGCGCGGTCCCGGCCTGGCTCACCTCCGCCAAGTTGCAGCACCCTGCCCTTACCGGAAGCCGATCTCGCCTCCGGGCCATGCTCGGCAAGAACCGCTGCCGCTATCGAGGCCGCCGAGTCGCGGCAGCCCAGTTGCGAGGAGCGGCTCAGCTCGGGTCTGGGGACTCACTTCGGCCCCCCGATCGGACCCATGGCCGCGCCCTGCCACACCTCTCCACTCCAGGATGATGTGCCGCGGGAAAGAAGGTGCATCGCACCCGAGCATCGGTTGCCGGAGGAGCCCACCCACCGAGTGGCACGAGCCCCAGCTCGCACGATGGAGCGGGTTCGCTCGACCGCCCGACCGGGAACGGTCACGCCTCTCCTGGCATGGCGCACCCGACGACCAACCCGTACGCTAGCAGGCGACGGCTCAGGGATTCACGCCTGAAATTTGCGACGCTCGCGGAGGGTGCATTGGTGGACAGACCTCGTTACCTCCCGATCCGTGACTACGGCATCATCGGTGACTTGCACACCACGGCCCTGGTGGGCAGGATGGGCTCGATCGATTGGATGTGCGTCCCCCGCTTCGACAGCCCGGCCGTCTTCGGCCGCCTACTCGACTCGGACAGGGGCGGAGCACTGTGGGTCGACGTGGACGGGGGCTTCATCTGTGACAGCCGCCGCTACCTGCCCGGGACGAACATCCTCCAGACCACCCTGAGCAGCCCCCGAGGACGGCTTAGGATCACCGACTTCATGGTGGTCCGCGAGGGCTCGGGGACCCTGGAGCAGGATCACGTCCTGGTCCGGTAGATCG
>JAJYWM010000001.1 GCA_021791455.1 bacterium | reverse complement strand
AGAACCAGGTTGTGGCCTGCCGGCGCTGCAACGGTCGCAAGGCCGACCGCCTCCCCGACGAGGTTAACCTGCGGCTGGCGCGGCAGCCACGGCCGGTCACGCACGAGTACGCCCACCTCCTCTTGCTTCGCCACCCTGAGGTTCGCTCCGCCTATGAGGAGCTCCTCCGCTCGGCGCTACCCACTTCCGCCCGTCACTCTCAGCCCTGGGCCCCCGCCGCGCTCTGAGCGCTGCCCGCGAATCAGTCCGGGTACTGGGGAAGGTGGTGCGGCGGCCGGCGCAGGAGCCGGGCGGTGGCGATGTGGGAGTCGGTGATCCGCTCCACGATCTCGTGCGCGACGGACAGCGAGCGGTGCTGCCCACCGGTGCACCCCACCGCCACCCGGACCACCGTCCGACGCTGCTCCCGATATAGGGGGAGAAGGACCCCCAGGGCGTCCACGAACCCCGACACCAACGCCTCGGCCCCCTTCTGGGCCATGACGTAGCGCCGCACTTCGGGGTCGTCGCCCCGCCGCGTGCGCATCCGGGGCACCCAGTAAGGGCTGTCCAGAAAGCGCGTATCCAGCACCCAGTCGGCCTCCTGGGGGAGCCCGTCCCGGAAGGCGAAGTTGAAGCAGTCGACCCGGACCAGGTCACGGTCGAGCCAGTCATCCAGCAGCTGACGCAGGTAGGCGGAGGACGAGCGATCCAACCCAAGGAGATGGCGGTGGGGCCGCCGGGAGGGCGGCTCGAGCAGCGGCCCCTCCGGTGACCCCACCTCCACCAACCAATACCGGACCGCCTCGCTGTCCAGTTGACCGAGCCAATTGGGGTGATGCCCCTCGGTGACCACTGCGACCGCGTCCGCGGTTGCGGACTCTGCCAAGGCGCCGCGGGGGTCCTCTCCCTCCAGCAGTCGGAAACCCACCTCGCGGGCCAGCTCCTCCAGCCGCGGCCGGAACCGCTCCTCGGCCAGGATCGCCACCAGCGACATCACTGCTCCTACTTGGTCAGCGACCGAGCGGCAGCCGCCTCCCCGCCGCTGCCGTCCGCTGGGCGCCATTGTGCCAGAGGCCGCGCCGGTGGCGAGGGCGGGGCGCCGAAGGTGCCGCCCCTCTGGATCAGGTGGGCAGGACTCCCCTGCGCCCCGCTGCTTCCAGCATCGCCCGCACGTCGTCCCGCCCCGGGGCCAGCTGCAGCAGCTGCTGGTAGGTGGCTATCGCCTCGGCGTCGGCGCCTCGCACCCGAAGCACCCGGGCGAGGAACTCGAGCCAGACCAGGGCCAGGCGGGGATCGCGTGTCTCCTCCTCTATGTCGATCCGCGCCGGCGCGTACAGCAGGCTCCGGCTGGGCGCCTGGCGGGGCCTGGTCCACTCCAGGCACAGGTCGGCCATCTGCCGGCAGGCGGATTCGCAGGGGGGGGCGGAGAGGATGGCGTTGGTGAAGCAGAGGAGCGCCAGGTCGACCTCGCCGGCCTGGCGGCAGGCCTCGCCGGTGCGGCAGGCCAATTCAGAGGCCGCCTCCCCCGGCAATAACTCGGCCAGGTGGACGGCCAGGGCGGCGGCGTCCACCCACTTTCTGGCGCCGAGAAGCTCCGAGAGGCGGCCGCCCGCGGAGCCGACATCCGCCTGGGCGGGCAGCTTGGCGGCGGCGCGCACCGCCTTGCGGGCCAGGCCCCTCTCAGCCACGGTCCGCGCCTGTCTCAACGCCTGGGGGACGATCTCCGACACCAGCTGGGGCATCTCCGCGAGCCTCCGCTCGGCGCTCAGCCGCTCCTCCTGCAGCCGGCGCTCGCGCTCCAGCATCAGGGCCTCCCGCTCCTGCCTCTGGCGCTCGCGCTCCAGCGCGGCCCCGGGCGAGATGCGCTCGGTCCATCCGCGACCGCCGGCAGCGCTATCGGAGGTGGCAGCGGCAGCCTCTGACGAGGATCTTCCAGATGGCGCCGCGGGCGCGAGCGCCGACCCGCTGGTGGATCCTCCGTTGGCAGCCGCGTCGTGGGCGGTGGCGTTCCCGCCGCGGGAGGCGGTCCCCGGTGCGGAGAAGGCCTGGGCACCCGCGATCGGGACGGCACGCACGACCACCCGGGCAGCGGGTGCGCCACCGCCATCTCGTGCCGAGGCCCCGTTGGGCACCTCGGCCCGGGGCGGTTCGTTCGGCCTCGCCTCGGGTCGGCCCCGGTCCTGAGCGCCGGGTGGCGGTCCGGCGATCATCCCGGCAGCCCTCAGCTCCTCCTCGGTGGCCAGAAGCAGCAGGAGCTCATACATCGGCCGACCCATGCGGTGGAGGAGATGGCCAGCCTGCTCTGGCAGGCCCGCCTCCTGCACCCGCTGGGCGATGGCGACCGCCTTCTGCCTGAGGAGCTCCTCGGTGATCTGAGCCGAGGACAGGGTCCCCACCTCATGCTGTATGACCGCGGGGAGCTCTGGCACCTCCGGGGCAAGTTGGGTTGCCAGGTATGACCAGGATTGGGCCAGGTCCGCGAGCCCCTGGGTTTGAGAGCTCGCCGTGGCGGGTGAGCGGTTTCCAGCACCCATCAGACCCGGAGCTTGGCACGGCACGGGCGGTTGCCGATCACACCTTCGCATCAGTTCCGTAACACGTGGTTGCCGAGCCCCAAGGTCGCCCGGCATTTGGTCCGGATCGAGCCGCTACGCATTGGCACACCGCTGGCGCCGGCAGCGTCACGCGGAGCGCTGGGGCCCAGCCTCCCCGAGCGCCCGTCGAGCATCATCCCCACGGAAGGGCGGCGACGGTCGGCTGTGCCGTGGACCTATATCCTCCGTCGGCCCGGAGCCACCCATTTTGGCTCGCAAGTTGGTCCCCGGCTGCCGGAGGTCAGACCTGAAGGAGTGGATAGCGTCGGGTGGGAGGGTTGGGGGCAGGTAGCAGA
>JAJYWM010000322.1 GCA_021791455.1 bacterium | reverse complement strand
AGGCGGTCCCGGGAGATGGCGCCTGAACGCTGCACACAGGCAGACCAGGGACCAATGTCCAGGAAGCGCCTTGGTTTCTGGTCACCAGCAGCCCCGAGGCGGTGGCCGCAACCGCCGTGGCCGCCGAGGTCCAGGCGACCTGGTGGATGGAGAGATGGTCAGTCACGTACACCGTCTGCCAGGTTTGACCTCCATTCGCTGTACGCTGAATGAGCCCCCAGGGGACGCCGGCGGCTGACTCATGGTCGAGCGAGACCAGCCCTAGCTCACCACTGACGAAGGCGATGCTCACGCGTTGATGCGCCAGGTCGCCGAGGGAACAGCCAGGGTTGTTTGGCGAGGAGTCGGCCTTCGGAATGGGCGCAGAGCTCGTTGGCGAGGGAACTGCGCTGGAGGTCGGCGATGGGGGAATCCCTGGCGAGGCGCAGGCGCTCAGTACGAGGGCCAGAACGGTGAGCAATATGAGGGGCAGGGCACGACGCACTCATGGGTAACGCCCTCCGGCCCGGTGATGTTCCGGTCGAGCTGACGCTGAAGATGCAGTATCCACGCGGCCAGGCGCTTGGCTTCTGACACTCGCGGCCGGGGAGCGGCTCACAGGGTGGCGCGGCTGGTTCCGCGGCAAGGGTGGGCGGATCAAGGCACTACCCGAACAGCGTGGAACCCGGCCCAGTTGTCGGGCGGTGGTCCGCATGGCCGCTACCGAACTTCATAGGCTGGCCGCCCATGGTCCGAGTGGCTCCGAGGCTAGGGCAATGGCCTGGAGTCGATGTGGGCCACCAGGGCAATGCTGCGGTGGCGGGTGAAGGATGCTGGACCGAAGTCCAGACGCCCAGAATGAACGGGACCAGGATTCCCGGCGCCTCGAGGTCGCCCGGCGCTCCGTGGACGCTTGGGATGCAACTGCCACCGTCCGATTCAGCCCGCGTCCTGATGGCTGACGAGGTGGCGCAACGGCCGGTCCGCGACCTCGGCGACGACAGGGCCGCCCGTGCCGCCCAACAGGCGGCCACGGGGCGGCTCTGTGGGATCAGCAGGGCTCTGGAGATCGGTGGTCATCCAGCTCGTTGGGGGCTCTCAGAGACCGGATGCCGTGGCGGTGACGGGACAGCGCAATACCAGCCTCGACCGCATCATCGCGTTCCGGATGAGAGCTGGCATCAACGCCAGAGTCCTGCTCGACAGCGACCTGGCAGCCATGCTGCCGCACCTGGGCCGGGCCGTCTGGGTCCCTGAGACCGTGGAGGAGTTCCAGACGGTCGACTGCTCGGTGAAGGAGAGCCGGGCACTGCTGCTGGAGAGGTGGGGTTCCAGGCGCAGCCCACCCACCACTGGCCCTGTCACACAGTGGCTAAATACGTGCTGACTTCGGATGAGTTGCTGACCCATAGGTCGGCACCTCCGATCGGCTGCTCGGGTGGCAGTGAGAGCGGTTCAGGGAGGACCATCGCCGAGTCCTTGAGCATGGTCGCCCAAGGCAACGAGTGCTGACCCGCCCGGCTCACGAGTACTCCCGCTGTCGATGTAGAAATCGCGAGACGAGGGCTGCCGGCGGTCACTATGCCGCCGAATTGAGGGCCCCTCGGGGGACTCAAGCCTATGGCATGAACTAGCTTGACGACTCTCAGCGATGGGGGCTTGAGCGCGTGGGCTGCAACTGGTGCGCCAGGCTGAGTGCTTCGGCGCGAGATCGGGCTCACGGCCGGGAAGGGGATCGACCGGTCCTGCCAGTGGCCAGGGGGCATCGCCGGAGACTGCCGGGCGGCATCCCATAGTGCTGGGCCGAAGGTTCTGAGCGCAGCCTGGTTCGACAGTCCCACAACCGTCCATCACGCTCACATGCTGCTGCACCGGGTTCTCGAGGATGCGGTTCGCTGGGGAGCGTCGTCCAGGAACGTGGTGGGGTTGGTCCATCCGCCGCGGATGGCCGAAGCAGAGTTGCGCACCCTGAACCCGAGTCAGGTGCGGGCGTTGTGCGCTGCCGTCGCCGGGGATCGGTTCGAGGCGCTCTTTGTGGTCGCGGTCACCACCGGATTGCTCCAAGGTGAGTTGCTCGCGCTTCGCTGGCGAGATGTCACCCTGGAGGCGGCCACGATCCAAGTGACCGGGACTCTCACCCGCGATGGCCAGGGGCTTGCGGTCACGGCCCCCAAGGCGACACGGTCGAGGCACCAAGTGGTGCTCTCTCCGCCGTCGGTGGCGGCCTTGGTCCGCCATCGGTCGCTGCAGGCGGTGGAGCGCGAGAGGATGGGAGCCATCTGGGTCGATCAGGACCTGGAGTTACCAAACGTGATCGGCGGTCCCGTGCAGCGCGACCACCTGGTCCGGCGCCACTTCCTTCCCCTGCTGCTTCGGGCCGGGTTGCCGACTGTGAGGTTCCACGATCTCCGCCATACCGCGGCTACCCTGCTCCTTGGTGGGGGTGTGCACCCGAAGATCGCTGCCGAGATGCTGGGCCACACGACGGTGGCGATAACCTTGAACCGCTACTCCCACGTCACCGAGACCATGCAGCGCGAGGCAGCCCAAGTGATGGGCGCGATCATCTCCCCTGCAGGTGATCTGGACGACGAAGGGAGCGGATAGGGCCACGGGGAGAGCTCGGAAAGCCGGGTGGCCGGGATGGCAAGGTGGGCAGATGATGACGGTTCATGGCGAGTATGATGATCGTATGCAGAGATCCAGGGTGACTGTCACCGTTCGGCCAGAGGTTCTGGCGGCTGCGGGAGAGGCAGTCGCCCACGGTCACGCGCCGTCGCTGAGCGCATGGGTCGACCAAGCGATGGAAGAGAAGGTGAGGCGCCAAGCGCTCGCGGCCCTCTTGGCGGAGATGCGGGCTGAGGCTGGCCCGGCCACCTCAGCAGAGGACGAATG
>JAJYWM010000311.1 GCA_021791455.1 bacterium | reverse complement strand
CGCAGCTCGAGGAGCGAATCGAGGCGCTTCTCGGTCCCGGCTGCTTTCGGGTGGAGCGGAGGCACTCCGAGGCTCCGGCGCCCCGACCCCGCGGCCCGGAGCGGACCGCGGCCAGCTGAACTGCTAGGGCTCTGGGGCCGGGCGACGATACCCGTCGGCGGCCGTTGGCAGGGCGCCTCGAGGCGCCCTGCCATCCCGCCGGTGAGAGACTTCGCCGGTGACCTCCACCGCGTTGACCGGCTTCTTCACCGCCTGCGCCGCCGTGGCCGGCAGCCTCATCGGACTGCTGTTCGTGGCCATCAGCCTGCGCTACGAGCAGATCCTGGGGAACACCGCCCGGCGGGCCAACCGGGCCCTGGCGGGTGCCGCCTTCACCGCCTTGACCAACGCCCTCTTGCTGTCCCTCTGGGCGATCCTGCCCCGCACCGACCTGGGCTACCCGGCGACCGCCCTGGCCGTGGGGGCGATCTGGTCGACGCTGAAGACCCACTATGGTGGCCTCACCAGGCGGGACACGTCCACGCGCCTATTCATCGGCTCCCTGCTGCTCTACGTTTGCGAACTGGTGGTTGGCTTCCTGCTGGTCCTGCACCCCGCGAATTCCGACCTGGTGTACGATCTCGCCTACGTGGTCTTCGGAGCCTTCGGGGCCGCGCTCGCCAGGTCGTGGCAGCTTCTCCAGCCGGAGCCGGCTGGCACTTCCGGTGCCGTGTGTCCCAGCTCTCAGGAGGCGGGCCCGGGCATGCACATCGCCGGGGCGGCCGCGGCCGCCAGCCGCGCGGTGCCACGGGCCCTGGCGCGCTGGCGGCGCGGAAGGACTGAGCCCCCCGGCTGAGGGCGCTGCGGGGAGCGTCCCGGAACCGGGTGCCTCCACTTCGAGGCAAAGGTGCGTCCCGGTGGAGAGTGAACCGTGACGCCGGTGAGCCGCCGGGGAGGTGCGCGCAGCCGGGCCGTCGGGCTTGGACCTAAAGCCGCCCGGCCCCGTTCTGGAGTATGGGAAACAGTATCTGTACGAGGCCCACGTACAGCACCAGGAAGACCACGAAGGCGAGAACAGCGGCGCTCTCGCCCCGGGTGCGGCTCACGCGCGCGATCGGGTCCACGAAGGCATCGGTTATCTGACGCACCGCATGGACCAGGGGGTGCCAGGGATCCACATGGAGCAATCCGATTAGGACCCGGATCAGCAGCAGGAGCACGATCACCACCAAGAGGGCGCCGATGAACTCGAGCACCACTGAGATCACCGTGCCCGGCACGTTGACGAAGCCTGAGTTGGCCGCCCCCTGAAGCAGCCCGGCCAGGGCGTACACCAGGACTATGGCCAGGAGGGGGGAGAAGTCCAGTCCCCCGATGCGGGGAAGTAGGCGCCTCAGGGGCGCGATGACGGGCATCACCAGGCTGTCGAGAAGGCGGCCTAGGGTGCTCCCCTGGGACCCGGGGAAGAACGAGAGGAGCGCCCAGACGAAGATGCAGAGCGCGTACAGGTTGAGCAGGGTGGCGAGATCGCCAACCAGCACCACCGCCAAGTTCACCATCGCAGTATATGGTCGGCCCGTCAGGTGGCCCTGGCGAACGGCCCCAGTGTGGCCCCGAGTACCCTCGGGTCGCCGTGCCCCGAGGAGCTCATGCCGCGGGGCCCTTAGAGGGCCAATGGGGGCAGCATGGTCGCGCGCAGGGTCCGCCAGGGGACCATCCCGGCTTGGCATGCGGGCGTCCCTTGGACGGTTGCTGACCACTGTGGGCATCCCCAGTCAGCGGGAGCCGTGGCTAACCAGCCGTCCTGTGGGGCCGCTTTGGCCATCGACGCGATACCATGTCACGGCGTGCGGATGCCGCAGAGCACTGGCTGGGGCAGGAGGGGATGACAGGTAGCCTTCCGGCGCTGCCTAGCCCCGGCCTGACCCGGTACCGGGCGCGCGACTTCTACCGAGTCCACTCGGTGCAGCTGGCGGTCGTGCTCGCGCTCCTCAACCTGGAGGTCGCCGCGATTGTGGTCGCCAGCTCCTCCGGCCCAGCAGTGGTGGCGCTCCTCCTGTTCGAAGCTGGCAGCGTTTGGGTCGGCGCACTGCTGGGGGAGCGCCGAGCCGGCCGCCATTGGAGCGCGTGGGCGTCGGCGTCGGCTGGGGATGCCTATGGCAAGCCGCCGAGAAGGCTTTGGCTGGCAGTTGGCCTCGGGGTAGTCTCCGCCTTCGTCGTCCTGCTGGTGGCGAAGTACTGGGGCACAGCGCTTTGCGGGTCCTGCTTGATGGGCGGGGCGGTGGCGTTCGGAGAAGGGCTCGGCCGCTGGCAATCTGCGTCTCAAGCGGAGGCGGTCCGGGGGGAGGTGTTGCTCATGGAGCCACGCCGAGCTGGATCTCGACGAGGCCTGTGGACTTCCCGGTGGCGGCGCGGCCACCCCTAGGCGGGGACGCCGCCCAAATGTGGACCGATCCAAGACCCGAGCGTGATGCCGACCACCTGCCCCGGCAACAGCGGCGATGCCGTGCGCGCTTCGTCGAGTCCAACACGGGTACTGGGGCAGCGCCTCGTGCAGCCTCGGTTCTAGGAGTCCCCGTAGGGGTGGCCGAGACGCCGCCGAAGCCTAGAGTCCTCGGGTGGCTGAGGCGCAGCAGTTCTGCGGCAACAGCCATCTTCGGCGCGGTGCTGGTGGGGATCGCCCTCGTGGTGTCGGGCTGCGGAGCATCCTCGGCGAGTCTCCCCGTGAGCCTGCGGGACGGCGTGCTCCAGGTGCTGGCGAGCGATGGGAACGCCTACCACAGCTACCACGTCAGTTGGACGGTTACCACCATCGGGGACCTGCAGGCCGCCGCGCCGATGGCGGGAGATGATCTGCTGAGCGGCTCCAGCTTCTTCAAGTCTGTCTATGTCGCGGTGCTCAGCGG
>JAJYWM010000276.1 GCA_021791455.1 bacterium | reverse complement strand
GGGCCGCCCCAGAATCCGGGGGAGGTTGGTGATGGTCCCACCGGTGCCAAGGACCAGGGTCCCCGGCGGTGGCGGCACCATGTCGGGGATCCTTTCGCTGACCTCTCGCTGCATCCTTCGCCACTCTTCCGCGCTCGGGGGATCCCCTGAGGCAAAGGCACTGATCGTGCCGGAACCAAGGGCCAGCGAGTGATCCGAGCACAAGCCGCGCGCACGTCCCAGGGCAGCCTGGGTGGACGCCCCGCCAATGTCCAGCAACAGGACCAGCTCAGGTCCCGGCACGGCCATGGTGGCGCCATCGAAGGCGAGCTGCGCCTCCTCCTGCGGGGGCACAATCACCACCCGGGGTATCCCGGCGCTCCTGGCCAGCACCTCGGCCACCTCGGCTCCGTTCTCAGCAGAGCGAAGGGCCTGAGTCCCCCCCACGGCGACCCGCTCCGCCCCCCGTCTGTGCGCTTCCGACACCTGGGCGGCAAGGGTCCTGGCGGCCCGGGTGAGGCGCTCCTCTTCGATTCGCCCCACGAGGGCAACGTCAAGCCCCAACTGGACGAACTCCCGGCGGCGATACAGCTGACGCGGGGGAAGTCCGGGTCCACAGCTGGCCAGAAGCATGTGGATGGTGTTGCTGCCGACGTCGATGGCGGCGAGCCTCGGCTGCCCGGTCATGAGGGGGCTCCCGCAGCCGATGACTGACCAGTTGTCACCCGGTAAGTGTGAGGGCTGGGAGGGAGGTGCGGTCTGGTCCATATACTTTTGCCAGAAGTGCCGAGCCTTTTTCTGGTCCGCCACGGCGTGGCCCTGGATCAGGGTGAGTGGACGATGGCCGACGAATTGCGGCCCCTCACCGAGTTCGGATGGCGCCAGGCGGTGGCCATAGGGAGGATCGCCTCTCAGCACCGGGTAAGCCACTTCTACTCCAGCCCCGCCGTCCGCTGCATGGACACTCTGCTCCCTGCGGCGCACCTGCGAGGGGTCACGGTGGAGGCGGCCCCCGAGCTGTTCGAGACCGAAGAGCCACGGGGGCTCGAGGCTGCCGGCCAGCTGCTCCGGCGCTTGCTAGACGAATACCTTCCAGCGGGTCGAGAGACGGCGGCGGCCTGTTCTCACGGGAATGTGCTTGTCCCCCTGCTTGATGCAGCCGGCCTCCGCGATCCATCTCGGTGTCCCAAGGGAGGAGTGTGGCGGCTTCAGGTAGAGCCCGGCCAGGCGGAGGTGCGTGTGTCATCCATGGGACACCTGAGCCCGCGCTCCCAAGAATGGGAGAGGTGAACATGGATCAGTCCAGGGTCTCCGATCCCGCCCTGGGCCAGGAGGTGCTGCGGACCTGGGCGGAGTTGGGCACCGACGCCCTGCTGCTTCTGGACTCCAGCCGTCAACTGCTCTGGGCCAGCCCGAATTCCGCTACCGTGCTCGCTCAAAGTGGTCCCGTGGGAGCTGCGAATGGCGTGGGTCTCGTCCCGGGGACGCCGTTGGCGCGGATTGCGGACGACCCCCGGGCGGGCGAGCTCGTCGGGCGAGCTCTGGAACGAGGTGAGATATGCCGTGGAGAGATTTCGCACGACAGCTGGCGGCGCGTTCTGCGCGCGGTCGCGGCTCCCCTGCATGACCAGCCGACGCCGATGGTCCTGGTCATCCTGAGTGACATCACCCACGAGCGCAGGCTCAGCCGAGCCCATCAGGAGCTCCTGGCCAACCTTTCTCACGATCTCCGTACCCCGTTGGCGAGCCTGACCCTGCTGGCGGAGACCCTGACCGGCGAGGCCAGGGACGACCCGGCAGCCGCCCAGGACTTCGCCGGACGGATCGCCAAGGAGGCGGCCCATCTGCACGAGCTGGTCTCAGCGATCCTTGACCTGGCCCGCCTTGAGGCGGGAGCGGAACAGGCCCAGATGGAGGTGGCCGATCTGCACCAGTTGGTCTCCGCCGTCTGCGCCGGGCTCGCGCCGCAGGCAAAGGCCAGGGAGTTGGAGATGGTGTGCCAGGGAGGTCCGACCATGGCCCGAATAGACCCGGGCCGCCTCCGGCGCGCCCTTGCGAACGTCCTGGACAACGCCATCAAGTTCACCGGCCGGGGGGGCCGGGTCACGGTCACCTCCGGCCTGATCGGTGGCTCTCCCACCATCGTGGTGCACGACACCGGCAGCGGCATCCCCGCCTCCGCGCTGCCCCGGGTCTTCGAACGGTTCTACACCGCGGATCGGTCACGCTCCGGGGCCGGCAGCGGTCTCGGCCTCACCATCGCGCGCCAGGCGGTGGAGCTGCAGGGAGGGAGGATAGAGGTCGCCAGCCGGCCCGGGGCCGGGACCACCGTGACCATGGTGCTGGCGGCTCCCGGGCCCAGCCCTGTCCGACTGGTCGTCTAAGATCCAAGCGTGGAGTCGGCAGAAGTCACCCTGGACCTGGGAGCCGAGCTAGCCGCCCGGCGAGACGGGGTGCGCCTTCTGGGCCAGCTCGTCGCCGAGGGGGTCGCCGGGGCGATGGGCGGCTTGGAGGACAGGGACGGAGACAGGCTGCGGGGGGTTATCTCAGGGGACCTGGAGATCAACGATCGGCACCGCCTGGAACGCGAGCGCGGCATCGAGGTGCTGGAGCTCAGGCATCCGTCGGGTCGCGACCTGCACGCGATCTTCGGGCTGCTGTTGATCGCCTCGGAACTGGAGCGCATGGGTGACCACGCCAAGAGCTGCGCCCGCTACGCCCTGCCCCTCATCGAACTGCCCTCGCGGCCGGGGGCCGACACCATAATCCGGCTGGGACGGTATGTCGAGGATCAGGTGCGGGACATCATGGACACCATAATCACCCCGGATGTCCGCCGAGCCCAGGACATCGCCGCCCGGGATGACCGGATCGACCGCATCTACCATCGAGTCTTCGACGATCTGGTGGAAACCATGCGAGAGCATCCGGAGTGGGCCTACCCGGCCACCAACCTTCTCTTCATCGCCCACAATCTGGAACGCATCGCGGATCGCGTCACCAACATCGCCGAGGATGTGGTGTTCCTGGAGACCGGCCGCCTGGTCGAGCTGGGCTGAAGGTTGCCGCACCAGGCGACCACGATGGGATCGGGGCGTCGAATCCTGCTGATAGAGGACGAAGAGGCGGTGCGCATGACCCTGCGCTACAACCTCGCCGCCAAGGGCTACGTCGTCTCCGAGGCCAGCTCGGGCACCCAGGGGCTCGCTCTGGCGCGCGCCCGGCCACCGGATCTGGTGGTACTCGACCTGATGCTGCCGGAGCTCTCCGGAGAGGAGGTCTGCAGGGCGCTCCGGGAGGAGTCTGACGTGCCGATTCTGATGTTGACCGCCCGGACGGCGGAGCATGACAAGGTGAGCGGCCTGAGCCTGGGTGCCGACGACTACATGACCAAGCCCTTCGGGGTCGGGGAGTTCATGGCCAGAGTCGACGCCCTGCTGCGCAGGTCTCAGAGGAGCAGCCGGCCGTCCCTGCCGGCCGAGCGCATCCGGGTGGACGGGTTCGTGCTGGACCGCTCCTCGAGAAGAGTGTCCCTGGACCAGCTGGAGGTGAAGATGAGTCCCCGCGAGTTCAACCTTCTCTTCTACCTGCTCAGCAATCCTGGGCGCGTCCACAGTCGCGAGGCGCTCCTGCGAGCGGTCTGGGGCACCGACTTTCACGGGGACAGCAAGACGGTCGCCGTCCACATCCGATGGCTCCGGGAGAAATTCGAGGCGTTCCCGAGCCTGCCGTTTCGCATCAACACGGTCTTCGGTGTGGGTTACCGAGTGGACCTCGCTCCGGGAGCACACCTCCAGCAGTGACGCCGCCCGCGGTGGACCACCCAGGCCGGCGTACTCCCGCCATCTCGCTGCGCGATGTGGGCAAGTCATATCGGGGCAAGCCGGCGGTTCGAGCCCTCAATCTGGAGGTGGAAGCCGGCGAGCTGATCGCCGTGGTCGGCCCCAACGGGGCGGGCAAGACCACCACCATCGAGATGATCGAGGGGTACCGGCGGCCCGATGAGGGGCGGATATCGGTTCTTGGTCTTGACCCGGTCGCGGACCATGCGTCCGTGCGCCCGCTGATGGGCCTCATGCTGCAGGAGGGCGGCATATACCCCACGATCCGGGTCCGGGAGGCGATGCAACTGTTCTCGTCCTACTTCGCCCGCCCGGAGCCCATCTCGGACCTGCTGGAGAGGGTGGGCCTCAGCGACCGGGGAGACCGCCTCTACCGCCAGCTCTCCGGAGGCGAGAAACAGCGGCTCTCGCTGGCCCTGGCCCTGATCGGCACTCCGTTGATCCTCTTCCTGGACGAACCCACTGCCGGAATGGATCCAAGGGCCAGGCTCCTCACCTGGGAAGTCATCAAGGAGCGCCAGGCGCTGGGGGTGACGGTGGTCCTGACCACGCATTCCATGGAGGAGGCGGAACGGCTGGCCGACAGGGTCGCCGTCATCAAGGGAGGCACTCTGGTCGCCTTCGACTCGCCCGAACGGCTGCGGGCCGGAGCCGGCCCGGAGCAAGTGCAGCTGCAGCTCAGAGAGCCGCTGACGCAGGAGTCCGTGGCTGCGCTGGGGCGGTTGCCGGGGGTGGTTAGAGTCCTCGAGCGGGGCCATGGCGCCTACGATTTCGCCTGCGACGAGCCTCCCCGCGTCGCGGCCGAGCTCACGGCCCTGCTCGCCCGCGACGGGATAGCCTTCAACCAGCTTCGGATCGGTCGCTCGTCCCTTGAGGAAGTATTCCTGGACCTGACCGATGAGGGGGCCTAGGTGAGCCGGGTGATGAGCGTCGATGATCGCCTCCCCAGACCGCGCGGAAGTGGCTTCTGGCGCTCGTTCCGGGGTCAACTCAGAGCGGAGCTCACGCTTCTTCTCCGTCAGCCCGAGAACCTCCTCGTGATTCTGGTGCTGCCGGTCCTGATCCTGGTGTTCTTCGCCAGCTTCAGGGTCCTGCCGTCGGTCAGGGGACGGCCCATCGATTTCCTGGTGCCTGGAGTGCTCACCCTGGCGGTGATGTCGACAGGGATGGTCACCCTGGGAATCTCGACCGCGTATCAGCGCTACTACCGGGTGCTCAAGCGACTGGGGGGTACGCCACTCAGCAGATCCTCCCTGGTGCTGGCCAAGGCGGCATCCGTCGTGCTGGTGGAGGTGGGGCAGGTCGTGCTGATCGTTGTCATCGCCCACTTCGCCTTCGGCTGGAGCGCCGTGGGCAGCTGGGGGCTCGACCTGGTGCTGCTCCTGGTTGGCAGCTTCACCTTCGCCGCGATTGGGCTCACCATGGCCGGGGCGCTGCGGGCCGAGCTGACCCTGGGGGGCGCCAACGGCCTCTACCTGATATTTCTCATCCTCGGTGGCATCGCCCTGCCGCTGCGGCAGCTGCCAGGGCTCGTACAACCGGTGGCGAGGGTTCTGCCGGCGGCAGCCCTCAGCTCCTCACTGCGCTCGGTCATGGAGGGACGACCTCTGCCCGGCGGGTCCCTCGTCCTTATCCTCGCGTGGGCGGTGGTGACCGGAATCCTGGCGACCACCCTGTTCAGGTGGGAGTGATGATGATGGTTCTCGGGCCCCGCACGGGTCGGGAGTGGTAGCGTGGGGCAGCCGGTTGATTTCTGAGGTGAGCGAGACTATGAAGATGAGCGTCAAGCAAGCGGAGCTGCCCTCCCTGGCCAGGGCCCTGCCTGGTCGCGCCGAGATGATGGCGGTGGAGGGAGTGCACCCGGTGTTGGGGCACCGCCTGGTGCCGCCGTTCCCTGCCGGGTCGCGGCAGGCGGTGTTCGGCATGGGCTGCTTCTGGGGAGCCGAGCGCCTCTTCTGGGAGCTCCCCGGCGTTCACACCACGGCCGTCGGCTACAGCGGGGGAATCACCCCTAACCCGACCTACCAGGAGGTCTGCACCGGGATGACGGGGCATGCGGAGGTCGTGCTGGTCGTCTTCGACCCAAGCAAGGTGACCTATCCCGCCCTCCTGCAAACGTTCTGGGAGTCGCACGACCCGACCCAGGGGATGCGCCAGGGCAACGACCTGGGCACCCAGTACCGCTCCGCAATCTACTGTGCCGGCGAGGAACAGCTGGCGCTTGCCGAGGCGTCGAAGAGGGCCTACCAGGAGCAGCTGGACCGAGCGGGTCTGGGGCACATCACGACCGAGATAATGGCGTCGGGCCCGTTCTACTACGCCGAGCAGTACCACCAGCAGTACCTTCATAAGAATCCCCACGGGTACTGCGGGCTGGCCGGTACCGGAGTGGCATGCCCCACGGGGCTTTTGCAACCCACCTGAGTTAGCCGGATCAGACGGGGTCGGCGGGGCTCTGCCCCAGGCTCCTGGGCACTCCTTCGAGGGTCGCTTTGGCATGGCGGTAGCCGGCTTCGACCAACACCTCAAAGCGCCGGAAGTCAAAGGCGTTGGCGCCGGACGTGGGCGGCCGGACAAGCACGTCACCAGCGTCCTCGCTGAGTTTGGAACGGCCGTCGCCGGGGCCCCGAACCGCCTGAGCGCGCCCCACCACCGCGGCCATCCTGGGAACCTGCAGCGCTTCGCGTAGCGGATTCCACTGCCTGAGAAGCAGGCGCCAGCCGGAGATGGCCGGCTCGAAGGGCCGGCCGACCCTGAGGTCGATGGAGGGCTCCACGTCCACCGCGATCACGCGCCCTCCCTGGAGCAGTTGGTGCATGACCCCGACCGGCAGGTTGTCGAGAATCGCCCCATCGACCAGAAGCTCGCCATCCCAGCAAACAGGCGGCAAAAGCCCTGGGATGGACGCGCTGGCTCGCGCCGCCCGCCAGATGGGGCCCTCTCGGTGCAGCTTCGGCTGAGCCGTAGTGAGGTTGGTGGAGACCATGAACAGCGGCAGCCAGCAATCCTCCATCTGGAGGTCGCCGAAGCCGGCAGGGGATCGCAGGGCGTCGGTCATGGCGTGACCCGAGGACAGGGAGGAGATCGGCAGGGTCATGGGAAACAGGCGGCGCCTTCGCGCCAGCCCCTCCCGAAGCCTCTCCTCCCGCTCAACGGCCTGCGGGAAGACGGCGTAGGCAGCGGCCATCACCGCGCCGATGCTGGTGCCGCCGATGGCGTCGATTGGGAAGCCCAGCTCGTCCATCGCCCGCAGCACGCCGAGGTGCGCCCAACCGCGAGCGGCCCCGCCGCCCAGGACGACGCCGGTTCCCCGCCCGGTCAGCAACCTTGCCATCCGATCAAAGTCGTCCTGACGTCCCCAGCGCACGTGGTGGTGAGCGGAGACCGGGATCTCTCGCAACAGCGCGGCGGTGTCGACGGGCCGCGCTGTCGCCGATGGATGGAGGATGAGGAGCTCCCGGCGCACACCGTCCGACGGCTCGACCAACCCCGCCAGGGAATTGGCCCAAGGTCCCGAGGTGGGCCGCAGCTCGGCCAGCAGCAGAGTCCTGTCCGCCTGGCGCAGGCACCTCGCCCGCCAGTGGGGCTGATCCGGTCTTGAGAAGTAGAGGACGAATCTCTCCCGCGCCTCCTGTTCGCTGCACCATCGGGAGAGTTGATTCGCCCGCTCCAGGTCGAGCTCGGCTTCCAGGGGCTCCCACCCCAGAGCGGCTGCTACCAGCTCTGGGGTGACCAGCGCGCACCCACCCAGCTTTGAGAACGCGGTCTGGATCTGGCCAACGGTGTCAGTGGGGAGCCCGTCGTCCAGGGGGACCAGGGCAACGGTCCTGACCGTGTGAGCCGTGGCGCCGGGCCGTGGGGCCGTCAGGCGATCCACCACCAGGCCCGACAGGGAACGGCCGAGACCGGGATGCTGCGCGATCGAGCTGCTGAGGGCCGTCGCGGGTATCTCGACCACCTCGCAATCCCGGATCGCCGTGACGTTCGCCGTCCTGGGCCTGTCCGCCATAAGGGCGATCTCCCCTATCAGCTCACCCGGCCCAACCTCCGACTCAACCAGCTCGCCCTCCGCGGTTGAGACACTCACCCTCATGCGCCCGGCGGAGACGATGTAGGCCGAATCACCGTGGTCTCCCTGGCGGATCAGGGGGGCCCCCCCTGGCACGTGGAGAACACGAGCGGAAGAGGCGAGAATGTCCAAGCCATCGGAGCCCAGCGCCGATCCCAAAGGGGACTCCCGCAGGGACCACCGGATCCTGGCCGCAGCCGATTCATCACTGTGCCGTGACACCACAGACTCCCCCTCGAGCCTAGGGCGATGAGTTGGTCAAGGGCTTGAGCCAGCTCATGCCAGGCGCACTCCCGTCATTGCCATCAGGATCTCACGTTCCCCCCAACGCGGCTGCGCGGGCCCCGGCCCCCAACCCATCCATGATCCCGGCCCACAAGCCTCGCCGGCCAGAGCCGGAGTCCACGAGGGAGCGGGGCCCATCGCCCCGCTCCCCTTCGGCCCCATCCTGGGACCAGGAATTGGTCCTACTGCTGCTAGGAGGCCGCGGGATGGAAGAACGGCAGGAGCTCCGACCCAGGAGTGCTCTGCGTCCAGTCCGTGCCGTTGGTCGTCGAGTCGATTGTCGGGCAGCTTCCGATGGCCGGGTACATGCTGCTGCTGCCGGCGCTGAAACCTGCGCCCCAGCCGGCCTCGGGCTGGTCGGGCGGATAGTAGTTGGCACCGCCGAAGAGCCCCTGAGAATCCTGAATCGTAGAGCAGGAGAAAAGGGCGTTGTCGGCGGCCTGCACGGCATGCTCGGAGAGGGTCACGGTCGCCCAGGAGTTCTGGTACACGTTCTGGTCGCCATTTTCGTCCAGTGGCCAGTAGGCGTAGACGGTGTAGGACTCCAGGTACTTGAACCCTCCCTGGACCGGGCAGTCTACGCCCGTGGTGGAGACGCACTTGGCTGCCATTCCCGTGGTAGAGGCCCCGGTGTAGGAGGTGTCAACCCCCACCGTTCCCGGGTCGGTGATCGTCTGATCGTTGCCGATGCCGAAGGCCTGAGTGCCCCCGTTCTCACCTTGATAGCTGTCCCCATTGGCCAGCACGTAGACCTCGAGGGGACTGCCGACTCCCTTCTGGCTGGCGAAACCTGGGTTGTAGAGGGGGGCGCAGCTCATCGTCCCTGAGGTCGAGCCGCCGTTGCAGGCGACGGTATCCGTCTGACCGGTGCCCGCACCGGTTGTCACTGTGACGTCCAGGGACAGGAAGGCATCCAGGGAACCCGTGTACTGGATGTCGGTGGTGCACGCGGCCTGGCTGTGGTCCCCGCCGGGATAGCCCTGGGTGCTGAAGCCGGGAGCTATGTTCTGGAAAGTGCAGTGGTGCGTCGACGCCTGGTTCAGGGTCACGTTGCCGGCGGCGAAGGTGACATGCTGGGGCGCGATCGGGTCGTAAAACAGTGCGAAGCTGGCTGCCGTCGCGGCCACGGCGATGGCGCCGACGGCCCCCACTGTGGCCAGCACGATGGTCGACCTTCTGTTGAAGAGTCTCAAACTTCCTCCTTCGTCTTATCGTTTGAGCACGCATTCCGTGCTCTTCCCTTCTGGATCTCATCGCTCGCCTTCGCCCGCTACATCGCAGCTCCTCCGTGGTTGCCGTCACCGGCGGCACGCCAGCGGCGCGACGCCTCCGCCAGCACCAGGACCACGAACGGCGAGCAGATGAGGAGGATGAACACGATCGGTTGGTGCAGGAAGTTGAGCACGTAGCCCCCGAAGGGCACGCGGAAGTCGTAGACGCCCACGACCTGACCCGGTTGCACGGCGTTGCCGTCCGGCACCGGATTGGCATCACCCTTGGTCTCGTAGCGCGGCTCCCGCCTACCGGAGGGAGGGACCGCGACGTAGCTCACCTTGTAGATTCGATGAGTTATCAGCACCGAAGCCGGCGCACCGGGCGGTCCGGCGGCAAATGTGATGATCTCACCCTGGTGCAGGTGACTCGCCTGCCCAGGACCTGGGGTGGAGTCGATGACCAGGTCTCCAGCCGAGAAGGTCGGTGTCATCGATCCACTCAGGATCACCACGGCGCTGTGGCCCAAGACGTTGGGGACACCGCGCCCACTGGTGCGGGAGGCCACCGCCACGAAGATTGCGCCGAGCAGGATCAAGACCAGGAGGGCGCCCAACATCGTGCCCACGACGCTGGTTACGGTTGCCTTCGCACCGTGCCGTCCCGCGCGACTTTCTACGGGCAGCCCTGACTCCTGGGATACCGATGTCACATCGAGCCCCCTGCCCTTCTTGCTGCGGCGCTTGCGCTCGGCCGCCGATGAGCCAGGGTCGGGCCCACCTCTCCTTCCAGTGGGGAAGTCTACCGGTTACGAGCTCGTCAGTCCATCACACTATGTAACGAGTCCGTCAGTCCCCGTGGGGAGTCCGATGATCAGAGTGGGGGCGGGGCCCCCATCGCCAGCAGCAGCTGGCGCGCCTGCTGAGCCCGGGAGTCTGCGGCGGCATCCCCCTCCGAGCCTCTGGAGGCCGCCTCCAGGCCGGTCCTGGCGGCCCAATATGGATACCCGAGCGCGCCGAAGCCGTCGCTCACCGAGAGGAGCCGGACGCCCGCGGGCTCGCCGGGTGGCCCCAGCGCTCCCAGCGCCCTGTAGCGAGCGAGCTGCCACCTAAGGTACGGTGGCAGCCTGCCCGGGGGCTCGCTCTCGAGCATCCTGACCAGTTCCGCCAGCTTTTGCGACGAGCCCATCCCAAGGGCCGCCTCACACGCGTCGGGCCAGGCCTGGCGGGCTATCTCGTGACGGTATCCGAAGTTGGGCACCGCCACCTCCAGGGCGCCCCTCGCGGCCTCGAGAGCCCGCGGTAACTCCCCTTCCGCCAGCAGCACGGTTGCCTCGAGGGCGGCGTAGAGGGTCCTGGGCTCAGTGGAATTGTGGTGCTCCCATCGCTGGAGCGCCGAGAAGGCCTCCCTCGCCAGTTGGGGATTCCCGCGCAAGGCGTTGAGGACGACAAGCCGGCTCTGCACGATCTCGACCCCGGGCCGATCCTCTTCCAGAAGGGACTCGGCCAGCTCGGTGGCTCGCCTCCACTCGCCGGAGAAGATCAATGCCAGAAGCAGGTTGCCGCCGAGGAACGTCTCCGAATAGCGCTGGCCCAGGCGGCGCGCCAGCCCGATCGCGCTCTCGAGATGGGATATCGCGTCCCCAATATCGTTCGCCATGCGGGTGTCACCGCTGTTGGCCTGGCCCGAGAGCATCTCCTCGGACGTCAGGCCCCGTCGGCCGGCGATCTCCACTGTGCCGTCGAAGAGCAGCAGGGCTTCCTCCGGCCGATCCGCCGACCGCAGCAGCAGTGCCTTGGTCTCCAAGCCGTCGCAGAGTACCTGCGGCAGGTCCAACGCTTCGGCGATCCTCAGGGCGTGCTCCACATGCTCCATCGCCTCTTCCCGCCGACCCGCCACCGAGAGCTCGCGAGCCAGCTGTGACTGTATCTCCGCCACATCGGCGTCGAGCTGCCCCAGATCCAACACCTCGAGTGCCCGGGAGAGCCGCCCGATCGCCTCGTCGGCCCGGCCCAGGCGGCCCAGAGAGCTTCCAATGGCACCCGCGAGGCGAGCCGCGTCAACGACCCGCCCGGCCCCGATGTGCTGGTCCGCCAGCTGTTCGAGGAGCGTCAGGCAGCGCTCGGCGAGCCCGGCCCTGAAGGCCATCCGTGCCGCCTGCTCCCGGTAGCCGAGTGCGACCATCTCCTCTACGGCCAGCTCCGCCGCTTCAAGGTAGAGCTCCATCGCCCGGCCCGGGGCGCCCACGGTGGCGGCGCGCGAGGCAGCCCTGATCAGCCAGCGAACGGCGTCCTGGCCGACTTGGGCGGTGTCCGCGGCGCGCGGATCGGCAAGGGCAGCCTGGCGGTAATGCTCCCCGATCACCTCGGCCAGCTCCTCCAGATCGGCTGGTGGTGAAAGGGACATCTGGCTCGCGACAGCGAGGTGCCTTGACCGCCGCTCCCTCTTGCCCAACCTGTCATAGGCGATGGAGCGAAGCAGGGTTTGCGAGAATCCGTAAAGCGCTGGGCTGGCGGGGCGGCGTCCTCCCTGAGTGACGAGCACCTCCTTGCGCAGCAGGGAGCGGAGCAGGGACTCAAGGGCGCTCTCATCGAGGGTCGTGACCGAGGCCACCAACTCCTTGCTGAAGGTCATTCCAAGCACCGCCAGGTCCTTGACCAACGCCCGCTCGTCCAGGGGCAGCTCATCCAACCGCGCGGCGATCAGAGCCTCGAGGCTGACCGGTGTGTCGAGGTCACTGAGCTCCTCGGCGAGTACTCGCCGACCGTCCTGCTCTTGGATCAGCCCTCGGTCGGTGAGCATGTGGATCGTCTCAACCGCGTAGAGGGGAATCCCCTCCGCCCGCTCCACTATCTGGCGGTGGGCGGACGAGGGCATCTCGGCAACCAGGTCATCCAGCAGTTGCCCCATCTCCGCCGGGCTCAGCGGATCGAGGTGGAGCGTGGTCGCATGCCGCTGGTCGGCCGCCCATCCAGGCCTGATCTGCAGGAGTTCCGGCCGGGCCTGGGTGATGATCAGGATCGGCAGCTGGCTCGACCAGTCCAAGAGGTGCTCCAGGAAGTCCAGCAGCCCCTGGTTGGCCCACTGCAGGTTGTCAACCACCATGACCACGGGCGCGGTGCGTGCCAGAGCCTCGAACAACAGACGCCACCCGGCGAAGAGCTCGTCCCGGCTCCACTCGGCCGGCTGCGTGGGCAGCCCGAGCAGAACCTCCAGTTTCGGGGTGGCGAACTCAAAGTCCTCATCGCTGGGCAACAGCCCTCTCAGCGCCTCATGGAGCCGGTCAACCGCCTCCTCAGCCGTGCCCGAGTCCTCCAACCGGAGCCGCTGGCGCACCATCGCGACCAAGGCGCCATAGGCGACCCCATCACCTGTCAGAGCGCAACTTCCCTCATGCCAGAGGACATCGATGGCCAGCCCGTGCACGTAACGGGCCAGCTCCTCGAGCAGGACCGACTTGCCGATGCCGGCCGGCCCGCTGAGAGCGACCAGGTGGCCGCCGCGCTTCTCTATGGTGCTGTGAAAGAGTTCCCTCAAGATGCGCAGCTCCGCATCGCGCCCGTGCAGAGACGCCGCCCCCAACTGGTGGCCGTCCCTCCCCGGCACCTTCTGGATGGCGCGGACCGCTCGGAACAGGTGGAGGGGCTCACTCTTGCCCTTGACCTCGTGGAACCCCCCATCCCGGTACTCGATGGAGCGCGCGGTGGCCTCACGGGTCAACTGGTCCACCAGGACGGTTCCGGGAGAGGCGGCGGACTGGACCCTGGAGGCGGTGTTGACCCTGTCTCCGACCACCAGCCCCTCACCGGAGCTGGCCCAAGAGGCGGCGCGGCCGGTGGCCACCCCGCCCCTCGCCCGCAGCTGGGGGGCCCCCACCTCGCCAGCAAAGACCTCGACCCCCGCCACCAGGTCCAGGGCCGCTCTCACGGCACGATTCGCGTCATCCTCGTGGGCCACCGGCGTCCCCCACACAGCCATCACCGCGTCCCCGATGAACTTCTCGATCGTGCCTCCGTATCTGCCCACCACCGTCCGGGCCACGGCAAAGTAACGGCTCAGCAGGTCACGCATGTCCTCCGCGTCGTGGGCCTCGGACAAGCTCGTGAAACCAACCAGGTCTACGAAAAGAACCGAGACCAGGCGGACCTCGGGGGTCGATTCCACGGGGACTGCGGAAGCAGCGCCAGGACTACTTGAAATGGCCGCTCCGCACTCGCCACAGAACCTCTGGCCAGGGCGTACCGGCGCCCGACAGTGTGGGCATGTGGCGGCGAGTGCGGCTCCGCACTCGCCGCAGAACCTCTGCTCGGACGAGGTCGCGGCACCGCAGCCGGGACAGGTTGTCAAGGGCGAAAAGTCCCCGCGCCTTCGAAGATCACTGCACCCTATGGTAGGTTGCGAACGGCGCCCCCGATGGCCAGGAGCCAGGCGGCCCCTTGACGGGGCCGCTTGCTCGGGGCAATAAGGGACTGGCGCCCCGAGGAGCAGAGGGAAACCCGCCTCCCGGAGAACCTCGGCAAGACCCCCTGCGGCGAACAGAAGCGGTGCCTGGACGGAGGAGTCGTGGCGACGCTCGCTGGGCGCAGCGGTGGTTCAGGTCGCGGCAGCGCTGGGCAGGACATCGTCTGAGCGCGACCGGTAGGAGGGATGGCTGCGCCCCAGTCGCGCTTTGGTGCCCTCGAGAAAGAGCTGCGATGCAGGAGCGCCTGACAGGGCATCCAGGAAGTCCTCCCCGGCAATGCGATACAGCTCACAGTCGGAGAGCGCGGTCACGGTCGCGGTCCTGGGAATCTGCTCTAAAAGTCCGATCTCTCCGAAGTATCCCGGTGCGTCTATCACCGCCAGCTGCCGCACGCTGGCAGCCTCACCCTTGGCATCGACGCGTACTCGCCCGGTGCCAAGTGCGTAGAAGGCGTCGGCTTCATCACCCTCGCGAATAATGACGGTGCCCGCGGTAACGGACTCCGCGCCGCACACGCCGGCCAGACGTTCCAGCACCGAACGGGAGCCAGAAGAGAAGATGCCCAGCCGGGACAGCAGCTCGACCCGAGGTGCCAGCTCCCGGAACCTCAGCTGAGCGGCATCATCCATCCGCCGGAGCCACGGGTACGCCATCGCCGCCAGGACTGGAACCACGATCCCGACCAAGAGCAGGCTGCCATGGAGACCCACACTCTGCACGAACGCGGCGGCGAGCAGGGACCCCAGTGAGATGGCGCCCAGAACCAGGGCGAAAAAGACCCCAAAGACTCGCGCCACAAGGTCGGCCGCCACGGATCGCTGCAGGGCGGTGATGGCCAACACGTCAACCACCAGCGTGCCCGCCCCTCGAATCACCTCCAGCAAGAACCCTACCTCCGGCACGGTCACCCAGATGAGCAGGGCCGTGGGCACACAGTAGACCGCCATTCCCAGGGTGATGATCGCTCCCAAGCGTGGCTGGGATGCGAGCCGGTTGACGAAGAGGGCTGCCAGGACCCCGCCCACCCCGAGCCCGGCCAGGAGGTATCCATACCCCGTGGCTCCGGTGTGGAGCTGCAGTTTGCTGATGTACACGAATAACACGGTGTCGGTGCCGTAGATGAAGCTCGCCAGCACGCTGAAGGACACCAGCACCATCACCTTTGACGAGCTGACGATCGCCCGCATTCCGACCAGCATCTGCCGCAGCACACCGGCTTTGCCCCCCTCACTGACGTCGCTGGGATGTGAACGCTCGCTGATCCGGTACACCATGACCGCCGCGAACACGAACGTTGCCGCGTTGATCACGAAGGGGAGCCACGCCTCTCTGGTCAGCAGCAGGAGCGATCCGAAGGCCGGTCCCAGGATCACGACCAGGTTGTCGATGGTGCTGTTCAAGGCATTGGCCGAAGCCAGATCGTCCTCGCCGGCGAGCTGAGGGATCATGGCCGCGACGGCGGGGCTGTAGGCGGTGGAGGTGATGGCGCTGAGGGCCGCCAAGGAAAGGACGAAAGCCACTGGCAGGTTGAGAAAGACCGCCCCGGCAAGCAGGATCTGCCAGGTGAAGAGGAGCAGGTCGGAGGTGATTAGCAGGCGCACGCGCTCAAAGCGCTCGGCCAAAACCCCGCCGTAGGTGGAAAGAAACATGGCCGGGATGAAGCGCACCAGAAAGACCGCGGAGACCCAGAACGACGAGTGGGTGCGGTCGAAGACGTACACCGCCAGGGCCACGTTGTAGGCCCAGGATCCGGAGGCGGAGACGACCTCACCGCTGAGAAGGAGCCGAAGGTTGCGATGTGATAAAGCGGACCGGTAGCCCGAAAACAAGCTCCTCCCCCCGTAGTGGCCAGGCCGCCAGAGGCAATCAGCGGCGATGCAGGCACCGGTGCAGAGCTCCAGCCCTCTTGCCCTGCCGCCAAATGGTAGCAGTGCAATAGGGTGGGGAGGCACTAGATTATCGGCGCATCACCCGGCTATGGCGGCAGCCTCGACCTGGCGCCCATCCTCCAGTCTCAGCTGGCGGTCGCATGCGCCCACGACCTCGGGGTCGTGAGTCGCGACCACCAGGATGCGTCCCTCCCGCGCCTGGGCCAGCAGCAGTTCGACGATCACCTTGCGCTGTTCCGCCACTAGCTCCGATGTCGGCTCGTCGGCAAGCACCGCATCGGGCGCGCCCACGAGGGCGCGGGCCACCGCGACGCGCTGCTGCTGCCCGCCGGAGAGGTCCTGCACCAGAGCGTCAGCAGCCGAGTGCAGTCCCACCTGGTCCAGGGCGGCCTGCCCCAACCGCTGCACCTCTTCAGCCGACACCCCGCGCGCCTGCAGCGGCAGGGCCACGTTCTCCATCGCCGTCAGGACGGAGACCAGCCCGTGGTTCTGCAGCACCACTCCGAAACGCTGGCGGCTCTTGTCGTCTGTTCCGATCGGGGCGCCGTCGACCAGCACGCGACCCTGCTGCGGCCGCTGCAGGCCCGCCGCGAGCATCAGAAGGGTCGTCTTGCCGGAGCCGGAGGGGCCGGTGATGGCCAGAGATTCACCAGCTCGGATCACCAGGTTCACATCCTGAAGGATCTGCCGCTGACCAACTGTCATGGTCACGTGTTCCACCACGATCTCAGAGATCACCGATGGACTCCTTACCATGCTCCAACTCCGGGTTCCGCAGGTCTACTCCGCTGCCGTGGCGCCGGACATGAAGCAGGGTGCCCGGAGGCAGCATCTCCAGGACGTCCGGCGGCAGCTGTACGCTCCCGTCCTTGCCCACGACGGCATACTCCTCACCCCTTCTCCCCTCCGCTCCGACCCGGCCGTCGCGGATGGTGACGGTGCGTGGCATGGCCGCGGCGACCGCGGCGTCATGGGTGACGCTCACCACCGTCGACCCCAGTTGCTGGTTGATCTGATGCAGCAGATCTATCACCTGATCGCGGCTCTTGGTGTCGAGCTGGCTGGTGGGTTCGTCCACCAGCAGGAGGCGCGGCGCCGAGGCCACGCCGGACGCGATCGCCACCCGCTGCTGCTCGCCGCCCGAGAGGGTGGCGATCGTCCGGTCCGCCAGCTGCCCCATGCCCAGGTGCCGCAGGAGCTCCGGGGGCTGCCATGGGGGTCGATGGCCGCGCCCCTTGGCCCCGCGCTGGGAGAACTCGATGTTCTGGGTCGCCGTAGCGTAAGGGAGCAGGTTGCGGGCCGGGTCCTGCAGAACCAGGCTGACCTCGGTCGCGCGCAGCCTGAGCAGCTGGCGATTGGTGAGCTTGCCCATCTCGTACGGTCCGATCGTGATCCGGCCGGCAGAGGGCCTCTGCAACCCGGCGAGCAGGGCCAGCACCGTCGATTTTCCGGACCCTGAGGGGCCCAGGAGGGCGAATTCCTCGCCCTCTTCGACGTCGAGGTCAACGCCCCGCAGGGCGACCACATCCCCTTCCGGACTGGGATACAGATGGACGACACCATCGAAGTGGATCTCGAGGCCCCTGGAGGTGGCCTGCCCCTGAGCGCTGGTCATGTGATCTCGGTCCTCAGGCGGTCCCAGCTCGCCAGGCGAAGAGTGGCGGCGGAGGCCAACCCCGAGGCTACGGCCAGGAGCGCGACCAGCGCCACCACCATCCCGACAATTGGCAGGACGGAGAAGACCAGGGCGACGGGCGGGCCGCCCGCCGTGGAGGCGAACTCCGGCACCGAGGGGAGGGCCATCAGGGCGCCGACCAGCCCGGCCAGAATCCCGAGGGCGACTCCGGGACCGAGGACCAGGAGCTGCTCTCCGAGCAGCGAACGGAGCAGGGCTCGGTTGGGGACTCCGATGGCACGCAGGACCGCCAGCTCGAAGGCCCGCCTGCGACTGGTCATGAACACGGAGAATACGGCCGCGCCGATGGCCAGCACGGCGGCCGCGCCGGCGGCGAAGAGGAAGAAGAGGTAGGCCAGGGCAAGCCCGCCCCGATTCATGGTCGCGATGTCGTGCGCCGGGGTCTGCTGGGAGGTCACCACGATCCCCTGCCGCTTCAAGGAGCGCTCAATGGACGCAGGGGCATGGGGGGCGAGCCAGACCTGAGTCGTGGTCTCGGTCGCGGGGGACACCTCCGCGCGCACGGCGGTCTGGAGGTCCACGAGGAAGCCCTGGTATCCCATCTGAGGGAGGGC
>JAJYWM010000217.1 GCA_021791455.1 bacterium | reverse complement strand
TTCTGTGGGAGTGGGTCGCGCTCGAAGGGGGCGAATTCCCGGTCGAGCAGGGCATGGCACATCTCTCTGGCCCGGTCAGGCCTAAAGTTGCAGTGGATCACCACATCGCCGGCCCGGATCCCGGTCTGCGCCGAACCGGGCGCCACTATCGCCGCAGGTTCGATGAACTCATCGGTAGTGCCCTCGGCGTAGCAGCGGCGCACATAGTCGACCGCGCTGCCGAAGGTTCTCTCCCCGCGGCCGGTGAGGGTCAAATAGGCCCGTTCCAGGCGGTCCCAGCGCTGGTCGCGATCCATGGCGTAGTAGCGCCCGCTCACGGAGGCTATCTCCCCCACCCCCACCTTCCGGAGATCCCGCTCGAGTGCCTCCAAGAACCCGGCCCCCGACTCGGGCGGGGTGTCGCGACCGTCGGTGAAGGCGTGCACCTTGACGGAAGTCAAGCCCTGGCGCCGGGCCAGCTCGCACACAGCCACCAGATGGTCCTGGTGGCTGTGCACGCCGCCCGGTGACACCAGCCCCAGGATGTGGAGGTTGGAGCCACGGGAGAGGACCTGCCTCATGGCCTCGAGGAGGACCGGATTGTCGAAGAATGACTGGTCCTCGATGGCCGCCGAGATGCGGGTCAGGTCCTGCAGCACCACCCGGCCGGACCCAATCGTGAGATGGCCGACCTCGGAGTTGCCCTGCTGTCCCCGGGGAAGCCCCACGGCCATGCCGCTGGCGTCCAGGAGGGTGTGAGGAAAGCTCTCCAGAAGACGGTCCAAGTTCGGGGTGCCGGCGAGCCTGATGGCGTTCCCGGGGCCCTCCGGCGCGCAGCCGAAGCCATCGAGGATCACCAGAACCGCGCGCTCCCAAGTCACCTGTTCAAGCCCTCTTCAGTCTTTGCCTTCGCCCGGACACCGATTCACCGCCGACCGTTGGGACACCGTCCCAAGGGCCATCCACTACGAGCTCCGACCCTGGTCAGGCCAGGACCGGAGCTGCCGCCACGATGCCGCAGAATTCGGCCGCGTTCAGGCTTGCCCCACCGACCAGGGCACCGGACACGCCCTCCGCCCCCAACAGAGCTGGGGCGGTCCTGGCGGTGACGCTCCCACCATATAGGATGCGGACCTGATCGGCCGCTCCCGAGGCCGCCTCCTCAATTACCGATCTCAGCATGCCCGCTGCCTCCGCGATGTCCGAGGGGTCAGCCGCGGCCCCGGATCCGATCGCCCACACCGGCTCATAGGCAACGGTGCAGCGAGCGATGCGGTCTTTGCCGAGTCCCATAAGGCCGCTGCGGCACTGCCTGGTCAATACCTCCTCTGTCCTGCCCGCATCTCTCTCCTCACGAGTCTCCCCCAGAGCCAGGACCGCTCGCATCCCGGAGCGGAGCACGGCCTCGAGCTTGGCTCGGACCTGCTCGTCAGTCTCCTGAAACAGCACCCGGCGCTCACTGTGGCCCACAAGGGTGTATTGGCACCACTCGGACAGCATTGGGGCCGACACCTCGCCGGTGTACGCTCCGGCGTCCTCCCAGTGGCAGTTCTGCGCGCCCAGTGACACCCTGCTGTCCTGCCCCACCACGGAGTGGACCGGGCCGAGGGCTGGATATGGGGGGATCAGGAGGACGTCGGCAAGTGGCCTCTCCGGGAGCAGATCCAGAATCTGGCGAGCCAGAGCCCGGGCTTGCCGGGGAGACTCGTTCATCTTCCAGTTGCCAGCGATCAGCTGCCTCATCGGCCGACCATCAAAGTCGTGTTCATGCCCGTTACTCGTCCCCGACATTCAGGAGCGCGACCACTCCCGGCAGTTCCCTGCCCTCGAGGAATTCCAGGGTCGCCCCTCCGCCGGTGCTGACGTGGGTGAACTGGGCGGTCAAGGAGAGCTGGTCTAGTGCGGCCTGCAGGTCGCCACCTCCGGTGACGCTGATCGCCTGACTCTTGGCGATCGACTCCGCCACGAGCCTGGTCCCGTTGGAGAACTGGGGGCGCTCATACACCCCCAGCGGGCCGTTCCAGACCACGGTGCCAGCCTGTCGCACGAGCCCCTCCCACTCGGCGGCGGTCCCCTCGCCAATGTCCAGCAGCATCTCATCGTTGGAGATGTCCGTCACCGGGCAGCGCCTTACATCCTCGGCGCCTGCGTCGAGACCGGGCGCGACCACGGCGTCGATGGGGAGGTGGAAGCCGAGACTCAGTGCGCCGGAACGGGCCTGGATCTCATGGGCCATGGGCACGAACTCCTCCTCCACCAGCGAACGGCCCACCCTGACGCCCTGCGCCTCCAGGAATGTCGCGGCCATCGCCCCACCGAGGCACAGGCCATCGATTCGCGGCAGCAGGTGGTTGATCACCCCGAGCTTGGTGCTGAGCTTGCTCCCACCCATGATGGCCAGCAGGGGCCGTTTCGGATGGTCCAGGATTCCGCCCAACTGCTCCAGCTCCTTTGCCATCAGTCGCCCCGCATATGCGGGCAGAAAGTGGGTCACTCCCTCGGTCGAAGCGTGGGCCCGGTGGGCGCTGCCGAAGGCGTCATTGACGTACACCGTGGCCAGAGCGGCCAGCTGCCTGGCGAAGACGGGGTCGTTGGCCTCCTCCTCGGGCATAAAGCGTACGTTCTCCAGCAGCAGCAGCTGCCCGGGCCGAAGGTCTCGGACCAGCTTGGTCGTGCGTTCGCCCACAACCTCGGGGCTTGTCGCAACCGGAGCCTGGATCAGACCCCGCAGCCGCTCTGCGAGAACCTCCGTGCTGAGTGCTGGCACGACGTGGCCCTTGGGCCGGCCCAGATGAGTCACCAGCACCACCGCCGCCCCCCGCTGCAACAGCTCCTGGATGGTGGGAAGAGCAGCCCGGATGCGGCTGTCGTCGCGGATCCTCCCCTCGGCGTCGAGAGGGACGTTGAAATCGACTCGCAGCAGAA
>JAJYWM010000201.1 GCA_021791455.1 bacterium | reverse complement strand
AGCCGTGAACCGGCCTGGGATCCCCGGAGGCTCCATACCTTGGAAGCGAGGATGGAGTCATGGACCAGCCATCGGGCAAGAACCCGTCGCAGAAGCGCTATCCCGAGGAGCTGAAGGGCCGTGCCGTGCGCATGGTCCAGCAGCTCCGGCGTGACGATCCCGACGACCACTCGGTGATCAGCCGAGTCGGCCGCCAGCTCGGCGTGGGCACCGAGTCGCTCCGCTCGTGGGTGAAGCAGGCCGACATCGACGCCGGCAGCCGGGCGGGCCTTACGACCGAAGAGCGGGCCGAGCTCAAAGAGCTGCGCAAGGAGGTGAAGGAGCTGCGCCGGGCCAACGACATCTTGCAGGCGGCGGCGAGTTTCTTCGGGGCGGAGCTCGACCGCCGGCAGAAGAAGTAGTCACCTTCATCGACGCCCACCGGGACACAGCGACCGGTGGGCGTCGATGGGGGGTCGAGCCGATCTGCGAGGCCCTCCAGGTCGCCCCCTCCACCTACTTCGACCGAAAGGCCCGTCCACCGTCGGCCCGGGCCGTCCGTGACGGCGACCTCGGCCCCAAGCTCGAGGCCCTCTGGAGGCACAACTACAGCGTCTACGGGCGAAGGAAGCTCTGGAAGGCGGCCAGAAGAGACGGGATCGACGCCGGCCGCGACCAGGTTGCCCGGCTCATGCGCCGCCAGGGGATCTGCGGTGCCACCAGGGCGAAGAAGCGCTTCACCACCAAACGCGACCCCGAGGCGTTGCGTGCGCCCGATCTCTTGCACCGTGACTTCACGGCCACCGGGCCCGACCGCAAGTGGGTATGCGACTTCACCTATGCCTCGACGTGGTCGGGGGTGGTCTACGTCGCCTTCGTCACCGACTGCTTCAGCCGCCGCCTCGTCGGCTGGAAGGCGGCACGGACGATGACGGCCACACTGGTCCTCGACGCCCTGGGCATGGCGGCGTGGACCAGGAGCGGACGCGATCTCTCCGGCCTCACGTGCCACAGCGATGCCGGAAGTCAATACACGTCAATTGCATACACCGAGCGACTGAGGGACATCGGCGCCGCGCCGTCGATCGGCACCGTCGGGACAAGCTTCGATAACGCGCTGGCCGAGACGGTGAACGGCATCTTCAAGACCGAGCTCCACCGCAACCCGGCCGCCCTCGCGCGCAACGGCGGGCCGTGGAAGGGGCTCACAGACCTCGATGTGGCGACGTGCGCCTGGGTGTCGTGGTTCAACACCGAGCGCCTCCACTCAGAGCTCACAGACCGCACCCCGGCGGAGGTCGAAGCGAACTACTACGCTGCCCATGCTCGCGCCTCGGTGGCGTGAGCGATCGAAGCGGAAGAGCCTCCGTCAAACCCAGGCCGGTTCAAGAGGATGCTGAGGACGTAGTCCACGGAACGTTTCTGCGCTTCGCTCAAGTCGAGCCAGAGCCGACGAACCCTGGGGCCTACCTGCGCACGATGGTCATGAATGCGATCAAGGACCTTCGTAGGGAGCGCGGACGCTATAGCCCAGCTCCACTCCCGGACTTGCCACAATTTAGCCCCGAGAGCCAGGAGCTTTGGGACGTGCTACGGGTGCTATCCGACGACCAGCGCGAAGTAATTGTCCTCCGCTATCACGATGATCTCACGCAGGAGGAGATTGCCCAAGTCCTCGACTGTCCCATCGGCACTGTCCGGACGCGGATCTCGCGCGGACTCTCCCGACTCCGAAAGGCATACCATGACTCCAATTGAACAGCGCCTATCTGCGTCCCTGAAGTCTCTTGCGGCAGAAGCGATTCCTGATGAACCTGTGGGCTGCCCGTGGTCCGAGCTAACCGGCTTTCAATTTGCGAATTGCGAGCCACCGTTTACCGATGCCGCGTCGGCACCATCTAGCTGGACGAACCGGATCAAGGGCTTTGCTGTACTCGGCGTTATCTTGGGCTTAGCGGGTGCCGGCACCGGTATCGCGGCCGCAACTGGCGCATTCACGCCAGGACCACACAAACCGTCAGTATACGGATCCGCAATAGGACTGGCCTCGCCGGCTGGCCGCGCGCCTGGAGAAATCACCCGGTTTGAAGGAACAGGGCCTGCGGGAGTGAAGCTTGTCGTTGTCTCTGCGTCAAGTCGCCCAGACAGCGGGTGCATAGGGCTGATCATCGCCACTCATGCCTCTCCTGCACGAGACGTCCGGACCACTGCCGGGTCATGCACGGCGTCCGGCAACGTGAGCAATGCCTCGCCCACGTTATCGACAGGGTCCACCCCCGACTATGGCCTGGCCCAATATGAGTGGACCGCCCCGTCAGGTGTCGCGTACGTCATTTGGTACGGAATGGCGCCGCGTGACGCTGCGTCGGTTGCAGAGGTTAGCACGGTCGGTGGGACCGTTCATAACCCACTCTCGAGCTCAAGGGCCACGCCTAACGGCGGCTTCTTTGCTTTGGCAATACCAAAGAAACTCGGGACCGCGGTTGGCTTTTACAACGCAGCGGGCGAAGTCATAACAACCGTTGGTGGTACAGCCGGCCACCCGGCGGAGCAACCATCACCGTAGGAGCCGGGTTGATGCGTTCGAGGCCCGCAGCCGCACACGCTGTTCTTTTAGTTCGCGCTTTTGTTCATAGGTGTCGCCCAGCAGTGCTCGCTCGACCTGGTGCCCGATCCCGACCAAAATTCGGCGGTCGAGCCTCTGCGGATCCGCTCGGCAGCGTTCGCTGGGCGCCCCACCGCCAAAGTCCGGACTGACGAGCGAACAGGCATGCAGTTGTTCTGCCGGTGGAGTTGCCCAAGCCGCCCCCGCGCTGAGCCAAGCAGGGGGCCCCTCCCGGTGAGCCTGGTCAGGTAACGGCGGGCCGGACCCACTGCCTCGGCAAGGGGAGCCGCCGGCTCAGCCGAACGACCCGTCGGAGGACTGGCCCGGCTCC
>JAJYWM010000057.1 GCA_021791455.1 bacterium | reverse complement strand
CGACCACCTGGCCGGGCGCCTGGGCGTCGCGCTCACCACCTCGTTCCTCGACCAGGGACTGCTGTCCGGTCACGACGAGAGCACCGACTCCGGCGCGACGGCCGGGGGCGTCGTTGGCCCGGTCGCCTACACGCTCAACGACGACGGAACCGACACCTTGCGCGCTCTCGGTGTCCTCCTGCCGGCAAACCGCGCCGTGCGCTGCTGCGTGGACTGGACCGAGCGTCGCCACCACCTGGCCGGAGCGCTCGGGCGCGGCGTGCTCCACCGGTTGCTCGAGCTGGCCTGGCTCCAGCCCGCCGCGCACCACCGCGCCCTTGTTCTCACCGATAGCGGGCGCCAGGGGCTCCGCGACCACTTCGCCCTCGACCCTGACACCCTCGACCATGACGAGGTGGACTGCTGTTAGCGGCATGACTCCCTGAGGATGGCGACTCGCTCGCGGTGGCGACTGCCCACCGTTGCCAGGAAGGGCCTGAGCTGCCGCCCCTCCGGTCGCTGCGCTCCCTCCGGGTTGGCCTCGAGGATCACCATCGACTCACGGATGCAGCAGGAGACCCCCAAAAGCAGCCGGCGCTCGGGGTCAAGGTCGCCGGAGGCGCCCCGCAGGGGCCGGAGCGAGGCAGAGGATCTTGAGGCCGGCAATGAGCCGGCTGCTGCCCCACAGGTAGTGGCGAAGCTCTCGTCGCGAAGGCCACGACGGGCACCGACGAGACGGGTACGGATCAGCCGGCACCTCGCCCTGACTGAGCACCCAGGCCTTGCCTGGCAAAGGTGCTGGTGAGACCCATCCCGGGGCCCACACGAATGCCGGAAGACCCCACTTTCGTTCGTCCAGCGTCCGGCGTCAGAAGGGTTGACAAGATGCGAACCGTCGTCGTCTTCCCAGACCCGTTCGGGCCGATGAGCGCCGTGACCGTACCCGCAGGGACCGCCAGGTCGAGGCCGGTGAGCGCCGCCTGACTGCCGAAGGACTTCGCGAGGGCAACTGCGTCGATCGCCAATTGAGGGGCGCCCGCCCTGGGCATAGGTTCCTGCGGTTGGCTCTGCATGGGTCCATCCTGCAACCCTGACGTAGGGTCAAGGCCAAGTGCCTGCCGCACCGGACCTCACCATGCGTTTCCAAGCTGGGCAGGATTTGAGGTTGCAACCGTGCTCGCGCCCCACGGTGTTGGGGCCGGCGAGGAAGCGGTCCGGGCGCGTGGCGGGCGCAGGGCCAGGAGCTGCGCTGGGGGCTCGATCCGACCGGGCTGACAAGCCGCATCGACTGCGCCGGGCGCCCTGAGTAGTGCAGTTGCATGGTGCTGCATAGGGCATGCCCTATGCAGCACCTACTCCCAGCGGCCGACGCGCACGAACCGGCTGGTCGCTGGCCGCGTGCGCCACGTCCGCATGCATGGGCACGACCGCCAGAGGCTGAGCAGGTCCCGAGGAAAAGCCCCGAGAAACCCCGATCTTCGACCTTGGCCCAGACGCGAAACCGCTGGTCAGCGGCCCGTGCCCTACGCACGAGTCGCGCCGACCAGCGTTTCGATGGTGGCGGGGGCTCGGGACCAGCGCATGACCATCGGGTTCCGACCAGACGAATCCGCTGGTCGGGACCCTGCCGTATGCAGCCGCCTGGGCGGTTGCCCTGCTCAATCACGGCCGATCGGGGCCACCTCCCAAAGAAACGACGAGTCTCCTCGCCATTCGGAGATGACGATGAGTCGCGGTCACGCCGCGCTCCCATCTCGATGCTCGAGCCGCTCGGCGATCCAGACCTTGATGACCGATTGACGGGTCACGCCGAGTCGCTTGGCTTCTCGGTCGAGCTTTTCGATCATCCAGGAGGGGAAGTCCACGTTCACCCGCCGTTGCTCCAGGCCGGGGCGCTGCGCAGCTGAAAGGTCCAGGGCTGACGTCACGTCCTCGCCGGCATCGAAGCGCTCGTCGAACTCCTCAGTGCTCATCTTGCTCATAGATCCTTACCTCTTCGCTCCGTGAGCGTCGTACCGAGATGACCCGGACCCGCAGGTCACGGTAGGTGACCACCGCCGACCAGTGGACCTCGCCGATGCGTGCGACGACGAGCCAGCGTGGCTCGCCGACCGTACGCGCCGGCACCTCGACGCGCTGCGGGTCCTCCCAGAGATCCTGGGCCTGCAGGAAATCGATGCCGTGCTTGGCCCGGTTCGTCGCGCTCTTCGCTGGGTCGAACTCGAACTCCACGTCATCATGGTATAGAAACTATACCTCTCAGCTGGCGACGGATTCCTCAGCTACCCGTCGGTGCCGAAGACCTCGTCCAGGTCTCCCCAGCTGGACTTTGGCGCCGGCAGAGTCATGCTGCGTCACGAAATGGCAGTCCAGCGGCGCCAGGTCCATCGACCGGCGCTGGAAGCGCGGGATCGGGCGGTGTTGGCGGCACTTGGACAACTGCTCTCTCACGCCGACGACGCGGTCACTTCTTCGTCCAGCCGGCAACGCTTCTGCGCTGGCACCGTGACCTCGTCGCCAAGCGCTGGACCTACCCGCCCGGTCGGCCCGGTCGGCCGGGCATCCCGAAGGGAACCGTCGCGCTTGTCGTCCGGTTGGCAAAGGAGAACCCCGGCTGGGGCTACCGGCGCACCCACGGCGAGCTCGCCACCATGGGCATCGCGATCGCTCCCGCGAGCGTCTGGGCGATCTTGAAGCGCCACGGCATCGAGCCGTCGCCAAGCAGGTCAGGACCTACCTGGGCAGAGTTCCTCCCCGCGTAGGCGAAGGGACTTATCGCGTGCGACTTCTTATTGGTGCCGGGTCCCGAGGAACTCGCCGCTGTGTCACGGCCTTCAACTTCTGTTCGTCATCCGAAGGACTCCCCCAATCGGGCACCCTTTCCGGTTCCGTCGTGGGCGTCCGCCACCAGTTATCGGTCCGACGGTCGCCGAGCGTCGACCAGGTCATC
>JAJYWM010000333.1 GCA_021791455.1 bacterium | reverse complement strand
AGCGGGGTACCCTATGGCGTACGCCGACGCGTTCGCGGTCGCCACGGCGATCGCCCATGGCGCGACCCTCCTGACCGGTGACCCCGAGATCCTGGACGGCGATCCGGCGTGGCCGGTCGAAGACCTACGCTCCTGATTCTCCCGGACTGTCACCCCGCCAGCACCAGCTCCGTCCGCAGCACCAGCGTACGCGTCGAGTACGGATCCCCCCAGCGATGCGACTCCTCCTGTCTCACCGTGATCGCGGGCTTCCCTACAGCCGCCGCAACACCGCCGCTCAGCTGGGCACCATCTCGAATCGTTGCGCCTATGGAGGCGCTATAGATACAAGTCAGCGCCCCGACTGAAAACGCCGCGATGTCCGCGCTCAAGGACTAGCCGAGACGAGATGGGTTGACCGTCTCCAGCCACCGACTCAGCACAAACCTCCAGTGCGCAACCCTGCCCGACCCCACCCAGGCACAGTCCCAGGTGGCTGTCACTCGGGCGCGGCTTCCACCGCAACGTCCATGCCACCGCGGTCGTCCCTCGTGACGACTTCGGTCCCAAGGCGCTCGGCTACGCCCCGCTTAGAGTCGCTTAGAGTTGCAGAGACGCTGCGAGGAGGCCGGTCGCTTCGGTGAGACAGTGCTGGAACTGGGCATCGAGGTCCAGACCTGTACATCGCAGCCGCCGCGCAGGAAGCGGCCAGCGCAGTCCTCCACCACGACGTCGGCTTCGACCTGGTGGCCGAGGCCACCGGGCAGCCCAGAGCGTGGACGGGCCAAGGGCAGCGATCCCTAACATTGCCATCGCACCCGGAAGACTGGCACAGACAGCTAGGGCGGAGCGATGTCTGAGGAGAAGCTCCGTGACCAGACTCAGCGACCATGACCTGACCGAGCGAGAGTACCGGACGACGGACCGGCTCTCGCAGCGTCGCCTCGACCGCACAGGATGGCTACGAGGCGAAGATGAGCGATTGCTGGCTTTGCAGGCGCTGGCCGCGATCGGTCCCTCACGAGTCCTCGATGCGGGGTGTGGCACCGGAGACTTCGCCGCCCTCATCGCAGCGCCAGAGGTTCTGTGCGTTGACTCATCCGAGGCGGCCGTGAAAGCCACCGAGGCCAAGGGGTTGACCGCCCAAGTCGCCGATGTGCAGGACCTCCCCTACCCAGACAGATACTTCGACGCGGTGGCCTGCAACTGGGTGCTGTACCACGTTCCCGACCGCCGCAAGGCGATTGCAGAGTTCGCGCGCGTGCTCACACCATCTGGACGGTTCGTTGGCTGCTACAACGCCCCGGATCACCTCGGCGCGCTGTGGTCAGCTCTTGCCCTCGGCGATGATCCGGACGACTTCAGCTCGGCCAATGGACCCGGTGAGCTCGCGGAGTCCTTCGCCACCGTCGAGGTCAGGGAAGTTTGGGGCCAAGTGCTGTGGGAAGAGCGAGACGATCTCCAGACCTATCTCGACGCCTACTCCGAGTTGTACGGGCCGCTGAGCGCCCCCGACGTTTCCTACCCCTTCCAGGCGGCCCGCCACAACGTCGTCTTCGTTGCTGATCGACCACGTACGCAGGGCCCGAGACCGTAGAGGCGCCCGCCCGGCGCGTGCCTGCAATCCGGAGCCAAGGGGCCGCTTCCCGCTCCCATAGGGTGCAGGCAACCGGTGACGCTCGCGTTGGCCGAGCAGACTTCTTTAGTCGCGGCTCGCTCGCTGGCAGTCATGGCCGCTGCCGAGGGACGCCGGCTCTTGGCCACCAATCGCTTCACTCCTAGAAGGCTCGCCCCACCCATGTGAGGTGCTTGGGCACATCCTCCGGGTCGTCGGCTGCGGCCTCTGCCAGCCAGGTCAGGGTGAGTACTCGGGTCTGCCACGAGAGCTTCTCCGAGAAGGAGTCACCAAGGGGCCGGTCGTAGCTGGCCAGCACCTGATCGATGAAGGCGCGATCTCCGACTCCGATGAGACCGACGAAGTCACCTACAGGGTCGCCCGCCATCGCATCCGTGAAGTCGATCAGCCCGGTCAGGTGGCCGGTGTCCGGGTCGATGAGCAGATGATCGGGACAGATGTCGTTGTGAATGAAGCATCGAGGGCCCTCCTGGGCCGGCTCTGGAATCGCGCCGGCGAGGTAGGGTTCTGCCTTCTCGAGCAGGTCGTTGGCGAGCAAGGGCCGTACCGACCCCGCCACGCTGATCAGTCGCTCTCTTGCGCTCCGCCGGGCCTCAGCCTCCGGGCCTCCGGGCGCTCCCGGGATCCGGGTTGGGTCCAACCGATGAAGGCGGCTCAACGCTCGCCCGATCTCCCCCGCCAGGCAAGCGGGATCGGCGACCAGGGCCCGATCAGCCCCCACTCCGGGGAGGCGACGGTAGCCGACGAATGGGTAAGGGAAGCGGCCAGATGGCTCGCCGATGAAGTCGAATCGTGGCACCAGCGCGCCCATCACCTCTCCGACGACGGTCATGATCTCCACCTCGCGAAGGAGCCACGGGACCCGCTCCGATCGCTTTGGGAAGCGAAGGATCCACTCGGATCCGACGGTGAACAGCTCGTTGTCCCAGCCCGCGCCGAGCCTGCGCACCGCGCCACCGGCAAGCCCAGGGAACTGTTCAGCCACCAAGAGCGTGACGGTGGCCGCGTCCAAGTCGCGGTCCGGCAATCTGTGGCTCACGGCTTGGAGTATCGCGCCAGCCGTTACGGTCTCAAGGTCGAAGCGACACCCAGAAGCATGACGACCTGACGGGTAAGACGGCTGAGATCAAGGTGGTCGGGGGCGCCGATCTGCGTCCGGAGCTTTGCACGCGACAGGGTCGTGAGCTTGTCCACCGTGAGCCCGCACGCTACCTGAAGGCGGTTGGACGGAGTGGGCTCGACACGATGCACAACCGCTGGGCGTCGGTCGGATCGGTGGTGAACGGGCAGATGGTCACCGAGTCGGTGTCGAAGCGATCGT
>JAJYWM010000156.1 GCA_021791455.1 bacterium | reverse complement strand
CCGTCGATGACGCCGTCAAGCCCAGACGACCCACCCCAAAAAGTGGAAGCTGGGGGCCATTTTGATCTCAAATCTGCTGGAGGCGACTCCGGGAATCGAACCCGGGATGGCGGTTTTGCAGACCGCTGCCTTACCACTTGGCTAAGTCGCCATCTCCCCAGGGGCATTCTAATGCCCCTGGGGCCCGGGCACCCAGCGGCGATCTGACTTCCGCCACAATGACAGGGTGACGACCGATGATCGCGAACACGACGGATCTACTCCCCGCGAGCCAGGGGCACCACCGCTGCTTGTCTTCCATCGAGACGGCCTGACCGTCCTGAAGCTGAACAGGCCGCAGCAACTTAACGCGATCGACCGCTCGATGGCCCTAGCCCTAATCGCGGCGGTTGAGGATGTGGCCGCCGATGACGGCTGTCGCTGCCTGATGATCACCGGCTCGGGACGGGCGTTTTGTTCAGGTCAGTCTTTGGGCACGGCCGGTGGCGAAGATGAATTGCCGACCGACATCTACGGCCTCATCAGGGAGCGCTACGTACCTTTGGTGCTCGCCCTGCGGCACCTGCCGGTGCCAGTGGTGGCGGCGGTGAATGGACCGGCGGTGGGCGCCGGATTTTCCTTGGCCTTGGCCGCTGATGTTCGGGTGGCGTCGGACTCAGCATGGTTCAGCTGCGCTTTCGCCCAGATCGGACTGGTCCCGGACTCAGGAGCCACCTACTTCCTCCCCCGGATGGTGGGAGTCGGACTGGCCCTGCACTACGCGCTTACGGGTGAGCGAATCGAGATGGCGCGGGCGTTGGAGCTCGGCCTCGTCAGCACCGTGTTTGCCGCGGACCGCTTCGAGGCTGACGCAGAGGCCTTCTCCCACCGGCTGGCTGAGGGTGCCACCAGAGCACTCGGGTTCACCAAACGGGCGCTCTACGCGGGGGCCGACGGGACCCTGGAGGCAGAACTGGACCTCGAGGCGCGCCTCCAACAGCAGGCGTCCACCACCGACGACTTTCGCGAGGGATTGTCGGCGTTCAGGCAGAAGCGCAAGCCCGAGTTCAAGGGCCGCTGAGCCCAACCGGCGGCTACGCTCCGGGCCCCAACCAAACCTGCCGCTCAAACTCCGTCTTCAGAACAACGGTGGTCCTGGTCTGGCGCACTCCAGGCAGCTCACGAATCCAGTCCACCAGCTCCAGCAGAGCTTCGGTATCGCGCGACCTCACCTTCAGAAAGAAGGAGAGGTCGCCAGCGATGTCGTGGCACTCATCGATTTCGGGCCGCTGGCGCAGTCGGCCGGCGAGGCTGCCGCCAGTCACATCCGCCTCCACGCCCACGAAGGCTGTCACGGGTCGGCCCACCGCGCGGGCATCGAGTGCCAGCGTCCACCCGCTGATCACACCGTCACGTTGGAGCCGGCGCAGGCGTTCGTGCACCGAAGAGGCGGCCAGTCCAACTTCGCGTCCGACATCGGCCAGAGTGGTTCTGGCATTGGCCTGAAGGCGGCGCAGAATCTTCGAATCGGATTCGTCCAGAAATGCCTGCTCAAGATCTCGATCGAATTGCCTTCGGTCCGCTTGCGTCATCGCTCACTCCTTGTCACCATCGAGGGCATGGAACTGCATGACATGTGGCAGATCAGCCTCAACCCCCGAAGAATAACCGCACAGCGTCTCACCACGTCACAGATGGCGGCTGCAGCACTTGTGTTGGTGGTGGCCCTGTGGGGAGTCAGCTTCGTCGTGGTGAGGTCGGCAATCGCCGCATACCCGGTCGTGGGCTTCCTGGTCCTCCGCTTCGTGATCGGAGGCGGGGCGCTCATGGCGGTGGCCTACCTGCACCGCGGCTCGCGGCCAGACTGGGGATCGGTCCGCAAAGGGTCGCTGCTCGCCGTCGGAGTGGCGCTGGCCGTCGGCTACGTCACTCAGACCCTGGGACTGCAGTTGGGTGCCTCACCGGGAGTCGCGGCCACGCTGACCTCGCTGGTTGTCGTCCTGACCCCGGCTTGGGAGTGGGCCATGTCCGGCAGGACTCCCGACCGGAGGGTGGCGGTGAGTTCCCTCTTGGCGATTGCGGGCACCTTGATGATCTGTGAGACGGCGGCCCCGGCGGCCGTCTCCGCCCATGGCATTCCCGCCCTGGGCGTGGTCTTGGAGGTGGTCTCAGCCGCAGCCTTCGCACTTCAGGTGGTCCTGGTTGGGCGTCTTGGGGAAACCTTGTCGGCCACCGCTCTGGGGGGAGCACAGCTCCTTCTGGTAGCACTCATCCTACTTCCGGCCCTCCCCTTCACAGGCGGACTCCCGATGCCCTCGGCGGGAGTCATGGCTGCGATCACGTTCTCCGCCCTCGGGGCCTCCGCCTTCGGGTTCGCGGTCCAGGCGGCGGCTCAAAAGCACATCTCCACGGCAGCCGCCGCGGTGATCATGGCGACCGAGCCCGGGTTCGCGCTCATCGCGGGAGTCCTGGTGGGGGAGCAGAACATCGGCGTCATCGCCGGACTTGGGTTCGCCCTGTTGCTGCTGGGGGTGGTGGCTCAGACCGACGGCCGGTGGGGGAACAGGGTCCGGTGGCTGCTCCTGGCCATGGTGAGAGGAAACAGGCTGCGCCGCCAGGAGGCCTGAGCCGAGCACCTTCCGGGCCCGCTGGCCCTCGAGGGCGGAAGCATGCGGCCCGGAAGTTCCCACCTGCGCAGCAGTGCTCGTTTCTCGCAAACTCCCAGCCATGGCCCAATCTGACCTCACCCTGCTGGTGGTTCACGCCCATCCCGACGACGAGGCCACCTCGACGGGGGGCGTGCTGCACAGGTATTCGGCGGAGGGGGTCCGCACGGTTCTAGTCACCTGCACCGGCGGGGAACTGGGAGACGGGCGTGAAGGAGTCAAGCCAGGCGAGCCGGGGCACGACGAGGCGGCAGTACGCGAGATGCGTCGTGGGGAACTGGAATCCTCCCG
>JAJYWM010000142.1 GCA_021791455.1 bacterium | reverse complement strand
GAAGAGCACCGCGTAAGAGCCACCGCTGCGAGCGAGCCGGGCCAGGTCCTGAGCCAGCGTCTGTTCCAGTGCGTGTCGGTTGTGCAACCCGGTGAGGGAGTCGGTGAGGGCCAGCTCTTCCATGTACGAGAACAGCTGGACTCTGGAGATCGCTGCCGCGCACTGGTCCGCGAACAGCTCCAGGGCGCGCACCGTGTCCCTGCTCGGGTAGCGGCGGTTGCGCGGCTGGTCCAGGGAGATCAGTCCGAGCAGCTGGCCCCTCGTGAGCTCCAGGGGAATCGTCAGGGAGTCCAGCGGGTGCCATTGTCCGGGCCGCCACCCCTTGGGAAGGGCGGGCACGCTCAGTGCAGCGTCCAGGACCGAGCCGGCGGGCAGCTGGTGGCGGCGGTGGTCGAAGAGGTAGGAGCGTCCGACCCGCATCTCCGGGCGCATCAGCGGCGCGTAGTCCCGCAGGGCGACGGGAAGGGCTCGCATCCTCGCGGCCTCGCCCTGATCAACCCCCACTATGGCGGCGGGGTGGAGCAATTGGGTCTCCTGCTCCAGAATGTAGATGGCAACCGCGTGGAAGCCGCCCGCCTCGGCGAGGATGGCGGCGATCCGCTGCAGGATCGAATCCAGACTCTGGGCCTCGTGGATGCTGGCTCCCGCCTCCAAGAGGCCCCGAAGCAGCCTGCGCTCGTCGGCTGGGGAAGCGCCCCGGGAGACCCGCGCGCCTGGCGCTCTCTCCTTGGGGCGGTCCAGGGCCCGGCTCAGAAGGTGTGAGGCCACGGCGAGGAGCATGCTCTCGTCGCCCGTGAAGTCCGGTGGTTCCCCCTGGGGGTACTCCAACACGAGCAATCCGTGGGAGGGCTTGTCCGGCCCCCCAACCCAGATCGACACCGTGGATGGTTCCCGCACATGGGCCCGACCGGGGCTGGCGCTCACAGCGCTCGCTCTTGGCGGTCGCCAGAGACCAGGGTGTGAGATTGAGATGGGCGTTCCCCCATTACGCGCCGGCAGCCTGCGGTCGTCCTGGGCCAGGCGCAGCCCGGAGAAGCGGCGTGCCTGGGTCGCCGGGAGATTCCAAGACCCCCAGCTCCGGTAGGTTCCCTCTCCTGTCGCGCAAAGGACCCCCACCCGGTCCGCACCAAGCGCGCGGCCAACCGTCTGCAGAAGACGAGCACGGGCCCTGGGCGAGGTCAGCCCCGATCGGGATGGTGGTGGGCACGTGCCTTCGAGGAGCTGCAGAAGACGTTCTGTGAGACCGGGGGGACTCGGTCCATGGGCGGGGGCCGCTGTACCCTGGGCGCAAGGGGAAGTGGACGGAGCGCCGTGGTTGGCGCCCGCAGGGGCTGGATTGGGTCCACCGGGCTCGACTTCCCTGCCAATCCGCCCGTTCGCAGCGGCGGTCATCTCCCGGTGACGGTACTCCGAGCCTCCGGCCTGGACCCGTCCGCGGCAGAGTTTCCACCAGGAGGTTACCTGCCCGTGACGGGTGTGTTCGGCCCGGTCGAGCCAGGCGCGGGGTTTGAACGACGGCCTGGCCAGGATGCCCCACCCTGCTGTACGGCCGGGCTGTCAGCGGGGCCGGGTCACGCTTCGGAGCATCGCCGCCGTCTGTGGGTGCTCAAGACCTGCTACCCGCCACAGGTTCATGGCCAGGTGGGCGCGCCAGGGCCGACAGGCCGCTGCGATCTCCTCGGCGGCACTCGCCGTCACCGGAGCCGCCCCCGGTTGGGCCAGAGCTCTGCGGATTCCGAGGTCGGAAGAGGGAAAGGCATCTTCATAGCCGGCGCGCAGCGCCAGCAGCTGGGCCGTCCACGGCCCCAGGCCGGGGAGGCTAGTGATCCTTGCCGTGAACTCCTCCAACCCCGGCCGGGCGTCCAGGTCAAGTTCCCCCGTGGCGACAGCGGTGCTGAAAGCCAGGAGTGCCCGCTGCCGGGATCTGGGCACCCCCAGGGTGCCCAGATCCGCTGCGGCAACCGAGGCTGGCTCCGGAAACATGTGGGTCAGCCCGAGTGACTCCAGCCCCTGGACCGGGGTGCCGAGGGCGCCGACAAGCCGGGAGGACAGGGTCGTGGCGCCGGTCACCGTCACCTGTTGCCCCAGGATCACCCGGACACCCGTCTCGAACAGGTCGAATGCGCCCAGGGGGCGCAGGCCGAGTTTGGGCAGCAGAGAAAAGCGGGTCGCCAGCCCGGACCCCAGCACCGCATGTGCCGCCGTGACGTCGGTGTCCAGGCGGAAGAGGCGGCGGGCTCTCAGTATTACCTCTGGCTCAAGGCGTGGATCAGGACCGAGCGAGGAGAGCAGCAGGTGGCCCGGTTCCGGCTGGCTGACCTCGATGGCCCCGGGTGAACCGCCGATCAGGACTGTTCTGCGGTAGGCATTCGCGGTCACCGACTCAATCCCGGCTGTGACCCGCGGGCGGAGGTAGGCCAGCGTCGCCTCCCACTCCAGAGGGCCCTGGAACACGAGCCGCATCCGTGCGGCGTGTCCCGATTCCTCGGGATCGGTGGTCATATTTCTTCCTCTGGCGCCCAGCGCGGACGGCACTTCCCCCCGGCGGGGAAGATAGCGTATCTCCTCTCTCCGGTCGCAGCGGTTTGTGCCAGGTGGAGTTGGGGCCTGCACCAGTTTCCCACCGACCGAAGCGACCACGCGAAGCATGGACCAGAGGCGCGGTAGTGGGGGAGGTCGCACCCGCCGCCTCCGCTTACGAGTTTTCGGAAGTGGGTGGCGCAAATTGGCGATTAGCCTCCCCGACACACTTCTTATGGCAGTGTGGGTGGCCCGGGGCCCGGCCCGGGACAAGGAGGCGAGAGGGACGGCCCCTCAGCTCAGGACGGGGCCAACCCGCATCAACTTGGCCGAGGCATCGCGGCATCCCTGAAGGTGGGAGTCGGAGATGAACAAGGCGGCGGTCTGTCCAGGTGGGTACACGCGCAGCCCGAGCACC
>JAJYWM010000107.1 GCA_021791455.1 bacterium | reverse complement strand
CGCCTTCAACTTCGTCGGCGACGCCCTCCGCGATGCCCTGGAAGTCCGGCTTCAGAGCCGCTAGTCGCGGCGGATGGCTGCAGACGAGGTTCGACTGACGCCACGGCGGGTATAGAGGACGGGCCGGTACGGAATCGCGGCGCGCGTGACGTCGGCACTCGTCTCCCTATACCGTATCCGCCCCGCCACGCGAGACGGGAGCGCCCCCGGGGAGGCGTCGCCGAGGACCCTGACTGGTTCACGGGGCAGCACCATTCGGTGTGGTGCCACTCTTCGGCGTTGCGTGTGATCGGTTAGGCCTACCACGGGGGCACCGGAGCAAGAGTCGCGGCTCCAAGCGAAGAGATCGGCTCAGGTGCCCACCCTGAGCAGGGGAACTTCTCGAAGCTCGCGCCAGTGGCCTAGGGCCGCTACATCTTGGCGGAGCGGCCGGTCGGAAAGGGAGAGCTTGGGATGGTGCTGCGCCTCGGGATCAGGCTGCGGGCTCGGCGAGGGCTGGCTGGAGCGGGAAATGACACGCCGCTAGGTGATTGGGCCCAAAGCCACGCAGGGGGGGCTCTTCCTGGGCGCAGATCTCCTGAGCTCTCGGGCAGCGGGTGCGGAAGCGGCATCCCGAGGGGGGATTGAGCGCTGATGGAAGTTCGCCGACGACCGGACGTATCTCCTTGGCCCTCTCCCTCTTCGGATCAGGTTCCGGAATCGCGTTGATCAATCCCAGGGTGTACGGGTGCGCCGGCTTGGCGTAGATCACATCGCTGGGCGCCAGCTCAACCAGCTTGCCGAGATACATGACCCCTATCCGGTCGGAGAGGTACTTGACCACCGAGAGGTCGTGGGAGATGACCATGTAGGTCAGCCCGTGGGTCTCCTGGAGGTTGTTCATCAGGTTCAGGATCTGTGAGCGGATGGAGACGTCAAGTGCCGACACCGGCTCATCGGCCACGATCAGCTTGGGGTTGAGGGCAAGGGCCCTCGCCAGACCGATGCGCTGGCGCTGACCCCCGGAGAATTCGTGAGGGTACAGGTCGGCCGCCTTGGGGCTGAGGCCGACCTCCTGGAGCAGCTGGCTGACTCTGGAGTCGCGCTCCTTGTCGTTGCCTATCTTCTGCACCGTGAGCGGCTCACGAATGATGCTCCCGACCCTCATCCTGGGGTCCAGCGATGCATAGGGATCCTGAAACATAAGTTGCAGGTCACGCCTGCGGCGGCGGAACTCCCGACCGCGCAGTTTGGCGATGTCCTGGCCCTCGAACCAGATCTCGCCCGAAGTCGGGCGTTCCAGCCCGACGATCACCCGCCCGATGGTGGTCTTGCCACAGCCCGACTCTCCCACCAGCCCAAAGGTCTCTCCCTTGGCGACCTTGATCGACACGTCCGAAACCGCCTTCACGGAGCCGATGCGTCGCTGCAGCACCGCCCCCGAGGTCACCGGGAACTCCTTGACCAGGTGGCGCACCTCCAGAAACTCGGAGGGCGGCGGCGAGGTAGCTGTATCGTCCGCGGTGGGAGCGGTGGTTGTCATCTCAAAAGGTCCTGATGGGGGAGGCTGGAATGGCGGTCGTCCGGATCAGCGGACTGGTGCCGCCTGACTTGGAGATCTGACCCTGCCAACCGGGTTGAAGCAGGCGTATTGATGCTCGGGCGTGTCCCCTGTGAGCTCGGGCTCGGACTCGCGGCACTGTGCCGTTGCGTACTGACAGCGGGGCTGGAAGCGGCACCACGTGGGCGGGTGAGAGAGATCGGGCGGCAGCCCAGGAATGCTGTACAGCGCGACATCGGTGCGCTGATCCAGCCTGGGGATCGAGGCGAGCAGGGCCTCCGTGTAGGGATGGCGCATCGACTCGAACAGATCCCCAGTGGGGGCCGCCTCGACGATCTTGCCCGCGTACATCACATTGACTCGGTCCGCTCGCCCTGCGATCACCCCCATGTCGTGGGTGATTAGCAGGACGGCCATCCGCAGCCGCTGCTTCAGGTCGTAGAGCAGCTCGAGGATCTGCAGCTGGATGGTCACGTCCAGGGCGGTAGTCGGCTCATCGGCGATCAGGAGCTTGGGATCGCAGGACAGAGCCATGGCTATCATCACCCTCTGGCGCAGCCCGCCGGAGAGTTGGTGGGGATAGTCCCGGAGTCGCTCCCTGGGATTCGGCATGCCCACCAGACCGAGGACCTCAGCCGCACGGTCGAACGCCTCCTTCTTGGAGACATCGCGATGGATGCGCACCATCTCGGCTATCTGGTTGCCTAATGTCATGGTGGGATTGAGCGACGTCATGGGGTCCTGGAAGATCACGGCGACGTCGTTGCCCCTGACCTTTCGGAGGTCCTTGTCGTGCAGCCCCACCAGCTCCTTGCCGGCGATCTGAATGCTGCCTCCGGCGATGTAGCCCCCCGGAGGGAGGAGCTGCATGATCGACATGCCGGTCATGGTCTTGCCACAGCCGGACTCTCCCACGAGACCCAGGGTCTCCCCCTCCTCTATATAGAGGCTGACTCCGTCCACCGCACGGACCTCACCCTTGCGCTGGCGGATGTAGGTCCTGAGGTCCTTGATCTCTAACAGTGCTGCCAAGTCTTACTTCCTAAGCAACCGATGGGCGTCCAGCGGCAATTTGTGCGGAGTATAGCGGGCCGATCCCGTCTTCGCCACTGCCGGGCCGGCCCGGGCCCGCCGCTGGCGCCCCCTCAAGCTCAGCCAAGGCCCCAAGCGCTCGGCGGCAGGGGCGTCCGTGGTCCCTCGGATGCCTCGGAGCGCCTGGGCTGGCTGGGGTCGACCAGCCTGCCCGCCCGCATCTCGAGGATGCGACCCGACCAGCCCTCGACCAGGGCCCGATCATGGCTCATCAGCAGGACCGCCAGCCCCATCTCCTGCTTGACGGCCTGGATGCTCTCCATGATCTCCTGGGCGACCGAGGCGTCGACCGCCGTGGTGGGCTCGTC
>JAJYWM010000243.1 GCA_021791455.1 bacterium | reverse complement strand
TGCCGAGCTCCACGATGGGCTGGTACATGGCTCCGATCCCGCGCTCCATGGCCTCACGGAGGCGCTCGCTCATGCGCCGGCGGCGGAGCGCGTCGCGGTCATCGGAGGCGAGCAGCTCCTCGAGGCGGCGGAAGCTCTCGAGGACGTCGACCGGAGCACCCGGCATCTGGCGGAGCGGGTCCGCGACCAGGCCGCCCGCAACCCGCTGCAGGGCGGAGACCGGCGCCTCGGCACGGCGCCGCGGGGGACCGGGGAGGGCGTCCGCGGCCATCTCCAGCAGGGCGGCCGCGAGGCGCCCCGTGCTGCCGAAGGCGGTGCCCTCACCGAACCACTCCTCGGAGGGCAGCATCTGTCCACCGGACCGCGGCCGCAGGCCGGCACGGTCCGGCGAGTCGCTTGACCCCCGCATCTCTCCCGTCCAGCCCATGTTCTCGCGCTCACCAGCCGGGCCCCGCCGGCGCGGGGCCTCGGCTGCAGCATGGGGCCCGATGCGCGCGTGGGCTCGCACACCGGGTCACAGGTCGCTCACGGAGGTGCGGCGGCGGGGCGATGCTACGGTTGGGCGGTGACCGGCCAGCCCTCGGAGCCCGCGCGCCGCCCCGGCGCGGCGTCCTCCCCGTGATGCGGCGGGCCGCGCGGGCGGCGGATCTCGCCTGCCCCCACGGCTGTACGGGGGAGCGCTTCGAGGCGCTCAACGCCCCCCTCCACGTGGATCGCCGGCGCCGCTACCTGGACCACGACGACAGCCATGCCAGCTTCGTCTGCGCCGAGTGCGGGGCGGTTGCGGTGGATCTCGCCCAGGTGGGCATCGCGATGCGCCAGGACGCGGAGGCGGAGCCGCTCACGCTCGTCTGCCCGCACTGCGGCGCGGAGATGCTGCCGCCCCTCGACGACGAGCTCGCCCCCCATGTGGAGTGCCCCATCTGCGAGACCCGCTTCGCGGTCGAGGAGGGGATGTGCTGGCTCCACGGAGGCGGGGGCGGCGGCGCGGAGCCCGACTAGTCCGAAGTTTGAGGATCGGGGCGAGTTCAGCTGAACTCGGTCTGGGGGGTGCCGTTCTGGCTACGTCGCCCGGGTGATCCCCAGGAGGGCCAGGGCACGGGCCTGCTGAGGGGTGGGGGTGGTGACGATGTCGAAGGCGGCGCTGTCGGGCAGGCCGCGGGGGACCACTCGGTTGCGGACGATGCTCCGGAGGGAGTCCAGCAGGGTGCGGAAGCTGTGCACCGGAGTGCCGTCCTCGAGCTGCTGGGTCGAGGCCTTGCGCAGCGCCACCGCGGAGCGCTCGGCGGGGGCCACGGGGTCGGGCAGCATCGGCCGCTCCTCGTCACGGAAGAGCAGCGGGGCCCAGGCCCGCTCCAGATGCCAGCGCACGTAGTAGGCGAGCATGCAGAGCAGGATGTGGGCCCGGACCCGCTCCTCACTCCAGTGGTGGATGGGCCGGACCTGGATGTCGATGCCCTTCCAGGTTCGGAAGGCCCGCTCCACCTGGCTCAACTGCTTGTAGGTGTGGACCACCTGGTCGGCGCCCAGCGTGGCCTCCCTCACCGAGGTCCGGATCACGTAGAGACCGTCCAGCGCCGCCTCGGCAGCGATCTCTGAGGGCTTGCGCGCCAGGTGCAGGGCATCATCGGTGATCTCGACCGCAAAGTGCTTGCCCACCTTGTGCCTGTTGATCACCCGGCCGACCCGCAGGCCGATCCGGGCCGCCCCCCGCAGCCGGCCCTCGGCCACCGCCGCCACGATCGGCTCCAGCCGGGCCTCGGTGGCCTGGAGCAGATCCTCGCGCTTGCGGGCCCGCTCCTCGGCAAGCCGGGGATTGCGGCAGACCACCAGCCGCTCCCCGGGGTAGTCGGGATGGCGGATCTCCACCAGGCTGCGCTCGTCGAACAGGCTCATCTGAATCGCCCCGGCCTCCACCAGGGCCCGGATCTGGGGGCTGCGCAGCGCCGAGACCCAGTCGATCCCGCCCCGCTCCTTGAGCATGTCGATGCGGGCCTGGGTGAGCATCCCCCGGTCACCCACCAGGACCACCTCCTGGAGACCGAAGCGATCCTTCAGCTTCTCCACCTGGACAGGCACGGTGGCGGGGTCGCCGGTGTTGCCCGGCACCACCTCCACGGCCACCGGCCGACCGTCACCGTCAGTGATCAGCCCGTACTCGATCTGCAGGGTGCCCCGCTTGCCGTCGCGGCTGTAGCCGAGCTGGGCCAGGGGACAGTGGCGCCCCTCGACGTACGAGGAGCTGAGGTCGTAGAGGGCCAGCCCCCCCTCACAGAGATGACGCCGGGCCAGTCGCTCCTCGATCGTCGCCTGTCGCTCCAGAAGCCAGTCGAGGGCGGCATAGATCTCATCGACGCCGGCGTTCTCGACCCCGAACACCGAGCTCAGTGTCGATTCCCCCCAGCAGCGGCTGGTGGCCAGCTTGGACTGGGGCTCCACCACCCGGGCACAGATCAGGGCCAGCACCAGGTCACGCTGCCGACAAGCCCGCCGATCGAGCAACTCGGCCATGCCCAGCTGCCGCATCACCCCCGACGTCGCCATCACGTGGCCGTGGGGCAGGCTGCGCCGGACCTCCCAGTCGTCGCTACCCAAGAACTTCTCGCCGGCGAGGCGGCGGCGGATGATCTCGACCAGGTCAAGGGGGAGGTGGGAGAGGTTGGCGAGGGTCTCGTTCTTGACCTTGCCCCCTTCGCGGTACGAGCGGCGGAGCAGGGGGTACTCGTACGTCCGCTCCTTGTATTGACGACGGACCCAGGCGACGTGGACGGCGCCGTTTCCCTTTACCACACCACGATTATGCCAGGAACGGATCCTGATGTCAAGCTATCTTATGTCTACATTACGAGCCAGCGCCTCACCCCGAAACCCTTGCTCCGTACGGAGAGCCTCCCCCCAGGAGGCCTTCAGCCCCTCAAACTTCCGACTAGTCCGGCCGCGGTGGACCGGCG
>JAJYWM010000434.1 GCA_021791455.1 bacterium | reverse complement strand
TTCTTCGGCTTCATCTCCACCTTCTTCTCCATCCTGCCCGCCCTCGTCTACCTCATCGCCGGCCTCTTGCTCCACGCGGGACGAAGTGGCGGGGTGTCGGTCGGCACCCTGGTGGCGTTCACCACCTTCCAGTCCCAACTCTTCTTCCCCATCGGACAACTGCTCAACATCCAGGTCGAGCTCCAGGGAGCCCTGGCCCTCTTCGATCGAATCTTTCAGTACCTCGACGAGAAGCTGGAGATCGAGGACCGCCCCGGCGCTATCAGCATCCCGGGCTCACAGATCCGCGGTGAGATCGAATTTCAGAATGTGACCTTTCGCTATGAGCCGGACACGACCCAACCCGCGGTGGACTCGGTCAGCTTCAGCGCCGCTCCCGGCCAGCTGGTGGCTCTGGTCGGACACAGCGGAGCCGGCAAGAGCACCCTGACATACCTGGCCGCCCGCCTGTACGACGTCGACCAGGGGCGCGTCCTGCTCGACGGCCACGATCTGCGCGACCTGACCCAGGAGACCATCCGGGAGTCGGTGGCCGTGGTCACCCAGGAGACATTCCTGTTCCACGGGACGATCCGGGAGAACCTGTTGGTCGGCAAGCACGACGCCACCGACCAGGAACTGGAGGCCGCCGCCAGAGCGGCTTCGATCCACGACCGGATCATGGAACTCCCAGACGGCTACGACACCCTGAGTGGTGAGCGCGGCTACCGCCTGAGCGGCGGCGAGAAGCAGCGGGTGGCTCTCGCCCGGGCGATCCTGAAGGACCCCAAGGTCCTCATCCTCGACGAGGCCACCAGTGCCCTCGACACTCACAGTGAGCGAGAGGTGCAGGCCGCCCTGGAGAAGCTGATGCGCGGGCGCACCACGATCGCCATCGCCCACCGCCTGTCCACTATCCTGGCGGCCGATCAGATCCTGATGATGGACCACGGTCAGATCATTGAGCGCGGCACCCACGCTGAGCTGCTGGCGCAGGACGGAGCCTACGCAAGGCTCTACTTCGAGCAGTTCGCCAGCGAGCGCCTGGCCGCCGCGGGCTAAGGTGAGAGGGCAAGCCGTTGGCTCGGCAGTGTGGCGGTCATGCTGATCGCCACCTGGAACGTCAACTCCCTGACCGCGCGCCTCCCCCGAGTGCTGGACTGGGTCACGAGGAAGGAGCCGGACATCCTCCTCCTGCAGGAGACCAAGTTGGCCGACCCGGCGTTTCCGGAGGCCGCATTCAACGCTCTCGGCTACCTCGTGGCACACCGGGGGGACGGCCGCTGGAACGGTGTGGCAATCGCCTCCAGGGTCGGCCTGAGCCCGCTGCCGGATGGGACCTTCACGGCGGCCCCGACCGGCCAGGTCGAGCCGAGATACGTGGCCGCCGACTGCGGTGGCCTGCGGGTGGCCAGCGTCTACGTTCCCAATGGAAGGGAGATCGGGCACCCGTTCTTCACGTACAAGCTCGCCTGGCTTGCCGATCTGGCAGCCCTGGTGCGGGCCGACATCGCCACGGGGGACCTCTTGGTCGGCGGGGACTTCAACGTGGCACCGACCGATGCCGACGTCTTCGACCCGCAGGCCTTCGTGGGCGCGACCCACGTGTCCAAGGACGAGCGCGACGCCCTGCAGTTGGTACTTTCCGAGGGCCTGTTCGACCTCGCCGCCAATTGCGAGGAGCCTCCCGGCTTCACCTACTGGGACTACCGTCAGGGCTTCTTTCGCCGCGGGCTGGGAATGCGCATCGACCTTCTGCTGGGCAGCGGCGACGTCCTCTCCCGGCTCAGAAGGGTTTTTGTGGACCGCGAGGAGCGAGCCGGCGCCAGACCCAGTGACCATGCCCCCCTGGTGGCTGAAATCGGCTGAGGTGTGGTGCCCCGCATAGCCCTAGATCCAGGAGTCGGCCGCCAGGAGCTCCGCATTCAGGATCGCGGCGCCGGCCGCTCCCCGCACCATGTTGTTCACCAGCACGGACAACTTCCAATCCCCATCAGGGGAGAGACGCAGGCTGCCGACCACCACGGCCATGCCACCGTCCGCGCCGGAGTCCAGCCGTGGTTGGGGTCGGCCGGCGGACGGCGTCAGGTGCACCGCGTGGAGGGGGGCCGACGGCAGTTCCAGGGTTGCCACCTCACCGGTGAAGCCGGCGAGAACCTCCTCCACCTGGAGCAGGGAGGCAGGGCTGGCCAGACGCAGGAAAACAGACTCGAGATGGCCCACCAGGACAGGCACGCGGTTGCACTGCGCGCTGATCTCAATCGGAGCCGGGAGGAAGTGGCTGGACGAGACCGAGCCCAGGATCTTCTTGGTCTCCACCTCCAGCTTCTCCTCCTCCCCCTCTATGTGCGGGATCACGTTGTCCTGGATCGCGGTAGCTGGGATCCCGTCCAGACCGGCTCCGGTGATTGCCTGCATGGTCACAACCCTCACCGCCTCCAGCCCGAAGGCGTCCTGGAGCGGCTTCAGCGCCAGCGCCAGCCCGATGGTGGAACAGTTGGGATTGGTGACCATGACTCCGCTCGTGAAGCCCCGCGCCGCGCGCTGCCTGGGAATCACCTGGAGGTGGGTCCGGTTGATCTCGGGAATGACCAGGGGCACATCCTCGGCGAGGCGGTTCAGGCTGCTGTTGCTGACCACCGCGAATCCGTGTCGCGCGTAGTCCACCTCCGCCCCGGCGGTGCGGGAGTCCAGAGCCGACAGCAGGAGGTCACAGTCCAACTCGGATTGCAGGTCCTTGACCCGCAGGTGCCCGACCGACTCCGGTATTGCGGACGGCATCATCCAGCGCGCCGCCTCGGCGTAGGACTTTCCCGCCGAACGATCCGAGGCCACGACCTCGGTGACAGAAAACCAGGGGTGGCCGGCCAGGCGAGCCACCAGGTACTGCCCCACGGCGCCGGTGGCCCCTAGAATGCCCACTCGATAGCTGTGCCTTGCCACGGGACGAGTCTCGCAGATGCGGCGGTGAGCCCG
>JAJYWM010000357.1 GCA_021791455.1 bacterium | reverse complement strand
AGTGACGCGCGCCATCCGGTCGCGGGATTCGCCTACCCGGCCCAGGCGCGCCAGGCATGACACCAGCCAGAGCGAACAAGGGAGGAACGCGCCTTCCTGGCCAGCGAGGCCGTCCACACCTGAGCTGTTGCGGTAACGCAGCACGAAGCCCTCTGGCATGAGCTCCCGCTGGACTGCTTCGATCGTGCCGACCACGCGGGGGTCGTCGATTGGGAGGAACCCGGCCAGGGGGATCATGAGCAAGCTGGCGTCGAGCTCTTTGGAGCCGTAGGCCTGGGTGAACGTGCCGGCGTCGGAGTTGTAGCCCTTGGCCAGCACCTGGTCCTTTATGGTGTCGCGGACTTTCTTCCAGTGCTCGACGGGGCCGTGGAGGCCGTAGGCCTCCACCGCGTTGACACCGCGGTCAAACGCCACCCACGCCATCACTCGCGAGTAGACAAGGTCCTGGGGCGGCCCCCGAAGCTCCCAGATCCCCTGGTCGGGTTGGTCCCAGTGGTTCTGCACGAAATCGAGCAAGGCCCGCTGCACGGCCCAGACCGCGCCGCCCGGCTTTATGCCGTGAGAGCGGGCCATATCGGCCGCGTCCATGAGCTCACCGTAGACATCGAGCTGGAACTGCATCGAGGCCGCGTTGCCGGCCCGCACCGGCTTGGAACCCTCGTACCCGGGCAACCAGTCGAGCTCAACCTCGGGCAGGCGCCTCTCTCCGGCCACCCCATACATGGTCTGCAGCTGCTCGGGGCTCCCGGCCACGGCCCGGACAAGCCACCAAAGCCACTTCTCCGCCTCCTCGCGTAGCCCCGCCGCCACCAGGCCATCGATCGTGAGGGCGGCGTCGCGGACCCAGCAGTAGCGGTAGTCCCAGTTACGTGCGCCTCCGATCTCCTCGGGCAGGGACGTGGTCGGTGCTGCCACGATCCCTCCGGTGGGGGCGAAAGTGAGGGCCTTCAAGGTGACGAGGGAAGTCTTGACCAGGCCCTCCCACTCGCCGTGGCACTCAACCAAACGTCCCGACCAGTCGTCCCAGTACGAGAGCGTCGCCGCCAGGGCCTGTTCGAACCCAGGCTGGGCACCGTCGTCCTCCCACGATGGTTCCCACTGGAGCCTGAAGTCGCGGGTCTCGCCCGCAGCCAGGGTAAAGGCCGCCTGGTGGCGCAGGTGCTTGGCGACGAAAGGCACGGCGCTTTCCACCACCACCGAGTCGGGCCCAGCTGTGGCACGGATGCCGGTGCCCGTCTGGGTCACCCAAGGCACTTGTGAGCCGTACTCGAAGCGGACGCTCAGTTCGGTCGTAAACTCCACGCTGCCGTCCACGCACTCGGCCCGGCGGAACACTTGCGGCTGAGTTTCACGGGGCGGCATGAAGTCGGTGACCTTTGCCCGTCCCGTCGGCGTGTCCCACTCCTGCACCAGGACTAGCGACCCCTCGCGGTAATGGCGCCGGTTGGCGCGCCCCGCCCCGCGGGGCGCAAGCAGCCAGCGCCCATGGTCGGGCGTGCCCAGGAGGGCGGCGAAGCAAGCGGCCGAGTCGAAACGGGGGACGCAGAGCCAGTCGAGCGAGCCGTCGCGCCCGACCAGGGCGGCGGTATGGGTGTCGCCGATGAGCGCGTAGTCTTCGAGCGGCTGGCTCATACCGAAAGGTGCCGCCGCACTGCGAAGCCCGAGCCCAAGGCGCCCACGGCGGCGCCCACCACCACGATGAGCACGCCGGTCAAGAGAGCCTCGTGGGAGCTCACGTTGAGCGGCTCGCTCGGCAGGAGAGGGTTCGTGCCGGTGAAAGATGCGAACGTGTTACGGGCCGTGAAGGTGATCACGAAGGCCACGGCCGCGCCGACCAGGCCCTCCACCAGGCCCTCCAGCATGAAGGGCACCCGGATAAACCAGTTGGTCGCCCCGACCAGTTTCATGACCGCCACTTCCCGCCGGCGGGCGAATATCGCCAATTGGATCGTGTTGACCACCAGCGCGATCGCGCCGATCATCACCCCGCCGGCCACAACCAGGGTCACATTGCGCAACGTGGCAAAGTGGGCGAGCCACTGCCTGATCTCCTGGCCCGGGTAGCCGACGTTGTAGACGCCGGGCTGCTTGGAGAACTCCGCGGCCAGCTGGCCCACGCTCTGCGCCTTGGCCGGCACGCAGCGAAAAGACGTGGGCATCCTGGCCGGCGTCATCACCTTCAGCATGTCCGGCTGGGCGCTGAACATCTGCTTGAACTCGGTGAAAGCGGCCGTCTTGTCTACATACGAGCACTTCTTTATCTGAGCCGGGGTCATGGAAACGAGCTCCTCGCGGATCCCGTTGACCTCCTGCGCGCTCGCGTTGGGGTTCAAGAAGATGTCAAGCTCGACCCCGCCCTGGTACTGCACTGTGGCCTTGTTGACCGCTTGGCGCATGATGAGCACGCCCCCAAGGGCGGTGAGAGACACGGCCATCGTGACGACAGCAGCCACCGTCATCACAATGTTGCGGGCTAGGTTGCCCCCTGTCTCGCGCAGCAAGTACGAGCTCGGCAAAGCCAATGGCAGCTCCCTTCAGACGGCCGGGTGAAACCGGGCGCTCCTCAAGCGCCCACCATCCCATAGACGCCCCTCGCCTGGTCACGCACGACGACGCCGTGATCGAGCTCGATCACGCGCTTTCGCATGGCATCGACTATCTCTTGGTGGTGCGTAGCCATGACTACGGTCGTCCCGTACTGGTTGATCCGCTCGAGGAGGCGCATTATGCCAGCAGTGGTGGCGGGGTCGAGGTTACCCGTCGGCTCGTCGGCCAAGAGGATGAGCGGCCGGTTGACGAAGGCGCGGGCGACCGCCACACGCTGTTGCTCACCACCCGAGAGCTCCCCCGGCCGACGGCCCATCTTGTTGCCCAAGCCGACGAGCTCTAGGATCTGGGGCACCTGGCTGCGCACGAAGTGGCGAGGCCGGCCCGTCACCTCGAGGGCAAAGGCGACG
>JAJYWM010000350.1 GCA_021791455.1 bacterium | reverse complement strand
TCGGTGGCAAGCTCACCACCGAGGCGAAGCCCGGCGGCTTTCGCGTCGAACTGGAGGTGCCGATATGAACCAGCGGATCCGCGTCCTCATCGCTGATGATCAGCGAGTCGTCCGGGAAGGACTCACCTTGGTGCTTGGGCTGCTGCCCAACGTCGAGGTGGTCGGCGCCGCCGCAGACGGCAGCGAGGCCATCTCGCTTGCGGAGCATCTCCAGCCCGATGTTGTCCTCATGGACCTGCGAATGCCACATTGCGACGGCGTTGAGGCCACGCGAATCCTTCAAAGCCGGCTTCCCGGAACCAAGGTGGTGATCCTCACGACCTACGCCGACGACCGCTCTGTGATCGATGCACTTCAGGCTGGGGCTCACGGCTACCTCACCAAGGACGCCAGTGGAGAGGAGATCAGCCAAGCACTCCGTCAGGTAGTAGCCGAACACGCGACGATCGACCCGGCCGTGCAGCACCACTTGGTCCGGGCCATCGCTACGCAGCCACGTCGGCTAGACGAACCGCATCGCTCTCGCTTCCCCGACGGCATTACTCCACGGGAGGCGCAAGTTCTGTCTCTAATAGCAGCCGGACTTTCGAACTCGGAGATCGCCGCGCGGCTCTTTGTCAGTGAGGGGACGGTCAAGAGCCATATTAACCACCTCTTCGCGAAGATCGACGCACGTGATCGCGCCCAGGCCGTGACCTATGCCTATCAGCACGGGCTGGCCTCAACTCCACAAGAGGAATAGAGCTAAATCGGTGACCGAAACGATACCGGTTCCTCCACAACGTATGAAAGGCGCTGCAAAGAGTTGAGGCCCCTTCCGGAGATCAACGCTTGCACCTTCCCGGTGTTGCAAGCTCGGCTGTCACGACCCCCGCGAAGTGTGGAATGTCCTCGGCACGAGGGACACTTTGAGTACGCGACGGGCGCCACCTTTGAGTTGGCGAATCTCGAAGTCAACGGGGCTGAGGCTTCCGAGGGGGTGATGGGCCCCCGTTTGTCAGTCCAGGGGGACTGGATGCGGCGGGGAATGTAGACGGCTGGTATGTACTCAAGGATTCCGGTCCGGGCGGAAGCTCGGGTGGGCCACGTCTTGCGGTAGGTCAGGATGGACTTCAGGGTGACGACTAAACTCTCGGCTGTGGCGCTGTCCAAACCTGGCGTCTCGCTTCTGAAGTGATGGGAGATAATGGGATGGTCGTCGCAGGCCTCACAATGAGGGCCAGATCATGCTCCGTGGCCGTCCCAAACCCCAACTGCTGGTCAGCCCGGAGGACCGGGAGCATCTCGGGCGCTGGCGACGCCGGAGGACTACCTCCCACGGGTTGGCGCGGCGGGCGGACATCGTTCTGCGCTGTGCCGAGGGGGTTAGCAACCGGGATGTGGCGGCCCAACTTCAGGTGAGCGAGGCCACCGTGGGGAGGTGGCGGCAGCGCTACATCAGTCGGGGGCTGGCGGGTCTCTTGGACGAGCCCCGGTGCGGGGCTCCCCGCCGAATCACCGACGAGCAGGTGGAGCAAGTGGTGGTGCAAACTCTGGAGACCAAGCCCCCCAATGCCACCCACTGGACCACCAGGAGCATGGCCGAGGCCAGTGGGCTCAGCGACACCAGCGTGCTGCGCATCTGGCACGCCTTCGGGCTCCAGCCCCACCGCAGCGAGACCTTCAAGCTCTCCAACGATCCCCAACTGGTTGAGAAGGTGCGGGACATCGTGGGGCTGTACCTGCATCCCCCAGAGGCGGCGCTGGGCCTCTGCGTCGACGAGAAGTCACAGATTCAGGCGTTGGATCGCACCCAGCCGCTGCTGCCGATGCGGCCCGGGATCCCCGAGCGCCAGACCCATGACTACCATCGCCACGGAACCACCACCTTGTTCGCTGCCCTGGACATCGGCAACGGCAAGGTGATCGGGGACCTCCACCGGCGCCATCGCAGCTCCGAGTTCCTCAGCTTTCTGCAGCGCATTGACGCCGAAGTTCCCGCCGACCTCGATGTTCATCTGGTGCTGGACAACTACGGCACCCACAAGACTCCTTCGGTCCATCGTTGGCTGTTGCGCCATCCCCGGTTCCAGCTGCACCTCACACCGACCTACGCTTCCTGGATCAACCAGGTCGAGCGCTGGTTTGGGCTCCTTACGCAAGGCCAGATCCGGCGGGGTTCCCACCGCAGCGTGCGCGCCTTGGAGGACGCGATCCGCGTCTACCTAAAGGCCGACAATGACAACCCCAAGCCCTTCACCTGGGTCAAGACCGCCGACCAGATCCTCGCCAGCATCGCCCGCTTTTGCGTCGCTACTTCAGAAGCAGGACACTAGGTCTCCTGTTACAGAAATGGGTTTACGTTTGCTCAGGGCTCAGTGGGTGGTCTAGCGGTGGCCTGTCACGTTCCGGCCGCGGCCCCGGGCTGACCGCACAAGGTGAAACGTTTGGGTCTCCTGCAGTTTCCGGCACTACTGCTGTTTGAGTGGGTCATGAACGGTCCGGGAGGGGTGGGCAGAGGCCGCCGAGGCTGAGCTTGGCCATGGCGATGATGGCTTCGGCGGAACGGAAGCCGTAGCTGCGGCGGATGATCAGGCGGATCTTCTGGTTGATGCTCTCCGCCAGGGCTTTGGAGATCCGGTAGCGCAGTGCTGCTTCGATACTGGGTCGGTAGGCGGTGATGGTGCGGGCCAGCTTGACGAAGGGTTGGAGGCGGGAGCGCCTTGCCCAGGTGAGCCAGCGCTCGAGCTCCTTGAGGGCCCGGCGCCTGCCCATGTGGAACACCAGGCGAAGGGACTCTTTGAGGATGTAGGCCCGATAGAGAGGCCGGTTGAGGCGGGCCAGGGCGTCCAGGGTGGCCTGTTGGCGATCGGTGAGATCCTCGGGGTTGTGCCACAGGGCCCAGCGAGCGCCCTTGAGCTCGTGGGCCAGCTCGATCTCCCCGGCCCGGCGCGCCTGGTTCCAGACCGCCCGGCGGAC
>JAJYWM010000282.1 GCA_021791455.1 bacterium | reverse complement strand
GCCTACTAGTCAACATGGAAGGGCCGGCGCAACGAGCAACGTAGGTTGCCCGGGGGGACGATGCACACCCCGGGTAGAGCTACATCGTTGGAGGCCAGCCCCATGAGCGAGGGTACGCGGTACGTCGGGCTCGATGTCCACAAGGAGTGGATCGTGGCAGCGGTGGCGGACAGCCCTGGCGACGTCCAGGAGTTTGGCCGGGTGGCGAACGAGGCCAACGAGGTCCGCCGGCTGGTGAAGCGGCTGGAGCGGCCGGGTTGGCAGCTCCGCGCCTGCTATGAGGCCGGGCCGACCGGGTACCCCCTGCAGCGGTACCTCTCCGGCCTGGGCGTCGACACCGTGGTGGTGGCCCCGTCGCTGATCCCGGTACGCCCCGGCGACCGGGTGAAGACCGATCGGCGGGACGCCGCAAAGCTGGCTCGACTGCTGCGCTCGGGTGACCTCACGCCGGTGTGGATCCCCGACGAGCAGCACGAGGCTCTGCGAGACCTGCTCCGAGCCCGCGACGATGCCCGGACCGACGACCTGCGGGCCAAGCATCGGCTCACCAAGTTCCTGCTCCGCCGCGGGGTGCCCACGCCGACCAACCTAGGGCGGCCGTGGGGCCAGCGCCACCATCAGTGGCTCAACCAGCTGCGCTTCGACGACCCCGCCGTCCGGGTCACCTTCGACGACTACCTGGCGACAGTCCGCACCGCCGGCGAGCGGGTGCGGCGACTGGATGTCGCCCTGGCCGACGCCGCTCCCCGAAGCCGGCTGGCCCCGGTCATCCAGGCGCTCCAGGCCTTCCGCGGCATCAGCTTCCTGAGCGCGGTCACCATCGTCGCCGAGGCCGGTGACCTTCACCGTTTCGCCACAGCGCCGCAGCTGATGGCCTTCATCGGCCTGGTGCCCAGCGAGTACTCGAGCGGCGACCGGCGGATCCGCGGGCGGATCACCAAGACCGGCAACCGGCTGATGCGGCACGTCCTCGGCGAAGCCGCCCACCACGCTCGTCACCAACCGCTGGTCAGCGATACCTTGCGGCGCCGCCAGGCCGGGACCCCACCGGCGGTGACCGAGCTCGCCTGGCGCTGCCAGCAGCGGCTGCACCACAAGTACCTCCACCTGGGCGGGCGTATCGGCCGCAACCGGGCCCTGATCGCCGTGGCCCGGGAGTTCGCCGGCTTCATCTGGGCCGCAGGGCAGCTGGTGGAGGTGCCGGCCGCATGACCGATGGGGTGGTGGCGCCGCTCGTGGCCGAGCAAGACACGGTCTCCGAGAACCCTCGCGGCCTGCTTTGCGGTGGCCAACCCGCGCTCCTAGTCCGAGGCAGCTCGGTGACGGATCACTGTCATGCGGTTCCAACCCGCGCATATCAGGGTGATTACCGTCGCTCGTTCCTGACCTCGACCACGAACCGCGCCACACACCCCAGCCCTCTCGGTGGCACCACGCCGGGATCCCCAAGGCGATCACCCCTTGACAAACCCTTCCATATCAGCAGCCCGTCCCGGTAACGAACGCCGGGCGGGGTGAGGTGGGGTACTTGGGGGTTGGGCGACGCGCCAGGGATGGCGTTGCGCGCCATGCCCGTCGTGGTGGCGGTCGGCGAGAGCAGGGAGACCGTGTCCACGGGGGTCACCTGTCCCTCATGCCCACACCGCCTGGAGCTTGCACAGGTTGTGGCCGATGCAGTGGAGGAGCCACTCGCCGCGGGCCTTGGCCTCGCCCCGCAGCCATAGTCGGATCAGCCCCTTGTTGCGGATCTGGCCGAACACCGGCTCCACCACCTGCTGCCGCAGCCGGTAGGTGGCCCGGCCTCGCTTGGTCATCAGCCGCCGCTTCATGAGCTCCCGCCGGCTCAGGCCACGGGGGATTCGCCCCCGGGGTGCCGGTGGGCACCGGTAGCTCCGCGACATCCTCCCCGTCGCCACGTAGGCATCGACGCCCCGCTGCTCCAACGCTTCCAGATTGGTCTCCGAGCAGTACCCGGCATCCGCCGAGACCTGCTGGGGGGTGACCCCCAGGTGGTCCCTGATGAGATCGACGATCGGCACCAGCTGCCCCGCGTCCGCGGCGCTGGTGGTCAAGCTCGCCGCCACGATCACCTGGCTGCTGGCGTCCACCGCAGCCTGGGCGTTGTAGCCCTGGATGAAGGCTCCCTCGCTGCCCTTCATGATCCGTGACTCCGGGTCGGTGAAGTTCCGCTGCGCCTTCTCCTCGGGCGCCTCCTTGCCCGCCTCCTTGGCCTCCCGCTCCAGCTCGGCCATCGCCTCCTTGATGGCCCGGCGCCGGCGCTCGGCAGTGCGCAGCTCCTCCGGCAGCTCGTCGCCCCGCTGGTCCGGACCGTAGAGACGGTCTTCCTCGGCGTCGACCCGATCGCACTCCGTGAAGTAGGCCTCCACCTCGGCCCGGATCCGCGCCTCCTCCTGCTTCATCCGGCCGTAGCTCATCGCCGAGTGCTTGCTGGCGTTGGCCTTGACCCGGGTGCCGTCCACGGCCACGTGGCGCAGCTTGACCAGCCCCTTCTTCTCGCACAGCCGGACCACCTGCACGAACAGCCCCGACAGCGCCTCCAGGTGGCGCAGCCGGAAGCTGTTCAGGGTCCGGAAGTCGGGCTGGTTGCCCGCCGCCAGCATCATGAAGCCGACGTCCCGCTGCACCAGCTGGCCCAGCTTCCGGCAGCTCCGGATCCCCACCGCGTAGGCGTAGAGCCAGAGCTTGGTCATCATCCGCGGGTTGTACGGCGGGTACCCCCGCAGCTCGTCCTCGTAGACCGCCTCGATCTCGCAGAGGTCGAGCACGTCAACCACGTCGCTGATGACGTGGGCGAGATCGCCGTCAGGCACCCACTCCTTCACCGACGGCGGCAGCAGCAGCATCTGGTCCGGCTCGTAGGGACGGAACGTCTTCGGCATGCTCCCATTGACTCACACCGAGCAGGCGTTGGGGGGATTACCGGGACGGGCTGCTAGGG
>JAJYWM010000402.1 GCA_021791455.1 bacterium | reverse complement strand
CGATATAGCTTTCTCGCGGAGCTGCTGAAGCACGCGGACGAGTTGCGCGAGGAGGTTGCTCGGCGCCCCTATTGGCCCAAGCGCCAGCAGGCCCTCCCTGGCGCGGAGCGAACGGGGGCTGCACCGGCCATGGATGGCTTCGTCCAGGTAGTCGCCGCCCTGGAGGAGAGGGGATACTTCGATCAGACCTTTCCTCGCGGCTGCGTGGACGACCTCTCCTCCGAAGAGGTGGATGCCTCGGCCATTCTCGAAAGTCATCTCGGTATCGGCAAGCTGTGGCCGCTCTCCGAGAGCCGACCGAACTGGGACGAGGACTCCTTCTTCGGGCTGATCGAGGTCCTCCACGACCTCGTCGCTCGCCCCCGACGCCGCTGGTGGCACGACTATGGGGCCGAATGGCACTACAGTGACTTCGCTCGCCAGCCAGGGCGCCTGCTCTACCGCTGGCGTGTTAACCGGCTCCTGGAGGCGTCGACGATCCCATACCGCCTCGCCAGCTCCGGAGAGGACGAGGGACGGCTGGTGTCTGTGCCCTCCGACCAGGCCCGGGCCGAGCTCTTGGAGACCATGGCCATTCTTGGAGCAAATGACCCGGTCGGCCACGCGGTGAGCCTGTTCAGAAGCCGGGATGCAAGCGTGCAGAGCCGCCGCTCGGCCGTGGTGTCCCTCGCTGGCGTCTTGGAGGAACGCCGATCCTTGCTGAGGAGTGAGCTCCTCAGCGAGGACGAGCGAGCGCTCTTCGGGATCGCCAACCGCTTTGGGATCCGGCACCAAAGAGCCGACCAGCGGGCCGACTACGACCCGGCATTCCTCGACTGGCTCTTCTGGTGGTACCTAGCGACCGTGGAATTGACCGACCAGCTGCTCGCCCGTCCAGCGCAACGCTGACAACCCTGGTGTGGCCTTGCCCCCCAGGTCGAGGCTCACCCAGCTGTTTCGAGGAGCTCGATCAACTTCGTTAGCTGCAGCTTCTTGCCGTTTCCGGCTCGTGTGCGCCCCGTCCGCCACTCCACCGTTGCCTGCCCAATGCGCAGGTGACCGAGGTGCTTCCCGGAGTTGTCAGCAATGGTGAGGGTGACGCCGTTGTTCCCGAGGGTGATGGTCACGTCGTCCATGGCTACCTTGACTTGCACGTCATTCGCCTCCTGTTGGTTGCGTGGCCCGATGCCACGGCATCCTGCCAGATCGAGCCCCGATTGGGTCGGAGCACAGCGCTCGCGACGCTCCGGCCACTGCCAACGGCAGCAAGCACGAGCGGGGCGAGGGCAGGACCGGGACGGGTCCGAGTCGGGGCCAGACCGACCACCTGGCTGTCCCCCAGCTCCATGCTCACATCCGCCCCGCCACTTTCTTCCAGGAGAACGCCTCCTGGTACGTGAGGCTGTGAGGAACCGTGAAAGCTCGGACCCAGCGGCACTGACCTCTCAGAGTGTGGATGCAGACGTCCGCGACCGACTCACCCGAGCGGGCAGCTCGTACAGGTACTCGACTACCGCCATGGCCAGCTTCGCCAGGCTGGCAGCCTCCTCCTGCGTCACCTGATCGAGCGGATCCACGTGAGCAGCGGCATTCCCTGCATCGCGGATTTCAGCCGCCCAGTCCCCTAGCGCCGGAGTAAGTGCGTTCTCGCCCGCCATCGTCTGAAGTGCCTCCTTGAGGCTGCGGTTCCTCAGAGCCGCCTGCGCAGCGGCCGAGCCTCGGTCCCTCACGATGGCGTCCAGGGTGCCCCTGAACATCACGACCGCCGCCCGAGGGGCGTGCGCCGAGAGTGCACGCAGTCCTTCGGCGAGAGCCTCCGAAATTGCCGCTGGGCTCGCTGTAGTCAGAGCAGCGACCGAGCTCGGCGGCCACCAGTGCACCCCTGTCCACGAGATGGGCCCGGCGGAGATTCCCTTGCGCTCCACGACAACGGTCCCCTGGCGGCAGTAGGCGCACTCGAGCACGGTGACCTGTTCGAGTTCGATGCGGCCGTAGCGGCCGTCTCGCTCAACGGCGTAGACGTCCTCTCTGAAGGTGACCGGAACCGACCCCAGGCGGGTGAAGTTCGAGGGCCGACCGCATCTAGGGCACGGCCCCGTGGGGTCGCTGCTGTCGGGCAAGGCGTCAGGGTCGGCCGGGCGGAGATCGCGGGGGGGGGATGGCCACTTCGTGCTCCTAATTCTTATGTGGTCTGCGTATGTGCTATTGTAGCACCACAAGCGGTATATGGCCGCAACAAGTTTTAGCTCAAAGGAGATCCCGTGGCCCTTCAGATCGACCCCGCGACCCTCACCGGCTACGACACCCACGACCGCTACTTCGCCGCGAGATTCGGACAGGGTTCCCGCAAGGTCTATTCGCTCGACCTCCCGCTGGCCGCCGTACCCTCCACCCTGCCGCGCCCCGATCCGGCGAACCCCACCCCTGGAAATCGGCGCGTGGATGCGAAGCATGCCCACGAGTTCGGGCAATACGTCCGTGAGCGGTCCGATTGGGTGTCGCCTGCCCTCATGCTCCGGGCTCCAGGCGACATCCTCGAGTTCGAGCAGCAACTGGAGATTGCCGGCTCACAGTACGGCACCCTCAGCCTGCCCAGAGTGGCGCGGTCAGATCTGGGCATCCTCGACGGACAGCACCGGATCCTCGGCATCCACATGGCGCTCGAAGAGATCACCGAGGAGCTCCGGAAGGCCCGCGATCTGGTCTCCGCCGCCAAGCGCCATGGAGAGAACGCGGCTGTGCTGCGACAGCTAGAGGGGACGGTCAAGAAGCTCCAGGCCCAGAGGGAACGGTTCTCCCATGAGCGGCTCGCCATCCAAGTGGTCCTCGAAGACGAGGAGCGCGGCTACAAGCAGATGTTCGACGACATCGCCGAGAACGCGAAAGGCATCACCAAGACGCTGCAGGCGCTCTTCGACAGCAGGAAGGTGGTCAACCGATCGATGCTGAAGCTGATCACCGATCACCCCCTCCTCGCCGGCCGCATCGAGGAGGAGGTCGACCAGGTCAAGCGCGAGAGTCAGTTCCTGACCGCCAAGCACGTGACGGACATCATTCGAGCGGTGGCAGTGGGCCTCGGCCACCGAGTCAGCCGGAAGCAGGAGGAGGAGCTCGACGAGGGGGAGCTGGTGGCGAAGACGACAGCGTTCCTGGCCGTCCTCACCCGGGCCTTCCCGGACCTGGAGGCAGTACAGGCGGGAAGTCTGGCGCCCGGGGACCTGCGCGGTCGCAGCCTGCTGGGGTCGGCCACCATGCTCCGGGTGCTCGCGGGCGCATACCACGAACTGTCGGATCCTCGCCCCGGGCAGCGCGGCGGAGAGACGCCAGGAGCCCGGTCGGACGAGGAGATCACCGCGTTCTTCACCAAGCTGAGGCCCTACATGGGCGTCCCGGTCAGCTCGAGCCTCTGGCTCGACACCGGCATCGTGGAGGAAGGAGCGAGCGCGCCCAAGGCTCGCGGCGGCGACATTCTCCGGCTGGCCAGCCACATAGTCTCGTGGGCACGCGCCGGCGCCCTGCCCTTGACCGACGAGGCCGCCTGACTGACCTGGCGAGCACACGCCGGCCGGGCGCTGGGGTCCTCCCAATTGCCCGGTCGGCGGTGCCGTCCTCCCTAGACGCTCCCCCGTCGCCGACAATGAGTGGAATGCCGAGAGCAGGCGGTGGCTGAGCAGCCGCGCGACCTCCGGGCCCAGCAGGCCGCGGAGCGAGAGGACCAGATGCGGGACAGGTTCGGTCTCGCCCCCGGAGGCGAGGGCCGTCCCGGGATCGACGCCGTGCTGCCCATCCCGAACGTTGGCCCTGTGCCGTTCGAGATCAAGTCGAGTGACACCAGCGAGGCCGAGCACCAGCGTCGCGGCGGAAGCGTCAGCACCGCTCGGGATGTGGGCCGCGAACACATCGAGAAGTGGCGCCGGCGCCACTGGCTGTTCGGTTTCTACGTGCGCGGCTCCCGCAACCCGCCGACCGCCAGGTACTACCTCTATGCCTCTCCGCGGCAGCTTGAGCCGTGGATCGCCGAGCAGGAGGCATACGCCGTGCCGGACTGGGACCTCGTCCGGCTCCTCCCCGAGCTCGCCGATGGGGAGCTGCTCGCCGCCGTCGCCGGCAAAAAGCCCCACTACACGCTGCAGGACGCCAAGCGCCTCCTGAAGCAGCAGAAGCTCGAGGCGGGCGAGCACATGCTCCCCGAGCTTCGCGCTCTCCTGCTCAGTTCCGGCATGTCCGCAGAGCCTCGCAAGATGGGAATGCCGGTCTATCGGGCGTTGATGGACCTCCAAGAGGGCTACAGCCCGGACCGGATGCTCGTCCTGCTTCGGGAGCGGGCGCGCTACCTCCTCGACAGAGGAGCTACGCGGAACAACCCGCACATACCCGAGCGGCGGCTGCACCAGCTTGTCCCGGCCGACCAGGTTGTCCCCGGGGACGCGGACCGCCGGGCCCAGCGTCTCGAGGAGCTGGTGCGGCGCGAGCTTCAGGCGATGGCGGAGGCGACCGACCCGGCCAGCGCATAGGCTATGGGCGGCGGCACGGCGTTCCCGATCTGGCCCAGCGCCATGTACACCGCCCCGGCGAAGGCCCAGTCGGCAGGGAAGCCCTGGATGAGCGCGACGTCCTGCACCGACAGCCGGAAGTGGCCGTTGGCGGCGACGAAGGCCCTGGCCCGCTCCCGATCCGGTGCCACACCGTTGGGCCAGATCCCCAGCCGCTCCCATGCAGTGCGCGAGGAGACGCTGCTGAGGATGGACGTCGTATGCCTCGGGCCGGTCAGGCTGCTCCTGATCGTGGGCGCCAGGGCGTCATGGCCGATGTCAGGAAGGCCCAGCGACCACCGGACCCCGGGACAGCGGCGCGGCTGCCCGAGCGGGAGCTCCCGATCGTGAGGCGCGTGCGTCGACGCCGGTCGCAACCATCGCCGATCGTCCTCCTCGCGGCGGAACCCGACCAGCACGAACCTCCGCCGCTGCTGCGGCACTCCGAACATCTCGGCGCGCAGCTCGAGCTCATGCACCAGGTACTTAGCTCCGAGGGGCCGCAGTACAGTCTCCTCAAGGTACGGCCGGAACTTCCGGCCGCCCACCGCGGCGACGTTCTCGGCGACGAAGGCGCGCGGCTCCACGCCCAGCACCGCCCTCACGAAAGCAGGGAACATGTCCCGCTCGTCTCTCGGACCGCGCTGGCGCCCGGCGACGCTGAACGGCTGGCAGGGAGGGCCCCCGTGGATCACGTCCACGAGGCCGCGCCAGGCGCGCCAGTCCACCCGGGTCACGTCCCCTTCCTCGCCGCTCTTGACCACCCACCCTGGCCGGTTCCGGCGGAGGGTCTCCCCGGCTTCCTCGAGGATGTCCAATGAGGCGACGTGGGCGTAGCCAGCGCGCTCGAATCCCAGGTCGAGGCCGCCTCCGCCGCTGAACAGTGACAGGGCCCTCAACCCGTGGCGGGGCAGCTGAGGCATGAGGCTCCCGGGGTCGAGCCGCGGGACGTTGATGTCGTGCAACGGGGCCCTCCCCCGCCCGCTGAGCGCGTCCAGCTTGGCCAGGCGCGAGGCCCGCGATATCTGCCGGTACGACTCCCGCTCGGCTTCGGTGAGGAGCCATGGCTGGTGGTGCGGGGACGCCCTCCTCGCCAATGTGAGCTCCAGTCCGTCGCGATCCCTCATCGCCGCACCGCCAGGCGCTTCCCCAGCAGTGCCTCGAGCCGGTCGGCAGCCGCCTCGGGATCCTCGTGCTCCCAGATCCTGAACACCGCCCAACCTGCCGACTCCAGTCGGGCATCGGTGTCCGCATCGCGGCGGCGGTTCCCCTCGATCTTCGGCACCCAGTAGGCGGCGTTCGCGTGCGGCCGGGCATAGTGGTCCGGGCACCCGTGCCAGAAGCACCCGTCCACGTAGACAGCGACCTTGGCCCGATCGAACACCAGGTCAGCTGTCCGCCTGACCCCAGGTATGGGGCGGCGCTGGAGCCGGTACCGGAGACCGCGCTGGTGCAGCACCCGCCGAAAGGCCAGCTCGGCGGCGGTGTCGCGCGACGGCTGCCGCTGCATCCGCACCTGCACGGCCACTGAGGACGGCTCCGGGCGGGCGGCTATAGCCATGTCAGCGCCTGACCGCGGCCGCGAAGTCATCGGACACTGCGTCGGGGAGCTGCCTGAGGGCGTGCGCGACCAGCTCGGCCTTGGTGAGGCGCACCCCCCGCATCCGAAGCTGGACTCCCAGGACCGCAAGCCGGTCATCGAGGCTTCGGGGGACGCGCACGCCCAGGGCCACCAAGGGATCAGCATCCACCGGCCTGGATCCCGGTGCTGGGGTCATCTCCGTCCCGCCCCCTCCCGGAGCTGCAGCCTCCTCCTGGGCCACTGCCCGAGGCCGGAGGGGAGCCGGCATCCGGCGTGGCTGGGCCCCTGCAGGCTGGCGCCGACTCCTGAGATCGTCGATGCCGTTCACGCGGCCACCTCCTTGCGAACAACGTCAGTCAGCTTCCGGAGCTCGGCCTGGGCGCTGGCCACGGCCCGGCCGGCGGAGACGGCGGCCCCCACCGCGGTGCGCCGCCGGCGCCTGGGCCACCATCGATGGTCGGAGATCGGCGCGGCCACGGGAACCCCATGTGCAACAGCAAGCTGCTCCAGCCTATTGATCGCAACGGGATCCGGCCAGCGTCCGACCCGATTCGGCACCAGGAGAATGCGGAACTCCGCGGCCTCTTCTAGCAGGCCCTCGAGCGCGTCCAGTTCTCGCGCCGCGAGCACCACCGGGACGACGACGAGGTCGGCGGCGGCCATCGCCGCATAGGTGAGCGAAGCCGCCCCGGGATGGGTGTCGACCACTACGTCGCGAGCCCAGGCGTCCGCCCAGAATCGGAGCTTCTCCGCCACAGAAGCGTCCACCGCGTCGATCTCGACACTCAGCGGGTGGGCGGGCACGAGCTCCGGACGTCCCGGCAACCTGAGTGTGCTCGGCACCCTCCCCTCCTCCACGAGCGCGTCCACGAGGGACGACCGGCGGCGGGCCGCGGGATCCACGCCGCAGGCCCTGGTCGCGCTGCCGTAGTCCCAGTCGAAATCGACCAGAACCCCACCGAGGGAGTAGGCGAGCTCTATGGCGAGGGACGTCTTGCCGACGCCCCCCTTATTGGACGCGACCGTGATGATCACTGCATCAGCTTAGTCGTTTGCTCGCTAGATAGCAAGCTCGTGCCGTAGCTAGTTAGCAACCAATCCAACCACCTACCAGCCGCAGCTACCCGAGGACCCGCAGCTTCCGGACCGGGGTGGAGGAGGGGTGGAGGCGCAGTCCTCGGCCCGAGAGCTCCCACCTGGCGGCCGGATACACGGACCCCACCTCGCGCAGCCGAAGGGCGAACTTGCGACGGAAGTCGCGCGTCCTGGCGTAGCCGGCCCCAAACTGCAGCTCGAGCAGCTGCCAGGGGATCAGGGTGTCCTTCTTCAGATAGGACATGCGGTGGGCCATCCAGACGTAGGCGTCGATGGCCATGGGGCTGTCCTTAATGGACCGCAGGGCGTCCATGTCGACCGGCACCGGACGCCTGGTGATCTCCCCGAAGAACTCTCGGGTCAGGGTGACGCTGCTCTCCCACAGCGTGTCCTGGTCAGGGTTGCGTGGATCCCACCAGAGATCCGTGCGCGAGGCGACCCTGAAGCCCTCGTCCACCCACCTGTCGTCGCCTGCGAACGTCGCCGAGATGGTGGACGAGAAGAGGGCCTTAGCCTGGTTGCGGAGCCGGGTGATGTCCCCCCGCGGCCCGCCGGTCCTGCAGAGATCGAGGCGCTGCATGAACTTGGCCATGGAGGTGCCTAGGACCAGGCGCGGCTCCCGGGTCCTGACAGCCTCGGTGGTGACCCAGGCCAGGAGCAGGCGCGGGATCGAGCCGTAGGGGATCCCGGTCCTCGACGGGGCCAGGACGGTCAGCTCCAATTGGCCGTTCCGCCTCACGTACTCGGTGACCCCACTGGGAAGCCGCCGATGCGGGATCGTCGCCTGGGCGAGGATGCGCGCGTAGTACGCGAGCTCGCCCACCTCCCGCGCCTGCTCGATCTCTGCGGCCGCTGCCTCCTGTGCGATGGCCATGTCCTCGTCGGCGCGGGCGAGCGGGCGGAAGGCTTGGGCATCGCAGACGAACCCTATGTCGACGCGGCGGCCGAGTTGGTGCCCCAGGCCGTCGCTGAGCTCCTGCTCGTGCACCCTCGCGATCTCGACAGCGACCTGGGACCGCAGAGCTACCTTCAGTTCACGGTCGGACACCCATGCCAGCAGTGCCTCCTCCAGCACACCGTGGCGGACAGGCGCCGGAATCGCCTCGAGGGCCGCGCCCCAGGCTGTCTGGAAGTCCTCCTCGGTCATAGCCGACGGATGCGCTGCACGCGGCTGCCCCCTGTGCGTCCGGCGCTAGGCGCCAGGCGCCGTGTCCTATCCGGGAATTCTAACCCACATGTGGGGGTGCGCCGGGGCGAGCGGCCCAAGATCTGGTGGGAGGCCCGCCTCCTGCCCCACGTCGTTGGGGCGCGCTGATTTGGTCGCGCGCCTGCGCTGATTTGGTCGCCGGCGGACGCTCCCAGAGCGCGCTGATTTGGTCGCGCGCCTGCGCTGATTTGGTCGCGGCTCACACTTCCGCATACCTGTAGTAATACCTGTAGACCTGTAGGGCCGTCCTCTTCTCACAAGGGGCACCAACGACTCAGCGCCCGCGGACCGTCCGGCGAAAGTCGATCTGTTCCCTGCCATTACCCGTCGCGTCCCCGATCCTGCTCCGGCTCGTCCACCAGGGTCCAGCCGGACTCCAGCCCTCTGGATGACGCCGGAGGCTCACGAGCTGCTTCAGGCTCAGCCTCCAGTTCCTCCTCGACCTCAGCCGTAGCTACCGTGTCCGTGGCCTGCTCCGTCTGCTCGAGGAGGGTGGTGGCGGCCACGGCGGGGTGGGCCTCGGCCCAGCGGGCGGCCAGGGCCTGCATGGCGGCGGGCACGTCACCGGGAGGAGTGCCCAGGCTATCGGCGTCGGTGATCACCACCGAGGTCTCCCTGGCCCGAGTGACCCCCACATAGCCTGAGGCCTGGTCGGTCTGCCAGCCGCCGCCGCAGACCAGGACCTCGGCGACGGTCCTGCCCTGGGCCCGGTAGAGGTGCTGCGCGTAGGCGAGGTCCAACGCGGAGCGGTGCTCCTCATCCACCGTCCACTCCCGGTCCCTGAGCCGGACGGTGATGGTGCCGGCCTTGGGGTCGGTGGCGACCACCACCCCGGTCTCGCCGTTCTCCACCCTGCGGGTGGGCTTGCCCTGAGCCTTGACCCCGTACACGGGGCGGGTGGTGACCACCAGATCTCCCGCGTACAGGAGCACCGGAGAGCTGCCCTCGAGGTCATCGCCCAGCTCCCGCTGACGCTCCCGCGGCACCTCCACCGGCTCCCCCTGGAGCTCGCCCTTGTCCAGCCTGGCCGCTTGGGCCCTGCGGTTGAGGTCCCGGACCTCGGCCCTTGAGCCGTCGGTCGTGAGGAGCAGCTGCTCCGGCCCCAGGCCTCTCGCCGCGAACTCCTCACGGTCCTCATCCCAACGGGCGACGGCGGCCGCGCGGGCCTGCTCCCGGTCTTCGGCCACCAGGACCAGGTCGCGCTGGGCGTAGGCAGAGAGGGCCTCGGCCGAGGCGCCGGCCCGGAGGGCGGCCCAGGCATCCCTGGCCCAGGGGGAGTCGGCACGGTAGACGGTGGTGAGGAGGGCGGTGGGGGCTTTCTCGGTCAGGACCGGCCAGAGGCCACCGGGGCCGATGGGGGAGAGCTGGGCCGCATCCCCGGCGGCCACCACCCGGGCGTCGCCTGCGGCCTCGAGGAAGGCTGCCCACCTGGTGGTCTCGACCACGCCGGCCTCGTCGAGGGCGACCACATCTTTCGGTCCCAGGGTCATCCGGCCGGTCTCCACCCGGTGGAGGAAGGCCTCGAGCGTGCAGGACAGGTCGGCGCCGGTCGACTCCCCAAGCCGCTGGGCGGTGGCGCCGGCGACCGCCACGGCGACGGCCGTGCCGCCGGCCTGCTGGTGGGCCTTGACCACGGCCTGCAGGACCGCCCCCTTGCCGGCCCCGGCAGGGGAGGCGAGGCCCACGAAGCCGTCCTCCCCGCAGGCGAGCCGGACGGCCGCCACCTGCTCCGGATCCAAGGGGACCGGGGCTTGCTCGACCGCCCGGGCGACCACGGCCTCGGGCAGGGCCCGGGCGGGGTCCTGGGGATGGGCCGCCACGGCGCCGAGAGCGGCCTGCTCGGCCTCCAGGGTGGGGCGGGTGGTCCAGAGGCCGCCCACGAGCGGGACCAGTGCCGGATCGGCGGTGACGGCCTCGACGAGGGCATCGACGGCGGCGCCGGGGACCCTGCCCTGGGCGGCCTCGGCCACTGCCGTGCGCAGGGTTCTGGTGTCGACCGTGGCGGAGGCCTGGGTCAGGCGGCGGGGGCTCTGCGGATCGGTCAGCTCCTGGACCACAGCGCTCACGGTCTCCGCCCACGGGGACTGGGGGATGGGGCGTGGCTGAGGGGCCCAGCTCTTGGGGTCGGCGCCAGCGTCCTTCGCCCTCTCCCGCCAGGCCTGGAACGCGTCCTCGGGGACGGCTCTCTTGGGGGAGCGGGAGCGGACGACGAGCCCTCTCACCTCCTCGTCGGTGGGGGCCCGGCCGTGGCGGGCCCGGAAGGCGGCTATGGCCCGCTCGACCTCAGCGGCCCGGGCGCTGAAGGCGGACCGCACCTTGGGGGAGATGCCGGAGACCTCGAAGTACCTGGCGTGGCGCTCTGTCTGGTACCCCTGCTGCTGGAGGAGGGAGGCGAGCTCGGCGCGGTAGACGGCGCCGGCCTCGGCGGCGATGCGGTAGAGGGGGCGGGAGTCGATGGCGGCCCATCTTCCGGTCCTGGCCTCCCTCTCGGAGGAGCGGAGGGCGCAGTTGGCGATGACGCAGTGGTCGTGGAGCTGGGGGTCAGGGGCGGCCCCTGCCGCCTGCTGGGCCGCGCTCTGACGGGAGGTGTGGTGGCGGAAGCGGGCGATGACCAGGCCCTGGGCGCGCTCGTGACGGACCTGGCCCCCGATGCGGCGGCGGACGAGGGGGGCATGGGCCTCCAGGTGGGCTAGGGCGACCTGGACGGCCTGCTGGTGGGCAGCCTCCATCCGGTCCCTGGTCTGCTGGTCGCCGAGGGCCCAGACGATGGCGACGGACTTGGGGGCGGAGAAGGTGCAGTCGACGGCGGCGGTGTGGACGCCGTGGGCAAAGCGGACCAGCTGCTCGCCAGAGCGGGGGTCCTGGCCCTGCCAGAGGGTGAGGAGGTCCTCGCGCCGCACCTCGCCGGAGAGGCCGAGGGCGACAGCTCCCTGGCCGAGCCACTGGCCGGGCCCCTCGGCGGGCCGGCCCTCCTGGCCGAGGTAGTAGTCGCCGCGCCGGCGCTCCGGTCCCTGGCTGGCGAGGTAAGCGACGTAGCCGGCGGTGTCCCCGGCAGCGATCTTGTGGACGGTCATCATGGCGGCGAGCCCTCCATCTCCACGATCCCGGCATACTATACGCACATTCTGTGCTGAGAGAGAGTTGCAACACCTTCGGAGGAGTAGGCGGGTATAGAGGTAAGCCTGGAGACTGTCTAGCTAGTTCGAGATAGCGGGGGGTGGGGCGGAGGCGCGAGGGTCTGCGAGCGCGGTGATAGCCGCATGGAATCCCACTAGGGCTAGGCTGCCAACCGCAGTGGCGGTGGCGACGACGGGGGAGGCTCCTGCGGAGATGGCGGCAGCGACAACGACGGCGGCGCAGGCAAGCGCTATGCCAAGCCACTTGCGCGTGTAGGGAGTGACATCACCTTCGGGTAGAGGGCCATAGGGAGTGACATCACCTTCGGGTCCAGAGCCAGAGGGATTCTCAATCTCCTTTATCTGCATTTCAATCGCCGCGCCTTCTGCGCCGAGCGCAGTTCGCCACTCCTGACTGCGAAGAAAGGCAGACACGCGGGCACTTGCGTGCGGACCGACCTCCTCACTCAGGAGTGCCAGCCCTTCAGGTGATAGGTTGTCCTCGGCGAGGCTATTCCAGGCGACATCGAATTCCGGCCCCATCTCGCCCACTTCGACAGCGACTTCAGAGCTGGTGTTGCCAATGAAGTCAAGGATGTTCGTCATCCGACGGCCAAGCTCTGGTGCCGTTGTCTCCCGGTCCTGCACGGCTTTCGTCCAAAGCTCATCGAGCACTAGGAGCTCTGTGCAAGCAACTGCGAACTTGCTCAACAGCACCTGGCGAGTCGGTGGTGTGGCGATGGCAGCGTGAAGCAAATCGGCCCCAGTGATAGTGGAGAGGTTGAAAGTAACACGGAGTGCTGCGGCAAGCAAGAGGAGGGCGGACGAAGGAGTACCGCTTCCTCAGGGGCTTGACGGGAGCTGCCAGCCCTTATCTGATGCTGTCCGACGAGCTGCCCGAGGAGTGGGTCCTCGACCTGCTGGCTGCCGAGTACGACCTTGGAGCCTTGTGGCGGTCTGTACGACGGTTTGAGGGACCGGCAGCACGCAGCGCGCCCGGAGGCGGACACCAGCAGCCTCAGGAGTTCCCCGCACCCTGAAGGGGACTATTCCGGAGCGCTCTTGCTGGTCGTCAGCTGACCAGGCCCTGCGTCTCAGGCGGGGGGCTGCTGCTTAGCCAGCTCGCGAAGGGCTGGGTGCCGTGCGGGTCGATGAGCCGTATCTGCTGGGGCTCGCCGGCCCCGATGAGGACCCAGGCGGAGCCTCGGTAACCGCCGCGCCAGGCGGAGGCGGGGAGGCGGGGCTGCTCCAGGAAGCTCTGGGAGGAGCTCTCGGTCTCGTCGTCGTGGTGCTGTCCGTGGCGCTTGGTGCGGGAGGAGGTGGTGGTGGTGAGTGAGATCAGGTGGCGGCCCACCAGGGTCTCCAGCTGCTGCAGGGTGTCGGCGTCAGCGTAGCCGGGGAGGACCACCTTGGCCCCGGCCAGGGTGAGGAAGCTCTGGGCCCCGGAGGGGGTCCAGCGGGCGGCGGCCTGGCGGAGGTCCTGCATGGCGATCAGGGTGACCAGGTTGCGGCCGCCGCCCTCGGCCAGCAGCCGGGGGAGGCCGGGCAGAGGGCAGATGGTGGCCACCTCGTCCAGGGCCAGCAGCCAGGGGATGGGCAGGGTGCCGGTGCGGTCGGAGATGCGCAGGGCGGTGAGGCGCAGCTCCTCCACCAGGCCCACCACCAGAGGGGCGCCGTCGGTGGCGGCGTCGGAGGGAGAGACGACGTAGACGGTGTTGGGGCCGGCGAGGAACGCCTCGGGGTCGAAGGGGTGCTCGGGGGTGGCGTCGGCGGCCTGGCAGACCCTGGTGGTGTCGAAGGAGGAGAGCATCCCCTGCAGGGCCGACCAGATGCTGCCGCGCTCCCGGTCGGGGGTGCGCAGCAGCCCCTTGAGGACCGCTTCAGCGGCCTGGCTCTCAGCCTTCTGGCAGATCGCCTGGGCGGGCTCGGCGCGCTGGGCGTGGGCCCAGGCGCAGACGGTGGCCAGGGAGCGGCCGTCTAGGGCGGCGGCGTGGAGGAGGACGGCGCCGAGCTGGGTGGCCCTGGTGCGCCAGTGGGTGGCCTCCTCCACGCCCCGGCCAGTGTCGACCGCGAGCGCCTCCGCCCGCTGGCGGGCGGTGTCCCAGTCGGAGCAGCCGCGCAGGGGAGACCAGACCAGGCGCCGGGCTCCCTCGGGCAGGGGGTCGACGGTGACCAGGGGGTCGAAGAGCCAGACGGTCCCCCTCTGGGCGCGCCAGGCGGCGGTGGCGTCGAGGACGTCGCGGCGGGTGGAGGTGACCAGGACGGGTCCCTCCCAGGCGGCGACGTTGGGGATGATGATGCCCCTGGTCTTGCCGCTGCGGGGAGGCCCCAGGGCCAGGGCCGCCACCTGGGGCGGGGCGCTGATCCAGCCCCCGTCGGCCCTGCCGCAGCAGATCCGGAAGGAGGGAGGGGGGCCGGGAGGAGGAGCCGGGGGCAACGGCCAGTGCCAGCCGTACCGCCACCAGAGCCGGCGGGCCCGGGGGGGGAGCCACCAGCCGAGCAGGGTGAGGACGATCCAGGTGATGATCTCGGAGACGGAGCCGATGTGGACCCACCAGCCGAGCAGGGCCACCCAGGCGAGGATCAGCAGCCAGCCGGCGGCCCTGGTGGCGACCGGCCCCCAGCGGCCCTGGAGCTGGCTCATGGCGGGGTTGTCCGAGCAGGACGCGCTCGTGGCGCCGGCGGGGGATGCTCGGCCCGCTCGCGGACCAGGGCCCTCACGAAGGCGCCGAACTCGGGGATGGGGACGGGGTCGTCCCAGGGGGCGTCCGGCGGAGGGTGGCGGCCCTCATGTGCGAGGCACGGCTCCCAGTCCCGCTGCAGGGCGGCCACGCCCACCATCCACCAGTCAGCGGCATCCCTCGGGTGGGCATCGGGCGCATAGGCGCGGGCCCTCCAGGCCTGCAGGGCCGCCAGCCGGTGGACCAGCCAGCCGTGGGTGTACCAGCAGGCGGGTGCCGGGATGTCCTGGGCCCCAAGCCAGCTGACGAAGGCCTCCAGGTCGACGTACCGCTGGGCGAGCTGGCCGGCGGGGCAGCGCTCGAGGTCCCAGGAGAGGGACGAGGGCGCGGGGGCCGCAGCGGCGCGGGGACGGGCCATGGTGCGGCCTCCGGCGATCCATGACTCTGCTTGCCGGAGATCGCCGACCCGGCATGGTGGATGTACGGCACGGCACTGCGGGTGTCAAGGTCTAGGGGCAGAGTGCAGCACGGGGATCCCTGGAGCGTGCTGATAGTTGGCTACTGGCCGGCGCGCGTTGCCGCGGCGCGCAGCACGTTGCGCAGCATTCGCATGAGATCGGCCTTGGTCTTGGCGGCGGTGGCAGTCGCGTAGGCGATTTGACGGAAGTCGTGCAGGTCGAAAGGCGAGCTGTCGGGGTCCTGGTTGAGCAGGACCAGCGGCTTGGCCAGGGCCCGTGCGAACCCGACCTCGAACATGACGTTCGGGTTGCTGCCAGTGATGTCGGCCACGACGACTGTGGAGGCCCGGACGGCCTCCATGATCTGGTCGGTGATCCGACCAGGTTCGGCGATCTGGTCGGCTCGTCGCCACTGGAGCTCGGGCCACTCAGCCTTCAGGGAGGCGCACGCGGCCTCGATGCAGGCGTGCGTGTCGTCGGACCACGGCTCTCGGAATGGCATCAGGATGAAGGCGGAGGGCGGGGCTTGAGGGGGCGCAGGAGGAGCAGCCGCTCCACCGACGCGGAGCCCGGTGGGCAAGAGACGTGCGCGCTCGCGCCGGACGATGGCTGGTGGCGTGGTCAGTGGCGCGGCCTGTTGCTCCTGCACCCGTAGGACGTCCTCGAGAGTCTCGACGCCGCGGTAGGCGCGGATTCCACGGGCCAGCGTCAGCGACCAACCCTCGGCGGTAGGGCCGGTCGAGCCACTCCAGATGGAAGGCAGCGTCTGCAGCAGCCGCAACACCCGCGTACTGGCCCCTGGCTCCCACGACCGGTCCCCCTGCTGGCACTCTGCGAGAACATCGGCCGCTGTCACCATCACCGCGGCAGGCTCGTTGGGCGCCAGCGCGGGCACCGTGCGCTCTCGGTCGACACAGAGCTTCAGCGCACAGAGGAACTGCTCCAGGTCCGCCTCGGCGTCGGCACACAAGGTCAGCCCTTGCAGTGTGACGATGAGGGTCCCACGGGGCACGCCTCCCCCCGCGACCTGCGGGTGTACCAGGAGGCTCTCGGGGATATCGGGTAGCACCTGCACAAGGTCGATGCCCTCGTGATCTAGCACGCGGTCGACGTACTCTGCGCTGGGCCAGCTCCCGACCTGGCGGAAGCTGTCGTAGATGACCTGGAGAACGCGTTGCTGCACTGCAGGGGGCGGCCCCAGTGGGTGACGGCCGGCCCTCAGGACGCCACGCTCGGTCAGACGTGGGTGGGTAAGAAACCAGGGCCGCCGGTCGCCGCCGGTCGCCAACTTCTGGAGTGTGCCGGCGATGTAGCCCCCCTCGATGAGCCGCTCGACCTCAACGACGATGTGCTGGGGATCGATCCCCGTTGCTTCCGCGAGGGTGCCAACTGTCAGCACAACCCCTTCAGCCTCGTGCTCTGCGACATAGGCGAGGATCCGGTCGGCGCGTTCCGCTTGGTGCTCTTCGGCCATGTCGAGTCTCACACCTCGCCGTGCGTCAAAGGAGCTTCGCCACGGCCGGGGTCTGCGGCTCCGCAAGTCCCCACCAGCGCCGCTCCCGGGGCCGTCGGTCTAATCCGGGCTTGTGCCCTACGCGCACACCAGCTCCCGCACCTGCTTGAGGATCTGGCCGGCGTCGTCGCCCCCGACGAGCTCGCGGAGTTCCGCGTCATGGCCCTCGCTCGGGTGGAGAACGGCGTCAATGACTTCCGCAATCGGGCTGCCCTGCCGGTAGACCCGCACTCGGGCTAGCTGATCGCCCTCAAGCGGGTGCCCGTCCCCTCCGGTGATCGGGTAGTGGTCGAGGCCCGCACTGTGGAGTGCCTGGCTGATTCCCGTACGCACATGAATCCCCAGCCGCCCGGCCCCGTACTCATCGCGCAGGCGCTCCATCGTCACAGTCAGGACGCCCGAGTTGGAGTCCACGTCCTGGCCTAGCTGGGTGAAGTCGCCGAGTGTGCCGGTCGCGCTGCCCATGACTGAGTCCCTCCGATTGTCCCAAGCTGCCGTGTGTATAAGGATCTATATAGTAGCAGATAAGCGCTATTTTGGCCGCATGGCTACCGCAATTCCCTGGCGTCCCCTCCAGTGTCCGATAATCTTCACTTATCGGACACTCCCTGAGCTACCATCCGGGGGTGCCCAGGAGAACCCGGCGACTGTCGGAGGCGGCCTTGGATCCCCTCGCGCGGGGGATCGTCCAGGCCGCCCAGCAGGCCGCAGCGGTGGCGCGCCGCCCCGAGCCCGCGGAGCTGGCGCTGGGTGGGGCGGGCAGCGCCGCCCGCGACTACGCCGAGGCCTCCCGCAGCCCCGCCACCCGCCGCGCCTACCGAACCGCGTGGCGGCTCTTCACTGAGTGGTGCGCAGGCCCGGAGGCGCCACCGGGGACCCAGCCCCTCCCGGCCAGCCCGGCCCTGGTGGCCGCCTACGCCGCCCGCCTGGCCCAGCTGGGGCGCCGGCCCAGCACGGTCGCCCAGGCGATGGCGGCCATCTCCGTCGCCCACCAGGCGGCGGGACATTCATCGCCCACCAGAACGGCCGGGGTCCGGGCGGTGGTCGCCGGCGTCCGCCGGACCCACGGAGCGGCTGCGAGCGGCAAGACAGCGCTCGAGACCCCAGCCCTGCGGGAAGCCCTCTCCGCCATCCCCGAGGGCACCGCTCGGGGGATTCGCGATCGGGCGATGCTGCTGCTCGGCTTCGCCGGCGGCTTCCGGCGCTCCGAGCTTGCCAGCCTGGACGTCGAGGACCTGCAGCTGGTCCCCGAGGGCCTGCGGATCCGCCTGCGCCGCTCCAAGACCGACCAGGAGGGCCGGGGCCGGCTGGTAGGCATCCCCTGGGGCCTCCACGGGGAGACCTGCCCGGTGCGGGCCGTCCAGGCCTGGGTGGAGTCGGCCGCCATCTCGGCAGGGCCCCTGTTCCGCACCGTAGACCGGGCTGGCCGGATCCTGCCGCTGCGCTGCTCCGAGCGGGCGGTGGCGCGCGCCGTCCAGCGCGCCGTCCGCGCCAGCGGTGGGGACCCCACGAGGGTGGGGGCCCACAGCCTCCGGTCCGGGTTCGTGACCTCGGCCGCCAGGGCCGGGGCACCCACCTGGGCCATCCAGCTCCAGACCGGCCACCGCTCCCTCGCCCAGCTCCACGCCTACGTCCGCCCCGCCACGCTGTTCCAGGAGAACGCTGCCAGGTACGTCGGGCTGTGACTATTTGGCCCACTGCGAGGTCAGGTCGTCCAGATGCGCTCGTAGCTCGGTGCGGATCACGCCATCGAGCCTGTGAGGCAAGGGGAGTGTGAACGGAAACTGGCCGCCTGTCGCTGGCGGGGACAATGGCAGGAGTGGCAATTAATAAATGCTAAGCGCGGACATGTTCGATGGCGCAGATTGGAGGCTCTCGTGGCCCAGGGAGCTATTCGTCGAAGAGGGGACCCGGCTATTGGCCAACGGGCGATTGAGGGGGCCCGGCGCCGGAGTGCTCCAAACAGTGAACTGGGCCGAAGAGGCCGAGCTGCTGCTGGAAGAGGCCTTCGCAGGGCAGGAGCCACTCCAGGAGTTCCGCCGGTCCCCGCGATATAGCTTTCTCGCGGAGCTGCTGAAGCACGCGGACGAGTTGCGCGAGGAGGTTGCTCGGCGCCCCTATTGGCCCAAGCGCCAGCAGGCCCTCCCTGGCGCGGAGCGAACGGGGGCTGCACCAG
>JAJYWM010000097.1 GCA_021791455.1 bacterium | reverse complement strand
CCAAGACCGTGAATGGCACGACCTCGCACTTCGCCTACGACCTGAGCTCGGGGACCCCGCTGATCCTCACCGACGGGACCACCGACTACGTGTACGGCCCCGGTGGTCTGCCGATAGAGCAGGTGACCGGCTCGGGCAGCCCCATCTACCTGTCCCAGGACCAGCTTGGCTCGACGCGGCTGCTGACCAACTCCTCAGGAGCTGTCGTGGGCACCTACTCCTACGATCCGGCGGGGAACATCACCTCCGAGACCGGGACCGCCACCACCAACCTGCTGTTCGCGGGTCAGTACCTGGACCAGGAGTCCGGGCTCTACTGGATGAGAGCGAGGTACTACGACCCCACGACCGCCCAGTTCCTCTCCGTGGACCCTCTCAACACGGGGGCAACCTCACCCTACTCGTACGCGTCGGACAACCCGGTCAACTTCAGCGACCCATCGGGCGCCCTTACTCCGACCGCAGCTCAACTGTGCAGCTACGGGAACACGGCGGCCTGTCAGGCGGCGAGTGCGGTGCCACAGTACACACCGCTGAATGTGGTCGTGCTCGCAAAGGGCGTGTCTGCCGCCCTGAGTGCGATATCAACAACCGCCGACGGTACAGCACTTGTGTGTGAAGTTGCTAGTCTCGGTTTCTGCTCCCCAATAGCTGGCACATTGATAGTTGCCTCGGCCGCATCCAGTGTCGCCGCTTCAGCGATTGACTTCACTCTCACGGTTACGGGCCATGAGAGCGGAGCACAATTGCCGCTGGATCTGTTGGGTACTCTGGGTGTCTATGGAGGGCTCGCCGGGCTGAGAGCTGTGGGCGAGGATGCGCCACTGATTGCGCGTCTGTTTTTTGCTACAAACTCGTTTGCACTCGGCGTCCCAGCGTCTGTGCTGGCGGTCTGGAATCTCCAGGCGCGGGGCGGCCCCCGCGCTGCGTCTCCTGCCTTGGGGGTTATCTGTGGCGTCTGATGGCGAGGCTGAGTTGGCCACCATCAACCATCGCTTGGAAGAAATGAGAGCGGAGGAGTCGCGACAGTGGTGGCACTGGTACCGTTGGATCGGCTATTCCATACTTCTCGCAGCGCTCACCATTGGCGTCGGGTTGCTACTGAGACATACTGCTGCAGTCTGGTATGTCGCTGGCCTCGGGTTTGCCTCGAGCTTCGCCGCAATTGGCCGTGGGGCCTACCTACTGAGAGTATGGTGGCCACTGGGTACCGAGAAGAGTGGCTTAATGCGGCGAAAGTACAAACTCAAGAGGGCTGCTCGTGCTCAGCGGCATTAGAGCCGGGGGTCTCCCCCGATGCGCCTGCGGCAAGCTGGCACTATGTCGGGAGACAGGCAGTCTTGGGTAGCCACCCGTGTTTGAATCAGCAGCCGCACGCCGCTGTGGGGAGATCGTGACGGCCCGACGAGGGCGGTGTCGACAGCCGTGAGGTGCGAGCGCGTCAGGGCACCTAACCGCCCATGAAGATCATGAGGTTCCACCACAGTTCCGACACCCACGATGAGGGGCCTCGACACCGCCGTCCCAGGTGGCAGCTGACGCTACTCTGGCTGTTGATCATCGTCTCATTCGCTATGGTGGATGTCAGCATCGTCCTCTCCTATTACAGGCTGTTTAAGGTCTTCGGCTGGTGACCCGCGTCTCCCGCTGCAGGAATGCCATGCCCGCCTACTCTCAACCGGAGCCCGGGAACGTGCCCGGACCGCCAGAGGTGCCCCGAAGCAGTTCGGACATGGACTGGGCCGCTGCACGTTGCATGGTCTCGGTCACGTGCGAGTAGCGGTCAAGGGTGATCGCCACAGTGGCATGTCCCAGCATCTCCGAGGCGACCTTCGGATGCACCCCCTCGCTCAGGAGCAGAGTAGCTGCCGTATGTCTCAGATCGTGGAAGCGAATGCCCGGCAGGCCAGCTCGCTGGAGCAGCGGGACGAAGTCACGCTTGACCAGGTGGTCGCGCTGCATGGGTCCGCCGATCGAGTTCGGGAACACCAAGTCCTCGTCAACCCAAGCGTCGCCGAGAAGCGCCTTCTCTTGCTTCTGCCGTTCCCGATGTCGGATCAGGGCTTCGATCGCCTGGTCGGCCAGAGCCACGGCGCGCCGCGACCTGGCGGTCTTCGGCGGCGCAACGCTCAGTCCAGCCTCGGTCCTGGTCATGGTTCCGGTCACCTGCGCCAACCCCCGCTCCAGATCCACGCCGCTCCACCTCAGGGCCAGAAGCTCTCCCTGCCTCATGCCGGTGGTCACAGCCAGCACGTAGAGTGCCTCGAAGCGGCTGCCTGCCGCGGCGCGACACAGCTCCCTCGCCTGGGCACCGGTCAGGGTCTGCATCTCGTGGGTTGCCATGCGGGGCGGAGGGACGAGGCCGGCCACGTTTCTGGAGACCACCCCCCAGCGGACCGCATCAGCCAGGGCCCGGTGCAGCACGGCATGAGCGTGGTGAACGGTGGATGGGCTGATCCCCGTCCCCAACATCCTCCCATGCAGCGCTTGGACCTTCTGGACGCTGAGATCCCCAATTCGAGTTGTTCCCAGCAGGGGCAGGAGGTGTATTCGGCCCAGCTCCTCGTATCGCGTCCAGGTCCTGGGCCGCAGATTGGGTCGGATGGACGGCAGCCAGACACTCCAGAACCTCCCGAATGGCTCGCGCGACCCCAGGGGCAGCTGACCCTCCTGATGAGCCCGCAGCGCCGAGACCAACTGGCGGCTCACCGACTCCCTCGTCGGACCGTACAAGCGGTACCGGTGGCCGCCAAGAATCACGGCAGCCTCCCAGCGACCATCCCGACGCCGATATATAGTGCCTTCGCCAGCAGCCCGCCTACCCATCGTCGGCCCCGCTTCTCAGTTGGGCTGAATCAGCCTCCCGCCTTGCTCCGATCGAAGGAGCCATTCGAGTGGGCGCTACGACCATCCTTCGCCAAAGCACCAGGCAGGGCTGCATGCCTGGTGCCATGTGCCGTTCCGACCGCCGTTTGCCA